>JBBSMD010000026.1:0-20281 GCA_038233355.1 Propionibacteriales bacterium
CTCGGCGCCGGTGATGGTGCGGTGCCGCCCCGGGATCTCGCGCGCGGAGTAGATCCGCTTCGCCAGGGCGGCGTAGAGGATGTCGTTGACCAGCGTCGACTTGCCCGACCCGCTGACCCCGGTGACCGCGCAGAGCACCCCGAGCGGGAAGCCCACGCTGACGTCGCGCAGGTTGTGCTCGCGCGCGTCGTGCACCACCAGCTCACGACCGAGGGTGCGGTGCCGGCGCGCGGCCGGCAGCGGGATGCGCTCACGACCGGACAGGTAGCGCCCGGTCAGCGAGTCAGGCGAGGAGAAGAGCTCCTCCACGGGCCCCGACACGACGATCTGCCCGCCGTGCTCCCCCGCGCCCGGGCCGATGTCGACCACCCAGTCGGCGACCCGGATGGTGTCCTCGTCGTGCTCGACCACGATGAGCGTGTTGCCGAGGTCGCGCAGGCGTACGAGGGTCTCGATGAGCCGGTGGTTGTCGCGCTGGTGCAGCCCGATCGACGGCTCGTCGAGGACGTACAGCACGCCGACGAGGCCGGCACCGATCTGGGTCGCCAGCCGGATGCGCTGCGCCTCCCCGCCGGACAGCGAGCCGGACGCCCGGTCAAGAGTGAGGTAGTCGAGGCCGACGTCGAGCAGGAAGCGCAACCGCTCGTGGATCTCCTTGAGCACCCGCTCGCCGATCTGGCGCTCGCGGTCACTCATCTCGAGGGTGGACAAGAAGGCGGCGGCCTCTCCGATCGGTAGGGCGCAGACCTCGGCGATGTTGCGCTCCCGCGGCTCCGCGCCCGGGCAGCCCGTCAGGGTCGAGGCGAGTACGACCGGCTTGAGCCGCGCGCCGCCGCAGTCGGGGCACGGCACCTCGCGCATGAAGCCCTCGAAACGCTCCCGACTGGTGTCGGACTCGGCCTCGGCGTGCCGGCGCTCGATGTAAGGGATCACGCCCTCGAAGGTCGTGTAGTACGCGCGCTCGCGGCCGTAGCGGTTCTTGTAGCGCACGTGCACCTGGGTCGGATGGCCGCGCAGCAGCGCGGCGCGCGCCCGGTTGGGCAGCCGGGAGAAGGGCGTCCTCGTCGAGAACCCCATGTCGTCGGCGAGCGCGTCGAGCAGCCGGCGGAAGTAGTCGGACACCGATGCCGACGACCACGGGGCGATGGCACCGTCGTCGATCGAGCGGTCGGGGTCGGGCACGACGAGGTCGGGGTCGACCTCCATGCGGGTGCCCAGGCCGTGGCAGGTCGGGCAGGCGCCGAAGGGTGAGTTGAACGAGAACGAGCGCGGCTCGAGCTCCTCGAACGACAGGTCGTCGTGCAGGCAGGCGAGGTGCTCGGAGAAGGTCCGCTCACGTCCCGGGTCGTCGGCGGGCAGATCGACGAAGTCGAGCACCACCAGCCCGCTCGCGAGGCCCAGCGCGGTCTCCACCGAGTCGGTGAGGCGACGCTTGGCCGACTCCTTGACCGCGAGCCGGTCCACGACCACCTCGATGGTGTGCTTGCGCTGCTTGTCGAGGGTCGGCGGCTCGACCAACGGATGGGTCACACCGCCGACCCGCACCCGGCTGAATCCCTGCGTCTGCAGCTGGCGGAACAGCTCGGCGTACTCACCCTTGCGCCCGCGTACGACCGGCGCCAGCACCTGGAACCGGGCGCCCTCGTCGAGCTCGAGCACGCGGTCGACGATCTGCTGGGGGGTCTGGCGCGCGATCGGCCGCCCGCAGACAGGGCAGTGCGGCCGGCCGGCCCGCGCGTAGAGCAGGCGCAGGTAGTCGTAGACCTCGGTGATGGTGCCGACCGTCGAGCGGGGGTTGCGAGAGGTCGACTTCTGGTCGATGGAGACCGCCGGGCTCAGGCCCTCGATGAAGTCGACGTCGGGCTTGTCCATCTGGCCGAGGAACTGGCGCGCGTACGCCGACAGGGACTCGACGTAGCGCCGCTGCCCCTCGGCGAAGATGGTGTCGAACGCCAGCGAGGACTTGCCCGAGCCGCTGAGGCCGGTGAATACGATGAGGCTGTCGCGCGGCAGCTCGAGCGAGACGTCCTTGAGGTTGTGCTCGCGGGCGCCGCGGATCAGCAGTCGGTCGGCCACGGGGGCGATCCTCCCAGCAGAGTCGGCGATCGGCAGGCGGCGGTCGGTGTACGGGGGGATTCAGGGGACGGCGGGGTCGAGTCGGCGCTCACGGTAACGAGGGGGTCCGACAAAACCTTCCGCCGCAGCTCTGCCAGGCTGCCTGTCATGACCTACCACGGCAACGTCAGCGTCGGCGGGCGACCGGACACCAGGGAGCTTCCCGAGCTCATCGTCACCAAGACCGCCGTCGGCCCGATGGACAACAACGCGTACGTGCTGCGCTGTCGGCGCACCGACGAGCAGCTGCTGATCGACGCCGCGAACGAGCCCGACACCCTGCTGCGCGTCGTCGGCGACGACGGGCTCGCACGGGTCGTCACCACTCACGGGCACGGGGACCACTGGCAGGCGCTCCCCCAGGTCGTCGAGGCCACCGGCGCCGAGACGCTGGCCGGCGAGGCCGATGCTGACGACCTCCCCGTGCCAGTCGACGTAAGCCTGAACGACGGCGACCGGGTGCGGGTCGGGCAGTGCGAGCTGGAGGTCATCCACCTCGTCGGCCACACGCCCGGATCGGTCGCCCTGCTCTACGACGACCCGGAGGGCACGCCGCACCTGTTCACCGGCGACTCGCTGTTCCCCGGTGGGGTCGGGCGTACGACCTCACCCGAGTCGTTCACCTCGTTGCTCGACGACGTCGAGCGCAAGCTCTTCGACCGGCTGCCCGACGAGACCTGGGTCTATCCCGGCCACGGTGCCGACACCACGCTCGGCGCCGAGCGGGCCAGCCTTCCGCAGTGGCGCGAGCGCGGCTGGTAGCCGGCGACCGGTGCACCACTTCGGCTGGGTCAGCACGGCGAGAGGGATCTGCTGCGCGCACCTGAGGGCGGTGTGATCGCGGAGGACCCGGTGGCGGCGGAGGGGGTCGGCGCAGCGTGCCCGCAACCCTGAGGTCCGGCTGGCCCGGGGACGGCGAGACGCCCGGCCCGCTGCGGGCAGGGCGTCTCGGCGTACCGGTCAGCCGGACGGGGTGACGGCCGTCACCGCCAGCGGTACAGCCGCAGGAAGTTGCCGACGTGCAGGTTGCTCGGGTCCTTGTGCAGCCGGTGCTTGTTCAGCCGGTACAGGTGCCGCCAGCCACCGTTGATGTTTTTCTTGTTGGCGATCTTGGCCAGCGTGTCACCGGGCTTGACCACGTAGGTGCGCTGACGGTGGTGCGACCGGTGGCCGCCGCGGCTGGTGCCGCCCACGTCGCCCGGGCCGAGGCCGAGCCGGGCGGAGCAGGCCGGCCAGGCCCCCCAGCCCTGCCCGTGCAGGACCTTCTCGGCGATCTTGATCTGCTCGGCCCGGCTGGCCTGGTGCGCGTACGAGGCGAAGCGGCCGCCGCCGTAGGCCCGCCACGTCCCGTACGAGAACTGCAGGCCGCCGTAGTAGCCGTTGCCGGTGTTGATGTGCCAGTTGCGGCCCGACTCGCAGTCGGCCAGCCGGTTCCAGGTCCGGTCGGTCGCGGCGTCGGCCGGACCGGCCACCGCGAGCGGCGCGGCCGCGAGCGCTGCGACAGCGACTCCGGAGGCGGTGAGCCGGCCGGTGCGCTTGGACAGCGGCTCGGTCTCGGCGCGGTGAGTGGGGTGGTAACGCATGACGAAACTCCTTCCCAGACGCCTGTGGAGTGAGCTGTCGGGTTCGGGCCGGAAAGCTGCCCGGTCGCACGTTGGCGACTTCACCCCGAGGGTTTGTCCAGTGGCGCTGGACGGACCCGGGTAACGGTGGGTCCCCCACTCCCGCCCGGAGCTCTGGTGTCGTGTGAGAGAGGGATGACGGACCGGCGGGCGGGACTCGGCGTTACCGGACCGTTATGCAGACCGCTGAACCGTAGACGCTCGTCGCCGCGATGCCAAGTCGGGTGCCGCCGTCAGGGCGCCAAGGGGGTGTCGTGCTTGGTGACCTCGGTGTCGGGATCCCGCTTGGCCTTGGCGAGGCTGGCCAGCGTTGTCACCACCAAGGTGACCAGGATCACGCCGAGCGACAGCAGGGTCGGGATGGTCGGCACCGGGACGTGTTCACCGCCGTTGACGAACGGCAGCTCGTTCTCGTGCAGGGCCTCCAGCACCAGTTTGACGCCGATGAACGCGAGGACGAACGCCAGGCCGTACGCCAGGTAGACGAGCCGCCGGAGCAGATCGCCGAGCAGGAAGTAGAGCTGGCGTAGTCCCATGAGCGCGAAGATGTTGGCGGTGAGCACGATGTACGGCTCGCTGGTGAGCCCGTAGATGGCCGGGATCGAGTCGAGCGCGAAGAGGACGTCGGTGGAGCCGAGCGCCACGATCACGATCAACATCGGCGTGGCCACGCGCCGACCGTCGACCTTGGCCAGGATCTTCACGCCGTGCCACTCACTGGTGGCCGGGAACCGCTTCTCCACAAAGCGGAGCAACCGGTTCTCCTCGAACTCGTCGTCGTCACCGGAGCGGACCAGCGAGATCGCGGTGTAGACCAGGAAGGCACCGAAGAGGTAGAAGATCCACGAGATCTTGGCGATGGCGACCGCACCGATCGCGATGAAGACGCCACGGAACACCAGCGCCAGGATGATGCCGATCAGCAGCGCTTCGGCCTGGTACTTCCGCGGCACCGAGAACTTGCCCATGATGATGATGAAGACGAAGAGGTTGTCGATCGACAGGCTGTACTCGGTGAGCCAGCCGGCGAAGAACTCGGTGCCGTACGTGTGGCCGTAGTCGATCCAGATCCAGATCCCGAAGAGCACCGCCAGCGAGATGTAGATGCTGACCGCGATGGCCGACTCCCTGGTCGACGGCTCGTGCGGGCGGCGCCCCACGATCACGACGTCGAAGGCGAGGATCGTCATGGTGACACCGAGGGTGATCACCCAGGCCAGGGCGGAGACGTCCATGGAGTCCTCTCGGCAGTCGACACCGGTCAGTCTGTCAAACCGCCGGCCCGATCAGCGTTCGCGTCCTCGCCTGCGTTGCGGTCTCGGCACCAGGCTCCTGCGCCAGCCCCCCGGGCAGCGTCCGACGTGGCGCCAGGTGGCTTTGCGGGCGCTGAAACCCACCTGCAGTCACGTCAGACGCGCCGCAGCCGGACGACGCGCCGCAGCCGGACGCGGGAACCGCAGGAGCCAGCTCAGGGACCCGCCAGGTCGCGGGTGCGTGCACCGGCGCCGACCTTGCCGTAAGGGTAGTCGGGGGCACCGGGGTCGCTCACCTCGTCGAGTCGCGCGATCTGGTCGTCGCTCAGCACGAGGTCGGCGGCGCCGAGGTTGTCGCGCAGCTGCTCGGTGGTGCGAGCGCCGAGGATCACCGAGGTGACCGCGTGCCGAGCGACGAGCCAAGCGAGGGCCACCTGCGCCATCGACGCCTCCTGTGCCTCGGCGACGTCCTGCACCGCCTCGAGCACGTCCCAGGTGCGCGCCTGGCCGCTCACCTTGTCGTACGCCTCGATGCCGCGTTCGGGGTCCTCACCGAGGCGGGTCGCTCCTGACGGGCGCTGGTCGCGGGTGTACTTGCCGGACAGCCAGCCACCGCCCAGCGGCCCCCAGGGCAGCACGCCCAGTCCGTTGTGCTCGCACGCCGGCAGGATCTCGTACTCGACACCGCGCACCAGCAGGCTGTACGACGGCTGCAGCGTGACCGGCGCGGCGAGGTGTTCGCGCTCGGCGAGATCGACCGCCTTCTGCACCTGCCAGCCGGTGAAGTTCGACAGGCCCGGGTAGGAGATCTTGCCCGCTCGGACGGCGTCGTCGAGGAAGCGCAGCGTCTCCTCCAGCGGAGTGCACGGGTCCCAGGCGTGCACCTGGTAGAGGTCGACGTGGTCGACGCCGAGCCGGCTCAGCGACGCGTCGAGGGCACGGCGCAGGTGCCGGCGAGAGCTGCCGAGGGCGTTGGGCTCGTCCCCCATCGGGAACCGACCCTTGGTGGCGAGCACGACGCGGTCACGGACGTCGGCCGGACGCGCCGCGAGCCACCGCCCGATGATCTGCTCGGAGGCACCGGTCGAGTAGACGTCGGCGGTGTCGACGAGCGTGCCGCCGGCCTCGACGTAGGTGTCGAGCTGTTCGTGCGCGCCGACCTCGTCGGTCTCGTCGCCGAAGGTCATGGTGCCCAGCGCCAGCGCCGAGACCGCGCACCCGCTGCGGCCGAGTCTGCGGTAGTGCATCTGGTGCTCCTGTCCTCGAAGGTGGCCCGACCCTATCGGGGCACCGACGCCCGGCTCACGCCGTCGGGGGCCACACCTACAGTGAGCCGATGAGCTCACACACGCGCTCCCGTCCGGCCGCACCCGCCGCCCTGGCCAGGCTGCCGTGGGACCGGTTGCCGGTGGCCGGCCCGCGGCTGGCCCGGCGGCTGGGCGCTCCTCCCCTGCTGCTCGAGGTCGACCTCACCCGGGGGCTGCTGTCGGTGACGCCCGACGACCCGGTGGCCGCGCTGCGGGCGCGGGGCGTGCCGGTGCTGTCGCAGGTGGTGGCGGGGCTCCGGCGGGGAGCCCGCGACCCGCAGGTGGCCGGCGTGGTAGTCCAGGTCGGTATGGCAGCGTTGAGCCTCGCGCAGGCCGAGGAGCTCGGCGCGGCCCTGCGCGACGTGGCCCGGCACGACAAGCCGACGCTGGCGTGGGCGGAGTCCTTCGGCGAGCTGTCACCGGGGACGGTGCCGTACTACCTGGCCGCGCACTGCGACCAGGTGTGGGTGCAGCCCAGCGGGACCCTCGCGCTGACCGGCGTGGCCGTGACCATGACGCTGCTGCGCGGCAGCCTCGACAAGGTGGGTGCCGAGCCGCAGCTGGGTCAGCGGCACGAGTACAAGACGGCCGCCGAGCAGCTGGCCGCGCACGAGGTCAGCGACGCCAACCGGGAGATGAGCCAGCGCCTCGCCGACTCCGTCGTCGAGCAGGTACGCGCGGTGGTAGGCCCCGCTCGCGGGCTGTCCGCCGCGGAGCTCGACACCGCCTTCGACACCGCGCCGCTGACCGCCGAGCAGGCACGGACGATGCGGCTGGTCGACCAGGTCGGCTACCGCGACGAGGCGTACGCGCACCTGCGCCGCGCGGTAGGTCGCCGCGGCGAGCTCAGGTTGCAGTACGCGCACCGATACGCCGCGCACCACCACGTCCGCTCCGTACCCGGACGCCGACGTCCGGTCGTGGCCGTGGTCGACGTGGCCGGCGGCATCGTGTCCGGCCGCGGTGGCACGGCACCTGGCCGCGGCCCGTCGGCCGGCTCGGACTCGGTCGGAGCGGCGCTTCGGGCGCTCGCGGACGTCGACCCGGTCCGCGCCGTGGTGCTGCGCGTGGACAGCCCCGGCGGGTCGTACACCGCCTCCGACGCGATCCGGCGCGAGGTGCTCGCCCTGCGCGAGACCGGCCGACCGGTGATCGCCTCGATGGGGAGCCTGGCGGCCTCGGGTGGCTACTTCGTGTCGATGCCCGCCGACGAGGTGGTGGCCTTGCCCGGCACGCTGACCGGGTCGATCGGGGTGCTCGGCGGCAAGGTGGTGCTGCGCGAGCTCACCGACAAGCTGGGGCTGGTGCAGGAGCAGGTGGTCGCCGGCTCGCGGGCGGCGATGTTTTCCGCGCTGCGCAGGTTCGCCGACGACGAGTGGACCCGGGTGCAGGAGTGGCTCGACCTCGTCTACGCCGACTTCACGCAGAAGGCCGCCGCGGACCGGGGCCTGCCCGTGAGCGAGCTCGAGCCGCTGGCCCGCGGTCGCGTGTGGACCGGGGCCGACGCCCGGGAGCGGGGCCTGGTCGACACCCAGGGTGGCCTCCAGACGGCGGTGTCTGCGGCGTGCCGCCGGGCCGACGTGGACCGCGAGCGGGTGCTGGTGCGGCGTTACCCGCACGTCGGGCTGCTCGACCGCTTGCGGCCGGCGGAGTCGTCGGAGTCACCGACTGCGGCACACCAGCCCGCACTGGGGGGCCACGCCCTGTCGGTCCCGCTGGCCTGCGACGACCTGGCCTCCCCGCTGCTCGACTGGGTGTACGCGTGCCTGGGTGTCCGAACCGGCGTGCTCAGCTTGCCCTGGCAGCTGTCGGTGTGGTGAGCGCACGGCGTGCTCAGCAGGCGGAAGGGGTGCAGTAAGCCGGTAGGCGGCCGACCGACACCTGGCCCCGCATCGGACAGCGCGCGGGCGTCAGCCGCAGCCGCTTTTCACCCGGTCACGGCCATGGGCCTTTGCCTCGTACAACACCGCGTCAGCCCGGAGCCGAGCACCGAGCGGCCCGTCGTCGTCGACCATGGCCATGCCGATCGAGACCGTCGAGCGGGCCCGGCGGGCGGCCTCGACGAGGCGTTCGGCGACCTGTGCCGCCACTTCGGCGGTGGTGTCCGGCAGGATTGCCGCGAACTCGTCGCCACCGATGCGGTAGAGCCGGTCACCCCCGCGCAGGTTGTCGCGCAACCGGTCCGCCAGCTCGCACAGCAGCTGGTCGCCGGCGAGATGCTGGCCGGCGTGGGGTCGCTCACCCGGCTCCGGCGGCAACCATGGAGCGCAGCTCCCTCTTCAGCTCCCGCACCTCGTCGCGAAGGCGGGCGGCCACCTCGAACTGCAGCTCGGCAGCGGCGGTGTGCATCTGCTCGGTGAGCTGCTGCACCAGGTCGGCCAGGTCGCCGGCCGGTACGTCGGCCCGGTCGCGGGTGGACCGGGCGGTGCCCTTGCCCAGCGTCGGCACCGGCGACTTGCCTCGGCTCTGCTGCCGGCCGGAGCCGATCAGCCCGGCGGTGTCGGCGTCCTCGCGGGCGAGCATGTCGGTGATGTCGGCGATCCGCTTGCGCAGTGGCTGGGGATCGACGCCGCGCTCGGTGTTGTACGCGTGCTGCTTGGCGCGGCGCCGGTTGGTCTCCTCGATGGCACTGGCCATCGACGGGGTGATCGAGTCGGCGTACATGTGCACCTGGCCGGACACGTTGCGGGCGGCCCGGCCGATGGTCTGGATCAGCGAGGTGCCCGAGCGCAGGAAGCCCTCCTTGTCGGCGTCCAGGATGGAGACGAGGCTCACCTCGGGCAGGTCGAGACCCTCCCGCAGCAGGTTGATGCCGACCATGACGTCGAACTCGCCGAGCCGCAGCTCGCGCAGCAGCTCGACCCGGCGCAAGGTGTCGACCTCGCTGTGCAGGTACCGGGTGCGCACTCCGGCCTCGAGCAGGTAGTCGGTGAGGTCCTCCGACATCTTCTTGGTCAGCGTGGTCACCAGCACCCGCTCATGCTTGTCCGTGCGGGTACGGATCTCGTCGATGAGGTCGTCGATCTGACCCTTCGTCGGTTTGACCACGACCTCGGGGTCGACCAGGCCGGTGGGCCTGATGATCTGCTCGACCACACTGTCGACCTTGCTCATCTCGTAAGAACCCGGGGTGGCCGAGGAGTAGACGGTCTGCCCGATCCGGTCGAGGAACTCCTCCCAGCGCAGCGGCCGGTTGTCCATCGCGCTGGGCAGGCGGAAGCCGTGGTCGACCAGGGTGCGCTTGCGCGACATGTCGCCTTCGTACATGCCACCGATCTGCGGGACCGTCACGTGCGACTCGTCGATGACGAGCAGGAAGTCCTCGGGGAAGTAGTCGAGCAGACAGTTGGGCGCCGAGCCCGGGCCGCGGCCGTCGATGTGGCGAGAGTAGTTCTCGATGCCCGAGCAGGTGCCGACCTGGCGCATCATCTCGATGTCGTAGCTGGTACGCATGCGCAGCCGCTGCGCCTCCAGCAGCCGGTGCTCACGCTCGAGCTCGGCCAGCCGCTGCTCGAGCTCGGCCTCGATGCCGCCGATGGCACGCTCCATCCGTTCCGGGCCGGCGACGTAGTGGGTGGCCGGGAAGACGTAGAGCTCCTTGTCCTCGGTGACCACCTCACCGGTGACCGGGTGCAGCGTCATCAACCGCTCGATCTCGTCGCCGAAGAGCTCGACCCGCACGGCCAGCTCTTCGTACACGGGGAACACCTCGAGGGTGTCCCCGCGGACGCGGAACGTGCCTCGCGTACCGGCCAGGTCATTGCGGGCGTACTGCATGTCGACGAGGCGGCGCAGCAGGCCGTCGCGCTCGACCTCCTGGCCGATCTTGAGCCGCACCATGCGGTCGACGTACTCCTGCGGGGTGCCGAGACCATAGATCGCGGACACGGTGGCGACGACGATGACGTCACGGCGGGTGAGCAGGGAGTTGGTCGAGGAGTGGCGCAGCCGCTCGACCTCCTCGTTGAGCGAGGAGTCCTTCTCGATGTAGGTGTCGGTCTGCGGGACGTACGCCTCGGGCTGGTAGTAGTCGTAGTAGGAGACGAAGTACTCGACCGCGTTGTGCGGGAACAGCTCGCGCAGCTCGTTGGCGTACTGCGCGGCGAGTGTCTTGTTGGGCTGCAGCACGAGGATCGGGCGCTGCACCCGCTCGGCGAGCCACGCGACCGTGGCGGTCTTGCCGGTGCCGGTCGCGCCGAGCAGCACGACGTCGTGCTCGTGGTCGGTGATGCGGCGCTCGAGGTCATCGATCGCGGTCGGCTGGTCGCCCGACGGCGTCAAGTCGGAGACGACCCGGAACGGGGCGACGCGACGCTCGAGATCGGTGACGGGCCTCATGTCGACGAGCCTACGACCGGGCACCGACAAAGGTTGTCACCGCGACGAGGCGCCCCGCACCGTACCGACTTGTCACCGCTACGAGGCGCCCCGCACCGTACCGACTTGTCACCGCCAGGAGGCGTCCGGGCACCCGCACACGGTGGCAGCTCAACGGGCGGAGCCGGGGAGGTGGCGGCGCGGGCTCATCTTGGGGCCGCGACGGGGAGCCCGGATGCCGGCCAGCTCGACCAGCCGTTGCACGCGGTACCGGTGCGGCCGGTACGGCTCCAGCAGCCGGCCCATGCCGGCGTCGTCGACCGCCTCGCCGGTGAGGGCGTGTCCCACCGAGGACGCGACGTGGTAGTCGCCGAAGCTGAGCGCGTCGGAATCACCATGGGCTCGCTGACGTACCTCTGCGGCCGTCCAGACCCCGACGCCGGGCACCGACCGCAGAGCCGACTCCGCCTCGGTCGGCGCCAGGGCGAGGGTGCGTTCCAGCGAGTCGGCCACGGCGGCCACCCGCAGGACGGTCGAGGACCGGGCGGGGTCGACCGGCATGGCGAGCCACTCCCACGACGGGATGCGCCGGACGGTCTCCGGCGCGGGGAGCACCATCAGCCCGCGTTCGCCCGGCGGTCCGGGTGCGCGCTCGCCGTACCGGCGCACCAGCCGGCGCCAGCCGGTAAACGCCTCCTGGCCGGTCACCTTCTGCTCGATGGCCGCCGCGATGAGCGCCTCGAACACCAGCCCCGAGCGGGGCACCCGCCAGTGCGGGTGCCGGGCGTGCATCGTGGCGAGCAGCGGGTGCTCCGGCACGAACCCGGCCGGGTCGTCGTCTGCGCCCAGCATGCTGGGGACCTGCTCGCACGCCCACTCCGCACCCGCACCCCACGCCCGCGCTCGTACGCATGCGGCCCCCGGATCGGCGCACAACGCGAGCGACGCCGTGCCGTGCGGGGTGCGGATGCCACGCCAGACGGTGTCGCCGCGCGCGGCGTACGTCGGGTCGCCGGCGCCACGACGCAGCGGCGCGAGCGTGATGCCTACCGGGACCGGCCGTCCGGGACGCCACGTGCGCTCGACCGCTGCCATCGCGTCAGTATCACCGGCCCTCGGGGATCGGAGGGGACCGCTCCGCTCGTACGGCCCACGTCGACGGCATCATCGGGTGGCGTAGGTGCCACATCGGATTGGACCGGGGCCACCCCGATCCAATAGGACCGCACCGGGCCACCCCGAGCCAACAAGGGCAGCGGCCGCCCGCGCACAATGAGCCGGTGCTCCTCACCCGGCTCGTCGACGTGTCCGCGCAGGTGCGTGCCACGCGGTCGCGACTGGCCAAGCGGGACGCCCTGGCCGCCCTGCTCCCCGACACCACCCCGGACGACCTCCCCACGGTGGTCAGCTGGCTGTCGGGGCGGCTGACCCAGCGACGGACCGGCCTCGGCTGGGCCGGGCTGCGCGACGTGCCCGAGCCGGCCGCCGAGCCGTCGCTGACCGTGGCGGAGGTGCAGCGGGCGTTCGACCGGCTCGCCGCCACCGCGGGCTCGGGCAGCCAGGCGTCCCGGCGCACGGTCGTGGCCGACCTGTACGCCCGCGCGACCGCGCCCGAGCAGGCGTACCTCACCGGCCTGCTGCTCGAGGACGTCCGCCAGGGTGCCCTCGACACGAGCGTGCAGGATGCGGTCGCACAGGCGTACGGCGTGCCTATCGGCGCGGTGCGACGCGCCGCGATGCTGCTCGGCTCGACCGTGCGGGCGGCCGAGATCGCCGCCGCCCGAGGACTCGCCGGCCTGCATGCCGTACGCCTCACCGTCGGTGTCCCGGTCAGCCCGATGCTGGCCGGCACGGCGCCCGACGTCGCTACGGCCCTCGCCAAAGCCGACGCCGGCGGCGGGGTGCTGGTCGACCGCAAGCTCGACGGCATCCGGGTGCAGGTGCACCGGGTGGACGACGCCGTGCGCGTCTTCACCCGCAGTCTGGACGACATCACCGACCGGCTCCCTGAGACGGTCGAGGCGGTCCGCGCGCTGCCCGCGACGAGGCTGGTGCTCGACGGTGAAGTGATAATCCTGCGTCCGGACGGTCGCCCGGCGCCGTTCCAGGTCACCGGGTCGCGTACGGCGAGCAGCGCCGACGTGGCCGCACTGCGCCGGCAGGCGCCGGTGTCGACGTACTTCTTCGACGTGCTGCTCGTCGACGGGGTCGATCTCCTCGACTCCCCGCTCGCGGAGCGGCTGGAGCAACTTGCCGCGGCCGTGCCCGTCTCGCTCCGGGTGCCGGCGATCCGCACCGCCGACGTCGGCGAGGCACAGCGGTTCTTCGCTCAAGGGGTCGAGGCAGGCCACGAGGGGGTCGTCGTCAAGCGGCTCGACTCGCCGTACGAGGCGGGACGCCGCGGCAGCGGCTGGGTCAAGGCGAAGCCGCGGCTCACCCTCGACCTCGTCGTGCTCGCCGCCGAGTGGGGCAGCGGTCGACGGGTGGGGTGGCTGTCCAACCTGCATCTCGGGGCCCGCGCGGACGACGGCTTCGTGATGCTCGGCAAGACGTTCAAGGGGCTCACCGACCAGCTGCTCACCTGGCAGACCGAGCGGCTGCTCGCCCGCGAGGTGCGCCGCACGCGCTCGACGGTGTTCGTACGTCCCGAGCTCGTCGTCGAGATCGCACTCGACGGGGTGCAGGCGTCGACCCGCTATCCCGGCGGCGTGGTCCTGCGCTTCGCGCGGGTGGTGCGTTACCGCGACGACAAGGCGCCCGCGCAGGCCGACACGCTCGCGACCGTACGAGCGCTGCTGCCAGGGTGAGCCTCAGCGCTCCAGGATCGCGGTGACCCCCTGCCCGCCGGCCGCACAGATCGAGATGACACCGCGCCCGGAGCCGCGTTCGGCCAGCAGCTTGGCCAGCGTCGCCACGATGCGCCCGCCGGTGGCGGCGAACGGGTGCCCGGCGGCCAGCGAGGAGCCGACGACGTTGAGCCTGTCGGTGTCGATGCTGCCCAGGGGCGCATCCAGGCCGAGGCGCTCGGTGCAGAACACCGGGTCCTCCCACGCCTTCAACGTGGCCAGCACCTGCGAGGCGAACGCCTCGTGGATCTCGTAGTAGTCGAAGTCCTGCAGCGAGAGGCCGGCCCGGGCGAGCATCCGCGGCATCGCGTACGCGGGCGCCATCAGCAGGCCCTCGCCCCCGTGCACGTAGTCGACGGCGGCGGTCTCGTGCTCGACCAGCCACGCCAGGGGCTCCCAGCCGCGAGCCCGGGCGTATTCCTCCGACGCGAGCAGCACCACCGACGCCCCGTCGGTGAGTGGCGTGGAGTTGCCGGCGGTCATGGTGGCCGCCGGACCGGCGCCGAACACCGGCGTCAGCTTTGACAGGGTCTCCACCGAGGAGTCCGGGCGCAGGTTCTCGTCGCGCTCGAGGCCCTGGAACGGGGTGAGCAGGTCGTCGAAGAAGCCCCGCTTGTACGCCGCGCCGAGCCGCTGGTGCGAGCGCGCCGCCAGCTCGTCCTGGGCCGCGCGGGAGATGTCCCACTCCACCGCCGTCAGCGCGGCGCTCTCGCCCATCGACAGGCCGGTGCGCGGCTCGACGTTGGACGGGGGCGCCGGCACCAGGTGCCCCGGCCGCACCTTCGCGAGGGCGGTCAGCCGCGCCGGCAGCGTGCGGGCCCGGTTGGCCTCGAGCAGGATGCGGCGCAGCGACTCGTTCAGCGCGATCGGGGCGTCGGAGGTGGTGTCGGTGCCACCGGCGATGCCCACCTCGATGTGACCGAGGGCGATCTTGCCGGCCACCTGGATCGTCGCCTGCAGGCCGGTGTCGCACGCCTGCTGCACGTCGTACGCCGGCGTGTCGGGGGCCAGCCGCGAGCCGAGGACTGCCTCGCGGGTGAGGTTGTAGTCGCGGCTGTGCTTGAGCACCGCCCCGGCGGCGACCTCGCCGACCCGTTCGCCGCGCAGTCCGTACCGCTCGACCAGGCCGTCGATCGCGGCGGTCAGCAGGTCCTGGTTGGAGGCGGTCGCGTACACCGAAGCGGAGCGGGCGAACGGTAGCCGGTTGCCGCCGATCACGGCGACCGGACGGCCGGTGCGATCTGCCATGGTGCTCCTTCGGCTCGGCACCGCCGGCGTGGCGTAGCCGACGACGGCAAAGTTACAGTCGCACGGACCCGGCGAAACCCCCGACGGTATGGCAGAGATGGGACACACATCGCGATGAGCGACCGCTACCAGGCCCTGGTGCGCACCCCCGTCGGCCAGCTGGTGGCCAAGAACCTGGGGCTGCCCAACCCGCCGCCCCTGGTCCGCTACACGCCGGGTCAGCCGCTGGTCGACGGCACCGTCCTGGTGGGCGGCGTACCCGGGGGCCGGCTGGTCGACGTGGTGCCGGGCCTGCTGGGCGACCTGGGCGTGCAGGCCAGCGGCGAGGGCGACCAACGCCACCGGGGACTGGTCTTCGACGCCACCGGCATCACCACCGCCGAACACCTGGTCGAGCTGCAGCGGTTCTTCTCCCCCGTCGTCCGCAGCCTCGCGGGCAACGGCCGAGTGCTCGTCCTCGGCTCGCCACCCGAGCTCGCCGAGGATGGCGAGCGCGTCGCGCAGCGCGCCCTCGAGGGGTTCACCCGTTCCCTGGGCAAGGAGGTCGGCCGCGGCTCCACCGTGCAGCTGGTCCAGGTGGCGCCCGGCGCGGAGCAGGCGATCACCTCCACGCTCGCCTTCTTCCTCTCCGCCAAGTCCGCGTACGTGTCGGGACAGGTCGTACGGCTCGGCGGCAACTCGCTCACCGACGTACCCGAGCCGGCCGACTGGCAGCGCCCGCTCGACGGCACGGTCGCGCTGGTCACCGGAGCCGCCCGCGGGATCGGCGAGTCGATCGCGCGCACGCTGCACCGCGACGGCGCCACCGTCGTCGGGCTCGACGTGCCGCAGGTCGCCGGAGACCTGAAGGCACTGACCGACGAGCTCGGCGGCCAGGCGATCAACCTCGACATCACCGGCAAGGACGCTTCGCAGCGAATCGCCGCCCGGCTCAGGGACGAGTACGGCGGCGTCGACGTCGTCGTGCACAACGCCGGCATCACCCGGGACCGCCGGCTCGCCAACATGGACACCGACCGCTTCGCCTCCGTGCTCGCAGTCAACCTGGTCGCCCCGCAGCGCATCACCGAGCACCTGCTCGGCGCGGACGTGCTGCGCCCGGGCGGCCGGGTGGTGGGCGTGGCCTCCATCGCCGGGATCGCGGGCAACACCGGCCAGACCAACTACGCCACGTCCAAGGCCGGCGTCATCGGGCTCGTGCAGGCGCTCGCCGGACCGGCCGGAGAGCACAAGGTGACGGTCAACGCGGTCGCGCCCGGCTTCATCGAGACGCAGATGACGGCCACGGTCCCGCTGGCGGTCCGCGAGGCCGGCCGGCGGATGAACTCGCTGCGCCAGGGCGGCCTGCCGGTCGACGTCGCCGAGACGGTCGCGTGGTTCGCCCATCCGGGTTCCTCGGCCGTCACCGGCAACGTGGTGCGCGTGTGCGGGCAGAGCCTGCTCGGCGCATGAGGACGACCCCCGAGCCGTCGCCGACTGCCATCGTCCGCGAGCTGGCCGGCCCGTCGACACCGGCACTCTTGGCGCGGGCCGCCCTGCCCGCCGTGCCCGTGCTGCGACGCCTGCCCGGTGTCCGGCACACCGGACGCCAGCTCCCCGACCTGGTGCTGACGCGGCGCGGCGTGGGCATCGAGCGAGCACACCTGTCGAGGTACGCCGCGGTGTGCGGCTTCGCGCTGACCGACGTGCTGCCCGCGACGTATCCGCACGTGCTGGCGTTCGGCCTGCAGCTGGCCCTGCTGACCGACCCGGAGTTCCCGTTCGCGCCGCTGGGGCTGGTGCACCTCGACAACACGATCACCGTGCACCGCCCGATCGCTGCCGACGAGGTGCTCGACCTCGCCGTGCACCCGACCGCTCTCCGCCCGCACCGCAAGGGTCGGCTCGTCGACCTGGTGTCGACCGCGCACGTCGGCGACGAGCTGGTGTGGGAGGAGACCACGACGCTGCTGGCGCGCGGCGGCGGGGACGCCTCGGGGACGACGGGAAACAGTCTGCGCGGGCTGGAGGCACCGACCGGTCCGGTGACGTGGCGGCTGCCGGGCGACCTGGGCCGGCGATACGCCGCGGTGTCCGGTGACTACAACCCGATCCACGTGTCCGGGCTCTCGGCCAAGGCGCTCGGCTTTTCGCGGGCGATCGCGCACGGCATGTGGACGAAGGCCCGCTGTCTGGCCGCCCTGCAGGGTCGGCTCCCCGACGCGTACGCGGTGCAGGTCGCGTTCGGCAAGCCGATCCTGCTGCCCGGCACGGTGACGTTCGGGACTGGGCGAGACGCCGACGCCTCGACGCGGATCGGCGTCACGTCGCCCTCCGGTAACCACCTCGTCGGGCGGGTCACGCCGTCGGGATGACGCCCCCGCGTGGGAGGGTCACGCCCGAGGCCGCACGCCAGTATCGTCACCCGGTGCTCTCCCCCTCCGGCCGCGCGCGCCGGCGGCCGTCCACCCCGGCTCGTGCGATCGTCGCGGCGTTCGCCGGTGCCGTCGCGGTCGGCACCGTGCTGTTGCTGCTGCCGGTCGCCACCGCGGGCCCGGGTAGGGCGACGTTCGTCGAGGCGCTCTTCACCGCCACGTCGGCCGTGTGCGTCACCGGCCACCTCGTGGTCGACACGCCCACGTACTGGAGCACCTTCGGGCAGGTCGTCATCCTCGTGCTCATCCAGGTCGGCGGACTCGGCATCATGACGATGGCCTCGCTGCTGGGCCTGCTCGTCTCGCGGCGGCTGGGGCTGCGCACCCGGATGACGGCGGCGACGGAGACGCGCAGCGTCGGGACGGGAGACGTGCGCTCGGTCATCGCCGGTGTCGTCCGGACGAGTCTGCTGTTCGAGGTGGTCACCTCGGCTTTCCTCGCCGCCCGCCTCGGTCTCGGCTACGACGAGCCACCGTCACGGGCGCTGTGGCTCGGCGTCTTCCACGGAGTCTCGGCGTTCAACAACGCCGGCTTCGCCCTGTACAGCGACAGCCTGACCCGCTTCGCGGCAGACCCCTGGATCTGCCTCCCGATCGCGGTGGCGGTCATCGCCGGCGGCCTCGGCTTCCCGGTGCTGATCCAGTTGCGGCGCGAGCTGAGGTGCCCCCGCCGGTGGACCCTCAACACCCGCATGGTCCTGGCGGCCACCGCGGTGTTCCTGGTCGGCGGCACGGTGTTCGTCACCTCCTTGGAGTGGAGCAACCCGGCCACCCTCGGTGCGCTGGACCCGCCGGGTCGGTTGCTCGCCGGCTTCTTCCAGGCGGTCATGCCGCGCACCGCCGGCTTCAACACCGTGGAGATCGGGGCCATGGACCATGCCACCTGGCTGGGACTCGTCGCGCTCATGTTCATCGGGGGCGGCCCCGCCAGCACCGCCGGCGGCATCAAGCTGACCACGTTCAGCGTGCTGTTCTTCGTCATCTACGCCGAGGTTCGGGGCGAGGGCGCGGTGGACGCCTTCGGCAAGCGGCTGCCGAGCGCGGTCCAACGGCAGGCGATCACCGTCGCGCTGGCGGCGATCGCGGTGGTGATGACCGCCACCCTCACGCTGCTCATCCTCACCGACTTCGACCTCGACGAGACGCTGTTCGAGGTCGTCTCGGCCTTCTCGACCGTCGGGCTGTCCACCGGCGTCACCGCCAGGCTGCCGGCGGCCGGCCAGCTCGTGCTGGTAGCCCTGATGTTCATCGGCCGGGCGGGGCCGATCACACTGGCCACGGCGCTCGCGCTGCGATACCAGACGAGGCTCTACGAACGACCGAAGGAGCGACCCATCATTGGCTAGGTCAGCCTGGAACGCGCTGCGCGGTGCCGGCGGACCCGATGACCGCGACGCCGACTCGGTCGTCGTCATCGGGCTGGGGCGCTTCGGGCAGTCGCTGGCGCTGGAGCTGATGCGTTGTGACACCGAGGTGCTCGGCATCGACACCGACGAGGCGACCGTCCAGATGCTCAACGGCGAGCTCACCCAGGTGGTGCAGGCCGACTCCACCAACGAGGAGGCGCTGCGACAGCTCGGCGTCCCCGACTTCGATCGGGCGGTCGTCGGAATGGGCACCCACATCGAGGCGAGCATCCTCACCGCGTCGCTGCTGGTGAGCTTCGGGGTGCGCGACGTGTGGGCCAAGGCCATCAGCCGCCCACACGGGCGCATCCTCGAGCAGGTCGGCGTCGGGCATGTCGTCTACCCCGAGCTCGAGATGGGGAAACGGGTGGCCCACCTCGTACGAGGCGCGATGCAGGACTACATCGAGTTCGAGGACGACTTCGCCATGGTCAAGACCATCGCCCCGGCCGAGCTGGTCGGTCGGCGCCTCGGTGACACCGGCCTGCGAGGCAAGCACGACGTCACCGTGGTCGCCGTGCACCATCCGGGCAGAGGCTTCACCTACGCCACGCCCGACACCGTCCTCGAGTCGGGCGACACCATCATCGTCAGTGGTCGGACCGCGGCCGCGGAACGGTTCAGCCTGCTGCGCTGATGGTCGGCCGGCGTGGCCCCTGGCGGTAGGCGCTCAACCTCGCCGGTGACCCCAGCGCACCTTGCTCCGGTCCGGTGCGACACCGGCCCGCGCGAAGGTCGCCCGGCGCGGCGACCAGACGCCGAGCTCCGTACGGCCGTCACCGTCCCAGTCGCCGGTCACCGGCAGGCGCTTGCGGCCGCCGAGCCGCTCCGTGCGCACCACACCGGCCCGGATGCGCAGGCGCCAGGTGCCGCTGGCCTGCGCGTACGTACCGATGTCGGTGCGCCCGTCACCGTCCCAGTCACCGGACACCGGCACCGTCGAGGCCGAGCCGAACGCGATCCGGGTGACCGATCCGCGGCTCGGCCGCAACGTGAACCGGCCACGGCGGGGCCCGTACGTACCGACCTCGGTGCGCCCGTCACCGTCCCAGTCGCCGGTCACGGGCAGGCTGCGCTGCGTACCCATCCGGATGCGGCGCGGCTGGCCGGACGGGCGGCGCAGCACGAAGGTGTGCCTGAGCCGCTGATAGGTGCCGACGTCGGTACGCCCGTCACCGTTCCAGTCGCCGGTGACGGGCTGGTCGGTCGGCCGGCCCCAGTCCAATGTCGTCGCGGTGCGGTCGGGTCGGCGCAGCGAGAAGACGCCCGAGCGGACGCCTCGCCGCCACACCCCCACCTGGGCACCGCCACGGCCGTCCCAGTCACCGGACACCGGCACGTCGGGGCAGTCCATCGACTGCACGGTGCGGTTGTACGCCAGGCGGGTCCGGTGGAAGTAGGCAGGCTGATCGGTGCGATCCAGGCGTTCCTCGAAGTGCAGGTGCGGTCCGCTCGAGCCGCCACTCGAGCCGAGCAGCCCGATGACCTGCCCCTGGTCGACCCACTGACCCGGGCTCACCAACATCTTCTCCAGGTGGGCGTAGAGGCTGCTCCAGCGGCCGTTGTGGTCCACCACGATGTGGCGCCCGTACGAGGTGTTGCCGAGGTCGATGGCCGAGGCGACCCGTCCGGTGGTCGTCGCCAGCACGGGGTGGCCGAGGTCGTCACCGGAGCTGAAGTCGATCGAGTAGTAGCTCGGGCTGTGCCCGGGCCGGCTCCTGGCCGCCCACTGCTCGCCGCACGCGAAGGGCAG
>JBBSMD010000027.1:0-19662 GCA_038233355.1 Propionibacteriales bacterium
CGACGGGTAGCCGGCCTGAGAGGGTGACCGGCCACACTGGGACTGAGACACGGCCCAGACTCCTACGGGAGGCAGCAGTGGGGAATATTGGACAATGGGCGAAAGCCTGATCCAGCAACGCCGCGTGAGGGATGACGGCCTTCGGGTTGTAAACCTCTTTCATCCACGACGAAGGTCTACCCTTCGGGTAGATTGACGGTAGTGGCAGAAGAAGCACCGGCCAACTACGTGCCAGCAGCCGCGGTAATACGTAGGGTGCAAGCGTTGTCCGGAATTATTGGGCGTAAAGGGCTCGTAGGCGGTCTGCTGCGTCGGGAGTGAAAACTCAGGGCTCAACCCTGAGCGTGCTTCCGATACGGGCAGACTAGAGGTAGGTAGGGGAGAATGGAATTCCTGGTGTAGCGGTGGAATGCGCAGATATCAGGAGGAACACCAGTGGCGAAGGCGGTTCTCTGGGCCTTACCTGACGCTGAGGAGCGAAAGCATGGGGAGCAAACAGGATTAGATACCCTGGTAGTCCATGCCGTAAACGTTGGGCGCTAGGTGTGGGACTCATTCCACGAGTTCCGTGCCGCAGCTAACGCATTAAGCGCCCCGCCTGGGGAGTACGGCCGCAAGGCTAAAACTCAAAGGAATTGACGGGGGCCCGCACAAGCGGCGGAGCATGCTGATTAATTCGATGCAACGCGAAGAACCTTACCTGGGTTTGACATATAGAGAAAACTGCTGGAGACAGCAGGTCCGCAAGGGCTCTATACAGGTGGTGCATGGCTGTCGTCAGCTCGTGTCGTGAGATGTTGGGTTAAGTCCCGCAACGAGCGCAACCCTCGTCCTATGTTGCCAGCACGTCATGGTGGGGACTCATAGGAGACTGCCGGGGTCAACTCGGAGGAAGGTGGGGATGAGGTCAAGTCATCATGCCCCTTATGTCCAGGGCTTCAAGCATGCTACAATGGCCGGTACAAAGGGCTGCGAAACCGCAAGGTGGAGCGAATCCCAAAAAGCCGGTCTCAGTTCGGATTGGGGTCTGCAACTCGACCCCATGAAGTCGGAGTCGCTAGTAATCGCAGATCAGCAACGCTGCGGTGAATACGTTCCCGGGCCTTGTACACACCGCCCGTCAAGTCACGAAAGTTGGAAACACCCGAAGCCGGTGACCTAACCCTTGTGGGAGGAGCCGTCGAAGGTGGGGCTAGCGATTGGGACTAAGTCGTAACAAGGTAGCCGTACCGGAAGGTGCGGCTGGATCACCTCCTTTCTAAGGAGCACATGGCGGCCTCCGGGCCGTCCAGTCAACGCTTGCCGAGCGTCTGTCTCGACGCGGTGACGCTCTTTAAGTGGAACGTCGACTACTCGGTTCATGGCATCACGAGCCGCGTCAGTACGTCCTCGGACGGAACCTCGCGGGGAAGGAGCCACGAGTCGGGCACACTGTTGGGTCCTGAGGGATCGGCACCATGTCCGGGCCCTTGTCGGATCGCGCGGAGCGCCGAACCGCCAGCTACGCTGGTAGGCGGCGTTCTTAACGCGGGCCCGCCCGTATTTTGAGAACTACACAGTGGACGCGAGCATCTTTGTGGCGACAAGCTACTAAGAGCACAAGGTGGATGCCTTGGCACCAAGAGCCGATGAAGGACGTAGGAGCCTGCGATAAGCCCCGGGAAGTTGGCAACCGAGCTGTGATCCGGGGATGTCCGAATGGGGAAACCCAGCTGGAGTAGAGTCCAGCTACTGGCGTCTGAACACATAGGGCGTGCGGAGGGAACGTGGGGAAGTGAAACATCTCAGTACCCACAGGAAGAGAAAACAAAAGTGATTCCGAGAGTAGTGGCGAGCGAAATCGGATCAGGCTAAACCGTGTAGGTGTGACAGCCGGCAGGCGTTGCCTATGCGGGGTCGTGGGGCCGTCCTGACAGATCTGCCGATCTGTCGAGGAGTCACAAACCGTCGTCGAAGTCGAAGCAGGCTGGAAAGCCTGGGCAGAGAGGGTGATACCCCCGTAGACGAAAGACGATGGCTCCTGGACGTAACCCCGAGTAACACGGTACCCCTGAAATTCCGTGTGAATCCGGCGGGACCACCCGTCAAGCCTAAATACTACTTGGTGACCGATAGCGGACAAGTACCGTGAGGGAAAGGTGAAAAGTACCCCTGGCGGGGAGTGAAATAGTACCTGAAACCTTGTGCTTACAATCCGTCGGAGCGGCTGCTTTGTCAGCCGTGACGGCGTGCCTTTTGAAGAATGAGCCTGCGAGTTAGCGGTACGTGGCAAGGTTAACCCGTGTGGGGAAGCCGTAGCGAAAGCGAGTCCGAACAGGGCGAACGAGTCGCGTGCTCTAGACCCGAAGCGGAGTGATCTATCCATGGGCAGGGTGAAGCGCGGGTAAGACCGCGTGGAGGCCCGAACCCACCAGGGTTGAAAACCTGGGGGATGACCTGTGGATAGGGGTGAAAGGCCAATCAAACTCCGTGATAGCTGGTTCTCCCCGAAATGCATTTAGGTGCAGCGTTGCGTGTTTCTTGCCGGAGGTAGAGCACTGGATGGTCTAGGGGGCCCACAAGCTTACCGAAATCAACCAAACTCCGAATGCCGGCAAGTGAGAGCGCAGCAGTGAGACTGCGGGGGATAAGCTCCGTAGTCGAGAGGGAAACAGCCCAGACCATCAGCTAAGGCCCCTAAGCGATTGCTAAGTGGAAAAGGATGTGGAGTCGCACAGACAACCAGGAGGTTGGCTTAGAAGCAGCCATCCTTGAAAGAGTGCGTAATAGCTCACTGGTCAAGTGATTCCGCGCCGACAATGTAGCGGGGCTCAAGCAATCCGCCGAAGCTATGGCATCGACGCGTGTACTCGGCCCCTCGGGGTCCAAGTGTGTCGATGGGTAGGGGAGCGTCGTGTGGCGAGTGAAGCGGCGGAGTGATCCAGCCGTGGACGCCACACGAGTGAGAATGCAGGCATGAGTAGCGAAAGACGGGTGAGAAACCCGTCCGCCGAATGACCAAGGGTTCCAGGGTCAAGCTAATCTGCCCTGGGTAAGTCGGGACCTAAGGCGAGGCCGACAGGCGTAGTCGATGGACAACGGGTTGATATTCCCGTACCGGCACTGACGCGACCCTGCCGAACCCAGTGATGCTAAGTGCCCGAACCTGCTGACGTCTTCGGACCGATGCGGGGGAGCGCACGACCCGATCTGGTAGTAGGCAAGCGATGGGGTGACACAGGAAGGTAGCTCAACCGCGGCGATGGTTGACCGCGGGTAAGGACGTAGGGTGAGGCGTAGGCAAATCCGCGCCTCGTGCACCTGAGATCCGATGCCGAGCCGATTCAGGCGAAGTGAGTGATCCTATGCTGTCGAGAAAAGCCTCTAGCGAGCTTCAGAGCCGCCCGTACCCCAAACCGACTCAGGTGGTCAGGTAGAGAATACCAAGGCGATCGAGCGAACCATGGTTAAGGAACTCGGCAAAATGCCCCCGTAACTTCGGGAGAAGGGGGGCCGGATCCGTCAAGGGACATGCTCCCGGCAGCGGAGATGGCCGCAGAGACCAGGCCCAAGCGACTGTTTACTAAAAACACAGGTCCGTGCGAAGAAGTAATTCGATGTATACGGACTGACGCCTGCCCGGTGCTGGAACGTTAAGGGGACGTGTTAGTTGCACTTGTGTAGCGAAGCGCAGAACTTAAGCGCCAGTAAACGGCGGTGGTAACTATAACCATCCTAAGGTAGCGAAATTCCTTGTCGGGTAAGTTCCGACCTGCACGAATGGCGTAACGACTTGGGCGCTGTCTCAACCATGGACTCGGCGAAATTGCACTACGAGTAAAGATGCTCGTTACGCGCGGCAGGACGGAAAGACCCCGGGACCTTTACTACAACTTGGTATTGGTGTTTGGTTCGGCTTGTGTAGCATAGGTGGGAGACCGTGAAGCAGGGACGCCAGTTCCTGTGGAGTCATCGTTGAAATACCACTCTGGTCGTACTAGATATCTAACCTAGGTCCGTGATCCGGATCAGGGACAGTTCCTGGTGGGTAGTTTAACTGGGGCGGTTGCCTCCTAAAAAGTAACGGAGGCGCCCAAAGGTTCCCTCAGCCTGGTTGGCAATCAGGTTTCGAGTGTAAGTGCACAAGGGAGCTTGACTGTGACACAGACATGTGGAGCAGGGACGAAAGTCGGGACTAGTGACCCGGCGCTGGCATGTGGAAGCGGCGTCGCTCAACGGATAAAAGGTACCCCGGGGATAACAGGCTGATCTTCCCCAAGAGTCCATATCGACGGGATGGTTTGGCACCTCGATGTCGGCTCGTCGCATCCTGGGGCTGGAGTAGGTCCCAAGGGTTGGGCTGTTCGCCCATTAAAGCGGCACGCGAGCTGGGTTTAGAACGTCGTGAGACAGTTCGGTCCCTATCCGCCGCGCGCGCAGGAAACTTGAGAAAGGCTGTCCCTAGTACGAGAGGACCGGGATGGACGAACCTCTGGTGTGCCAGTTGTTCCGCCCGGAGCACGGCTGGTTGGCTACGTTCGGAAGTGATAACCGCTGAAAGCATCTAAGCGGGAAGCACGTTTCAAGATGAGGTTTCCCACAGGGTCAACCTGGTAAGGCCCCCAGCAGACGACTGGGTTGATAGGCCGGAGGTCGAAGGCAGCGATGCACGAAGCCGACCGGTACTAATAGGCCGAGGGCTTGTCTGCCCACAAAGATGTTGCGCGTCCACTGTGTGGTTCCCGAGATACGGTCGGGCCGACCACATCTCCATAGAGTTTCGGCGGCCATGGCGAAGGGGAAACACCCGGCTCCATTCCGAACCCGGAAGTTAAGCCCTTCAGCGCCGATGGTACTGCGTGGGAGACTGCGTGGGAGAGTAGGACGCCGCCGGACATCCTTACGACAAGGCCGCCCCTTCCGGGGCGGCCTTGTCGCAGTTCGGGGGCAGCAAAGAACGCGCCGGGAACCGCCGGAGATCGGAGCATGGTGATCATGATGGCCCCAGAAGCCGGCAAGGAGGGCGCGGCCAAGGACGGCGCAGCTCGTCGACCGCCGATGCAACGCGGGCGGGGCGGGCCCGGGGCCAAGCGCACGGCGGCCCGGCGCGGTCCGGCGGGGAAGCCGGGACAGTCGGCTTCCGCCGGGCGCAGGGCTCGGCCCGACTCGGACAAGGCGCCCGTGTCGCCGGCCCGGGGTCGCGGGGCGCCCCAACCGGCGCACAGGTCACCGGAGCAGCGTCGCTACGACGGCCCCGAGTTGCCGGACGACGTCTCGATCCACGAGCTCGACCGCGGGGTGCGTCGGCAGTTGTCGAGCCTGCCAGAACGGCTCGCTGACCGCGTGGGACGGCACTTGGCCATGGCGGGTCGGCTCCTCACGACAGACCCCGAGACCGCCTACCAGCACACCCAGGCTGCCCGGGCGCGAGCGGCCCGCGTCGCGGTGGTCCGCGAAGCGTGTGGCGAGGCCGCCTACGCCGCCGGGCATTTCGCGGAGGCGCTGACCGAGCTGCGAGCTGGGCGGCGGATGAGCGGCTCGCCCGCGTACCTGCCGATGATCGCCGACTGTGAACGAGCCGTGGGGCGCCCGGCGCGTGCGCTGGAAGTCGCGCAGGATCCAGCTGCTCGACAGCTGGACCGGGCCGGCGAGGTCGAGATGGCGATCGTGGCCTCCGGTGCGCGACGCGACCTCGGTCAGCAAGAGGCCGCGCTTGCCGCGCTCGAAGCGCAGGAGCTGCACTCTCGGTCGCAAGCCGAGTGGGTGCCCAGGCTGCGCTACGCCTACGCCGACGCGCTCGCTGACCTCGGGCGACGCGAGGAGGCCCTTGCCTGGTTCCATCGCGTCGTTGCCGCAGACCCGCATCAGCGCACCGACGCCGACGAGCGGGTGCGTGAGCTGGAGTAGCCCGTCACCCGTCCACAGGCGGCTGGCCACCCCGGCACCGTCCACCGCCGAAGGTCCGGTTGCGCCAGGGGCCCCAAGCGGCCGGCAGCCTCACGCCTCGAAGGCAGAGGACGGTGCGCTGCTCCCCGGTGCAAGGGTTGGCATGACATGACAGGTGACGAGACACCGGTACGCCAATCGCGGCCGGCAGCGCCAGGTACACCCCGCCCGCGGCAGGCGAGCCTCTCGGTGGGGCACCGCAACGAGGTGGTGTTGCTCGGGCGGGTGAGCGGGCCGCCCGAGGAACGGGTCCTGCCCAGCGGGGATGCGGTGGTCTCTTGGCGGCTGGTGGTGTCGCGTCCGAAGGATCGGCGACGCCGCAGCCGGGTGACCATCGACACCATCGACTGCACGGCCTGGTCGGCGGCGACCCGCCGGGCGGCGCTGCGCCTCCGGACCGGTGACCGTGCCACGGTCGAAGGAGCGTTGCGTCGGCACTTCCGGCGTGGCCCCGGTGGCGCCACCAGCTTCGTCGACGTGGAGGTCCACCACGTGCGCCGGCAGCGGACCCGCGACGACCAGCCGCGGGCCGACTAGAGCCTGCCCGTCACCTGACCAGAGCCTGCCCGTCGCCTCACCAGCGCCCGGCCGTTGCCGGGCCACATGGCTTGGCCAGCGCTTGATCGACGCCGGACTCAGCGCAACAGGCGCATCAACAGGCCGATCCGGGGCTTCGGGCCGAACGAGGTGGCCTTGCGAGGCAACGTGATCCCGGCGTCCGCCGCAGCGAAGACGGCCGGTAGCGAGGGGGGTGGCAGCAACACGGCCACCCCACCCGCACGCGCTGCCAGCCGACGCGCGGCGCTGAGGTCGTGCACGTACTCGATGTCACGCTCGTCCACCCCCCACCGGGGCACCCACTCGGTGTGCAGGCGGCTCACGGTCCACCGCCGGACAGCGACATCGATCGGCAGTCGCTCGTCGCGATCCGGCCCTGTCCGGACCACGGGCGCTGGGAGCGGGTCGACGCACATCCAGTGCTGACCGTCGGTCAGGACGCACGACTCCGGGTCGCGGGTCAGCTCGGTGCGGACATCCTGCTCGCCGGACAGCTGCCGCCCGACCGGCACGGTGGTCCGCTGGACCTGGGACCAGGTCAGACCGGGCAGCACCCGGTGGATCGGTCCGAGCCGCAGCCCCCCGCGCTCGACATCGACCAGCATCACCAGCGCGTCGTGGACACCGTCGTCTGCAGCCGCCCGCTGCAACGCGGCCCACCGATGGTGCCCGTCCGCGATCATCGCGCGGATATCGACCGCCTGCGCTGCCAGCGCGTCGATCACCGTCGGATCCCGGCATGCCCAGACGGTGTGCACGACACCGTCCTCGGTGACGGTCGTGACGTCGGCCGGAGCAGATGTCACGTGCTCGACCAGGTCGTGCCATGCTGATGTGGCCCGGTGCACCGCTACGACCGGTTCGAGCTGGGCACCTGTGGTGCGCAGCAGCCGGATCTGACGTTCGACGATGGCCGGGATGAGGCTCTCGTGCGGCAACACTCGGCGGACCGACTCGGGCAGGTCGAGAGTCGCCACCACACCGGTGAGGGCATGGCCGCCGAAGGAACAGCGGTAGACGTAGACCGCCGCGTACGGATCCACGGCGAGGACGCCCTCGGACAGCCAACGACGCAACCGGTCCGCCACCTCGTCGCTGCGTCCAGGATCGCCGTCACCGGCGAGCACTGGAGCTAGCAGCCGGACCACGTTGTGCGGGTCACGACCTGCGAAGGACGACACCTGCTCGTCGTCCCAGTGGTCCGGTGGTGCGATGGTGACCTGGGCCAGCGCCTCGTCCGGCCGGCGGTAGCGCAGGGCCGGCACCGGGCGCAGACGCGCCGGCGCCGGGGGCTGCGTCGCTGGTGGCACCTGCGCATCCTAGGCTCGCGCCGAAGGCGTTCCGCGCCGGACAGTGTCGGCTCGCGCTCGCACGCGTTGGCGCGCCGGCCACCGAGGCCCGGCCGAGGAGGTTTCGAGGGCGAGCATGACCCCAACCGCGGCAGGAGGAGTCGGTGCGCACACCCCACCGGGGCCGTCGGGTCGAGCAGCTGAGCTCGTGCGCTGACACGCTGGTGTCGGAGCACGACCTGGTGGCCATCGACCTCGACGGCGTGCTGTACCTCGGCGCGGATGCCGTCCCTGGTGCGGCAGAGTGCGTGCGCCGGCTGCAGGCCGACGGCGTGTCGGCGGCCTATGTGACCAACAACGCCTCGCGTACGCCCGCCGCCGTTGCCGCCACGCTGGCCGGCCTCGACATGGCGGTCGACGAGGATGACGTCGTCACCTCCGCCCAGGCAGCCGCCACCCTGGTAGCGGCGATGGTGCCCGGTGGAGCCAACGTCTTGGTGGTGGGCGGTGCCGGCCTCGACGAGGCAGTGACGCAGGCCGGGCTACGGGCGGTCGGGACCCTGAGCGACGACCCGGCCGCGGTGGTGCAGGGATACGGACCCGACGTCGGCTGGCCCCAGCTGGCCGAAGCCTCGTACGCCGTTGCGGCCGGCCTGCCATGGATCGCCACCAACACCGACCGCACCCTGCCGACCGAGCGGGGGGTTGCCCCCGGCAACGGCACCCTCGTCTCGGCGGTGGCCGAAGCCAGCGGCAGCACACCGCAGGTCGCCGGCAAGCCGGAGACGCCGCTGTTCGATGAGACCTTCGCCCGCTTCGGGGCGCGTCGACCACTGGTGGTCGGTGACCGGCTGGACACCGACATCGAGGGAGCGAACCGGGTCGACGCCGACAGCCTCCTGGTGCTGACCGGGGTGAGCGACCTCGCGGCGGTGGCCGCGGCCGGACCGGCGTCTCGGCCGACCTTCCTGGCGCCCGACCTGGCGGGTCTGTTCGTGCCGCATCCACCGGTGCAGCGTCCGGCCGAGCCCCGTGGTCCGGCCGAGGGAGGGTGGGAGTGTGGTCCCTGGCGGGTCACCGTGGGGTCAGGGGCGAGGCTCGAGGTGGCACCCGACCGCACCGCCGCCGGACCCGCCGAGGCGGTGGCGCTGCTGCGGGCCGTGACCAGTGCGGCCTGGGACGTGGCCAGGGCGGGCTCATCCGTGCACGAGCCCGCGGACACGCCGGACCTGACCGCGGTGGCGGGTCGTTGGTGACGACCCACCAGTGGGCGCGTGCGACAGTGGGGGCGTGGACGGTAGGCCAGTGAGCGCACCAGACGAGCCTGGCCGCCAGCCGTCTGGCCCCGAGTCGCCTGGCCCCGAGTCGCCCGAACCCGTGGTGGCCGGCCCCGTCGTCACGGGCGTGCCGTCGGTCGACGCGGCTCTCGCGCGCCTCGACGGACTCGCCGACACCCCGTTGGCCGAGCATCCACCGGTCTACGAACAGGTGGACGCGGGCCTCCGCTCGGCGCTCGACTCGCCGGCCGACCCCGACGCGGCCGACGCCGACACGGCCGACCCCGACGCGGCCGACGCCGACGCGGTCGACTCCGGCACGCCGGCCAACGACAGCTGACTCCGCCGAGGCCCTCAGTGCCCAACGACCCACCAGTGCCCAACGACCCACTGGTGCCCACGGTCCGGCTCGACGCCGCACTGGTGCGGCGTGGTCTGGCCCGGTCGCGCCGCCACGCCCGAGCCGCCGTCGAACAGGGACGGGTCACCGTCGACGGCCGAGCCGCGGTCAAGCCATCCGCAGCCGTCGACGACACGGTGGCGCTGAGCGTCGCAGCGGACCCCGACGATCCCGGGTACGTCTCGCGCGGGGGCGACAAGCTCGCCGGTGCCCTGACCGCCTTCGCTCCCCTCGGCCTGGTAGTGACGGGGCGGCGGTGTCTCGACGCCGGCGCCTCCACCGGTGGTTTCACCGACGCCCTGCTGCGTGCGGGCGCAACCGAGGTCGTGGCCGTCGACGTAGGTCACGACCAGCTGGCACAGCCGCTTCGGCACGACCCGCGGGTGCACAGCTGCGAGGGTGTGAACGTCCGACGTCTCGCACCGCCGCAGGTGGGCGGTGCGGTCGATGCGGTCGCGGCCGACCTCTCGTTCGTCTCGCTGGTGCAGGTGCTGCCGTCGTTGGCCGCTCTGGTGCTGCCGGGCGGTGACCTGGTCGTCCTGGTCAAGCCGCAGTTCGAAGTGGGACGCGAGCACCTCGGGCGCGGTGGTGTGGTGCGGGCACCCGCCTTGCGCGCCGGTGCGGTCACCCAGGTGGTGCAGGCGGCTGGTCGGTCCGGCCTGCGCGCCCGAGCCGCGGTCCCGAGCGGGCTGCCCGGCCCGGCCGGCAACATCGAGTTCTTCGTCTGGCTGCGCCGACAAGAGGACGGCGCCCGGCTCTGGACCAGCGCGGACAGTGACCGCCTCGTCGCCGAACCACCTGGTTCCGGCCGGGTGGTCGAGCCCCCACCGGGTGCCCAGGGTGAGAGGCTGTGCCGGTGAGTGCAGCGCCCCTGGATGCGGCCAGCACCCCGCCGCCACGCCGGGTGCTGGTCGTCGCGCACACCGGCCGGGCAGACGCCAGCCGAGTGGCGGCGCAGTTCTGCCGCGACCTCGGCGCCTCCGGTCTGCTCGTACGTGTCGTAGCCGAGGAGGCGGGTGACCTGGAACGCGTCGGGGGGACCGCCGACGAGGTGGTCCCCACCGACGACGAGGCCGCCACCGGGTGCGAGCTGGTCGTGGTCTTCGGTGGCGACGGAACGATCCTGCGGGCAGCCGAGCTGGCTCGCCCGGCCGGCACACCCCTGGTCGGAGTCAACCTCGGTCACGTCGGCTTCCTCGCCGAGTCAGACGTCGACGACCTCGACGACGTGGTCGAGCGGGTCGTCGACTGCCGCTACGAGGTCGAGGAACGGTTGACCATCGAGGTGTCCGTGCGCTGCGACGGCGAGGTGCTGGCGCGCAGCTGGGCGCTCAACGAGGCGTCTGTGGAGAAGGCGTCCCGCCAGCGCATGATCGAGCTGGTCGTCGAGGTCGACAGCCGGCCGCTCTCTCGGTGGGGCGGCGACGGGGTCGTCTGCGCGACACCGACCGGCTCGACAGCGTACAACTTCAGCGCGGGCGGGCCCGTCGTGTGGCCCGAGGTGGAGGCCCTGCTGCTCGTGCCGATAAGCGCGCACGCCCTCTTCGCCCGGCCACTCGTCGTGTCACCGCGCTCCACCCTCGCCATCGAGGTCCTTTCGCGAGGCGCTGGCACCGGAGTGCTGTGGTGCGACGGCCGCCGCACCCTCGACCTGCCGGTCGGGGCCCGGGTCGAGGTCGAGCGGGGTCGGCTGCCCCTGCGGCTCGCGCGGCTGCGCCCCGGACCGTTCACCGACCGGCTCGTGGCCAAGTTCGACCTTCCCGTGACCGGCTGGCGAGGTGCCGCCGAGCGTCGCTCCTCGCGCTGATCGGCCGGCGGCGATGTGGGAGGAGATCCGGCTGCGCTCGCTCGGGGTGATCGACGACGCGAGCGTCGAGCTGGACCCGGGTCTGACGGTGGTGACCGGCGAGACGGGTGCCGGCAAGACTATGGTCGTGACGGCAGTGGGCCTGCTGTGCGGGCAGCGGGCCGATCCCGGCCTGGTGCGGCAGGGCAGCGACGTCGGCCGGGTCGAGGCCCGCGTCGACGTCGAGGCGCTGCCCGAGGTGGCCGCCGCCGTCGCCGACTGCGGTGGCGACCTCGACGAAGGGGTGCTGCTGATGGCACGCACCGTCGCGGCGAGGGGCCGCTCCAGGGCCTTCGTGGGTGGAGCCGCGGTGCCGGCCGCGCGGCTCGAACGGTTGGGGGAGCGCCTCGTGGCGGTGCACGGCCAGGCCGACCAGCACCGGCTGCTGCGGTCAGCCGCCCAGCTGTCCGCCCTCGACCGCTTTGCCGGCCCAGCACTGTCTGCGCTGCTCACCGACTACCGGCAAGGCTATGCCCGGCTACGCGCACTCGACCGAGAGATCGCCACGCTGCGGACCCAGGCGAGTGAGCGGGCCCGTGAGCTGGCGCTGCTCGAGCACGGGCTGGCCGAGATCGAAGCGGCCGCGCCCCGGCCCGGCGAGGACGCGGCGTTGTCCGCCGAGGAGGACCGGCTCGCGCACGCTGACACCCTGCGCGGCGCGGCCGTGCAGGCGCAGGCGCTGCTCACCGGCGAGGCCCTTGCGACGGGCGACGCGGTCGGTGGGCCGGCTGACGCCGCCACCGCCACGAGCCTCGCCCGGGCCAGGCTCGAGGACGTACGCACGCACGATCCCGCGGTGGCGAGGCTGGCCGACCGGGTCGCCGACCTGTCCTACCAGCTCGCCGACGCGGGCCAGGAGCTCGCGTCGTACGCCGACGGAATCGACACCGACCCGCTCCGGCTGGCGGCTGTGCAGCAGCGCCGGTCGTTGCTCACCGACCTCGGTCGCCGCTACGGGCTGGGCCCGGACCGCAGTGTCGAGCGGGTGCTCGCCTGGAGCGAGCAGGCCGCCGTACGGACGGCGGAGCTGGCCGGTGCCGACGACCGCGGCGCCGCGCTGTCGACCGAGCGGGCCGAGCTGCTCGCGACCGCGCACCGCCTCACCCGCGAGCTGGGCAAGCTGCGCCGAAGCGCCGCCGGACGGCTCGTCGAGCGGGTCGAGACCGAGCTGACCGCTCTGGCGATGCCGCACGCCTCGTTCGACGTCCGGGTCGGCACCCGGTCCGGTGCGGACTCGGCGCACGTGCTGGGACCGGACGGCACCGACGCGGACACGGCCCAGGGGCTGGGACCGGACGGCACCGACGAGGTCGAGCTGTGGTGGGCGGCCAACACCGGCCTCCCGGCTCGGCCGCTGGCCCGCAGCGCCAGCGGCGGCGAGCTTTCCCGGGTCATGCTCGCGCTCGAGGTGGTCCTCGCGGGCACCACCGGGGTGCCCACCTTCGTCTTCGACGAGGTCGACGCCGGTGTCGGTGGCAAGGCCGCCGTCGAGGTCGGCCGCCGGCTCGCCCGGCTCTCCCGCTCCGCCCAGGTCGTCGCGGTCACCCACCTGCCCCAGGTGGCCGCTTTCGCCGACCGGCACTACCGGGTGCGCAAGACAGACGACGGCAGGGTCACCACCAGCGGGGTGCACCGGCTCGACTCCGCCGGCCGGGTGACCGAGCTGTCGCGCATGCTCGCCGGTCAGGAAGGCTCCGCCACTGCGCTCGCCCACGCCCGAGAGCTGCTGGACACCGCCGCCGCCGAGCGCTGAGCCCGGGCGCCACGCGGGGCGCCAGGTCCACGCCGGCGCTGCTGGCGCGTGCGAGCATGACCGGCGATGAAGCTGTTCACCCGTTCGCCGCGCACGGTCCCCGACCCCGGTGTGCACGGGGTCGCCCGGCTCGACCGGCGCACCGACGCCCTCACCACGCGCCTCCAGCCCGGCGACGTGGCGGTCATCGACCACGTCGACCTCGATCGGGGCAGCGCCGAAGCGTTGGTGGCGTGCCGGGTCGGCGCCGTGGTCAACGCGGCCCAGTCGATCTCCGGGCGTTACCCCAACCGCGGTCCCGAGGTCCTCGCCGCCGCCGGTGTCCCGCTCCTCGACGCCGCCGGCGCCGCCGTGTTCACCAGGCTGGAGGACGGCAAGGCGGTCCGCGTCCACGAGGGGGCGGTGCATCGGGGCGGCACCGTCGTGGCCACCGGCGAGGTGCTCGACGCCCCAGCGGTGCGGGCGCAGATGGCGGCGGCCCGAGAGGGCCTCGCGGCCCAGACCCAGGCCCTCACCGCCAGCGCCATGGAGCTGGTACGCCGCGACGCCGACCTGTTCCTGGACGGGGCCGGTGTGCCGCGGCTCGCCACCCGGCTCGAGGATCGCGACGTCGTGGTTGTCGCCACCGGCGACGGCGCGGCCGAGGACCTGCGCACGCTGCGCCGCTACGTCAGTGAACGCCGCCCGGTGCTCATCGGTGTCGACGCCGGTGCCGACACCCTGCTGGCGGCCGGCCACCGTCCCGACGTCGTCGTCGGTGACGTCGACCGCGTCTCCGACGCGGCGCTGCGCTGCGGCGCCGAGATCGTCGCGCACGTCGACCGGGACCGGCGCGACACGGGCCAGCGCCGGTTGGAGCGGCTCGAGGTGAGCCCGACCGTGTTCGCCGCCCCGGGCACCGGCGAGGACGCCGCCCTGCTGATCGCCGACGTCGGCGGGGCGAGCGTGGTCGTCACGGTCGGCACCCGGGCGAGCCTCGTCGACTACCTCGACTCCGGCCGTACCGGCCTGGCGAGCACCTTCCTCGTACGGCTGCGTCTGGGGCCGCGCCTCGTCGACGCCAAGGCCGCGGCGCGGCTGCACCGCAGCCCGGTACGCTCCTGGCAGCTGCTGTTGATGCTGGTGGCCGGCCTGCTCGCGGTCGCTGTCGCGATCGCGGCCACCCCGGTGGGCGGCGACTGGCTCGACAGCGTCTCCGCGGCCGTGGTCGACCTGTACCGACGCATCCAGGAGACCGTCTCGTGATCAGCTTCCGGTTCCACCTCGTGTCCCTCGTGGCGGTGCTGCTCGCCCTGGCCACGGGCATCGCGCTGGGGTCGGGACCCTTGCAGGGCAGCGTGTCCCAGCGGCTCGCGGCAAGCCAGGACGGGTCGCCCGACACGGCCACGAGCCCTGCCCTGCTGCGCGACGCCGTGGCCGTGGCCGGCTTCCAGGACGGTTTCGCCGCCACCGCCGCCGCCCGGCTGGTGCCCGGCCGTCTCACTGGCCGGGCGGTGCTCGTCGTCACCCTGCCCGAGGTCGCGCCCCGTACCGTCGAGGCGGTACGCACGCAGGTGGACGAGGCCGGGGGAAGTGTCAGCGGAGTGCTGGCGGTGCAGCCGAAGCTGCTCGACCCCGACCAGCGCCAGCTGGCCGAAGGCGTCGCGCGGCAGGTGCTCGCCACGGTGGCCGGCGTGCCGCCCACCGACGACATGTCCAGCTACGAGCTCGTCGGCACGGCGCTGGGCCGTGCCTACCTGACGCGGCGGGCCGCGGGTGACCCCCGCGACGACAGTGCCCGCACCATCGGTACGTCGCTGGCGCAGGCCGGCTTCGTCACCGAGCGCGAGCCGGTGTCGCGACGGGCCGGCCTCGCGATCGTGCTGACCGGACCGATGACGTCGACGCCGGTCGTCGGTCAGGACCAGCTGGTCGAACAGCTCGTCACCGCCATGGACGCCGTCTCGGCCGGCGTGGTGGTCGCCGGTCCGGTGTCGGCCGGCGCACCCGGCGGTCTCGTCGCCGCGGTGGCCGATTCTGGCGGCTCCGGAGTCTCCACCGTCGACACCGTGGACACCGCCGCCGGGCGGGTCGTCACCGTGCTCGCCCTGGCCGAGCAGGCCACCGGGGAGGCCGGGCAGTACGGCACCGACCGGGCCGCCGACGGCGCGGTCCCGACGCTGCCGGCGACTCGCTGAGCGGCAGGCACCGTGCGTACGGCGTCACCGTCGGCTGTTAGGCTGAAACCCCGTGGACGGCCACCGAGGCCGCAACCGCCCAGCGCAAGCTGACCGCGCCACTCGACCACGGGAGCTCTCTTGGCCGCAGCAGTGCATACCAAGCATCTCTTCGTCACCGGTGGCGTCGCCTCCTCGCTGGGCAAGGGGCTGACCGCCTCGAGCCTCGGGCGCCTGCTCACCTCGCGCGGCCTACGTGTCACCATGCAAAAGTTGGACCCCTACCTCAACGTCGACCCCGGCACCATGAATCCGTTCCAGCACGGTGAGGTCTTCGTCACCGAGGACGGCGCCGAGACCGACCTCGACATCGGACACTACGAGCGGTTCCTCGACGTCGACCTGTCCGCCAGCGCCAACGTGACCACCGGGCTGGTCTACTCCGACGTCATCGCCAAGGAGCGTCGCGGTGACTACCTCGGCGACACCGTGCAGGTCATTCCGCACATCACCAACGAGATCAAGGACCGCATGCTGGCGATGGCCGGCCCGCCCGACGACCCGGTCGACGTGGTGCTGCACGAGATCGGCGGCACGGTCGGTGACATCGAGTCCCTGCCGTTCCTCGAGGCGGCCCGCCAGGTCCGCCACGAGATCGGACGCGACCGCAGCTTCTTCCTGCACGTCTCGCTGGTGCCGTGGATCGGCCCGTCCGGTGAGCTGAAGACGAAGCCCACCCAGCACTCGGTGGCCGCCTTGCGCTCGATCGGCATCCAGCCCGACGCGGTGGTCTGCCGGGCCGACCGCACCGTCCCCGCCTCGGTCAAGCGCAAGATCTCGCTGATGTGCGACGTCGACGAGGAAGCCGTGGTGGCCGCCGTCGACGCCCCCTCCATCTACGACATCCCCAAGGTCTTGCACCGGGAGGGGCTCGACGCCTACGTGGTGCGCCGCCTCCAGCTGCCGTTCCGCGACGTCGACTGGACCGAGTGGGACGACCTGCTACGCCGGGTGCACGACCCGGAGGAGGAGATCACCGTCGCGCTCGTGGGCAAGTACGTCGACCTGCACGACGCGTACCTGTCGGTGGCCGAGGCCCTGCGGGCCGGCGGCTTCGCCCACGACGCCCGGGTGCGGCTGCGGTGGGTGCCCTCCGACGAGTGCGCCACCCCGGAGGGCGCCGCCCGGCTGCTGCACGACGTCGACGGCGTCTGCGTGCCCGGAGGCTTCGGCGTTCGCGGCATCGAGGGCAAGATCGGCGCGCTCACCTACGCCCGCGAGCGCCAGATCCCCACCCTGGGGCTGTGCCTCGGCCTGCAGTGCATGGTGGTGGAGTACGCCCGTAGCGCGGCCGGACTCGACGGCGCCAGCTCCAGCGAGTTCGAGGTCGAGGCGGGGGCTCCGGTCATCGCCACCATGGCCGAGCAGAAGTACTTCGTGGAGCAGGGCGGTGACCTCGGCGGCACGATGCGGCTCGGGTCGTATCCGGCCACGCTGCTGCCGGGCTCGCTCGTCGCGCGGGCGTACGGCACCACCACGGTGACCGAGCGGCACCGGCACCGCTACGAGGTCAACAACGACTACCGGCAACGGGTGGAGCAGGCCGGCCTGGTCTTCTCCGGTACGTCGCCGACCGGCGAGCTGGTCGAGTTCGTCGAGCTGCCCACGCAGGTCCACCCGTACTACGTCGGCACCCAGGCCCATCCCGAGCTCAAGTCGCGGCCGACCCGTGCCCATCCCCTCTTCGCCGGCCTCGTTGGCGCCGCGATCGAGCGCCAGCGTGAGCTGCGGCTCCCGGTCGACGAGTCCGGCCTGCGCCGTCGACGTCTTGAGCCGGTCCCGGAACCGATGACTGGAGGCCAGGTCGACCAGCCGGCTGGTCAACGGGCCGCCGAGCCTGTGCAGGAGCCGGTGCGAGCGTGAGTGAGGACGACCGGTTGCCCGGCCAGCGCTGGAGCCCCGGCGACTCCCTGTGCGACGTACCCGAGACCTGGCCGGTGCGCGAGACCACGCGTCCCTACGAGGGCTTCACGTCGGTCCGCGAGGACGTCCTGCTCGGACCGGACGACGACACGTTCACCCGGGCGGTGCTCGAGCACCCCGGGTCGGTCGGGATCCTGACGGTGGACGACAGCGAACCAGGCGAGGCGCGAGTGCTGCTGCTGCGGCAGTACCGGCACGCCGCCGGTCACCGGCTGCTGGAAGTCCCGGCCGGGTTGCTCGACGTCGAGCAGGAGGAGCCGGAGCACGCGGCCGCACGCGAGCTGGCCGAGGAAGCCTCGTTGCAGGCGCAGAGCTGGTCGCTGCTGCTGAGCGGGTGGCCCTCCCCGGGGATCTCCGACGAGCACTGGCAGGTGTACGAGGCGCGCGACCTGTCCGCGGTGCCCGTCGCCGAGCGGACCGAGCGGGTGCACGAGGAGGCCGACATGACCGCGCTGTGGGTGCCGCTGTCGGTCGCGGTCGACGCGGTCCTCGAGCATCGGCTGGGCGACGCGATGGCGACGGCGGCCCTGCTGGCGCTGGCCGTGCGCCGGCAGCGGTCCTGACGCTCGCGGACGCATCCGCAACCGTCGTACGGCGACGAAATCCGCAACGCACGGGCGGTGGAACCGCGCAGATGCACAGCATGTCGTGCCCCTTGGCACCGTTCCGCGCCGTAGCCGGTGCCCGCCGACTCGACGCCCGGCTAGAGTGACCGTGCCCGCGGCCGGTCGGTCGCAACGTCAGGATGAGGAGCTCGGTCGATGCGGATCGGCGTACCCAAGGAAGTCAAGGACAACGAGTACCGCGTGGCCATCACGCCGTCTGGCGTGCACGAGCTCGTCCGGCACGGCCACGAGGTGGTCGTCGAGCACGGTGCAGGCGTGGGCTCGTCGATCCCCGACGAGCAGTTCGTGACGGCCGGAGCGACGATTCTCGACGGCCCCGACGAGGTGTGGGCCGACAGCGAGCTGGTTCTCAAGGTGAAGGAGCCGGTGCCGCCGGAGTACCACCGCATGCAGCCGGGACAGACGTTGTTCACCTACCTGCACCTGGCCGCGTCGAAGGAGTGCACCGACGCCCTGGTGGAGCGCAAGGTCACCGGCATCGCGTACGAGACGGTGCAGACCGCCGACCGGGCCCTGCCCCTGCTGGCCCCGATGAGCGAGGTCGCCGGTCGGCTGGCCCCGCAGGCCGGTGCGTACCACCTGATGCGCCAAGGGGGGGGCCGCGGCGTCCTGATGGGCGGCGTCTCCGGGGTGTACGCGGCCAAGGTGGTCGTGATCGGTGCCGGCGTGTCCGGCATGAACGCGGCGGCGATCGCGCTCGGCATGCAAGCCGAGGTGATGTTGCTCGACCTCGACGTCGACCGGCTGCGCCAGGCCGACCGCATCTACCAGGGTCACCTGCAGACGGTGGCCTCCAACTCGTACGAGATCGAACGGGCCGTCATCGACGCCGACCTGGTGATCGGGGCGGTCCTCGTGCCCGGCGCCAAGGCGCCGACGCTGGTGTCCAACGAGCTGGTGTCGCGGATGAAACCCGGCGCGGTGCTCGTCGACATCTCGGTCGACCAGGGCGGTTGCTTCGAGGACACCCGGCCCACCACGCACACCGAGCCGACGTACCAGGTGCACGACACGGTCTTCTACTGCGTGGCCAACATGCCCGGCGCGGTGCCGCACACGTCCACCTACGCGCTGACCAACGTCACCCTGCCGTACGCGCTCGCCCTGGCCGACAGGGGTTGGCGACAGGCGCTGCGCGACGACCCGGCCCTGGCCCACGGGCTCAACACCCACGACGGCGCTCTCACCAACCAGCCGGTGGCCCGCGCACACGGCGCCGACCTCGTTGCCGTCGAGGAGGTCCTCGGCTGAGCGCCGGGTCCGACCGCTCCGGCACCGGCGGCTCCGGCGGTGACGAGGTCTCGCGCTCCGTCGCCGGCTACCTCGACCACCTGGGCGTCGAACGTGGCCTCGCCGCCAACACGCTGGGCAGCTACCGGCGCGACCTGCGCCGCTACGCCGCCCACGTGCACGCCCTCGGCCGCACCGAGGTGGCCGACGTCTGCGAAAGCGACGTCAGCGACTTCCTGGCGTCGCTGCGCGAGGGCGACGAGGAGCACCCGCCGCTGTCCGCGGCGAGTGCGGCACGCACGGTGGTGGCCGTACGCGGCTTCCACCGTTTCGCGCTGCGGGAGGGCCTCGTCGCAACGGACGTCGCCGGGGCGGTCCGCCCACCCGCGCCGCCCCGCCGGCTCCCCAAGGCGCTGCCGCTCTCGGAGGTGGAAGCGGTGCTAGCCGCGGCCGGCGCGGGCGACACGTCGCTCGGCCTGCGCGACCGCGCCCTGCTGGAGCTGCTGTACGGCACTGGTGCCCGCATCTCCGAGGCGGTCGGCCTCGACGTCGACGACCTCGACCTGACCGAGCCGGACGCCGCGGCGGTACACCTGCGCGGCAAGGGCGGCAGGGAGCG
>JBBSMD010000028.1:0-19470 GCA_038233355.1 Propionibacteriales bacterium
AAGGTCCACGATGCCGGTGCCGTCCTTGGCCAAGCGGATGGCTGCTGGTCGCACGCGGACGGTCTCGCCGCGACCCTTGATCTGGATGCCGTCCGCTTCTCGCTGCTGCAGAAGGTTCCAGTAGGTCGACCAGTCCGCTGTGTGTGCCTTGTAGTAGCGCCTCGCCTGCGGGGTCGCCTTGCCCGCCGCGAGGATCTTGACCTGCTCGCGCGTGAAGTCGGCGTACGCGGCAAGCGTCTCCTGATAGGCCCTCCGCTCTGCCGATGAGTAGCTGGCCAGGTACGGCGGCGTGGTCTTCGTTGGAGGCGAACTCGCCGGTGACGACGGCGCGGTGGATGAGGAGGGAGGAGTCGCGGCGCTCGAGGGCGGATCGCTGGCGCTCGTGCACGAGACGCACGTCAGGACCAGCAGCGTCACCGCGACACCGGTGCAACGAACCCGAGCCATCTCACCTCCTCGGCAAACGGGCATACGGAACAATCCGGGCAGCATAAGAGCCAGCCACCATTTGGCAACAGGGTCTAGAGCAGGCTCGTGACACGCCATCGCGGGCTCCTCCCAGCCGTCGGACCCCACAAGCGACCGCACAGGCCGTACGTGGACAACCTCGCCCAGACTGGCGGGTCGTCACACCGCGCGACATCGAGCCGACGCGTGCCTGTGGAAAACCAGGTGATCCGGTGACCCGGTAGAGCCGCCCTACGCCCTTGACGACCGGCGTGGTGGCGCGGTCGCGCCGCGAACGCAGACGTGCGCCGGCCACCGCTCGTCGAGCTGGGCCACGAAGTCGCGCAAGTCATCCGTCCGGACCCGCCGGCAGCCGTCGACGCGGACCGAACGAAGCGTGCCGCTGGCCATCAGCTCGTACACCTTCGCCCTGCTCATCCCCAAGCGCTCAGCGACCTCGGGTACCTTCATCAGCATCGTCTCCACGTCCGCTCCTTCCACTCACGGCATCTGCCCAAGGCGAACAAGCGGGTGAACGTGGACTTCGAACCGCCGCCCACGTCGAAGCCCGCCCGAGATCCTCGCAACGACTTGTTGTTCGGGCACGACGTCACCGGCAGCGGCAGAAGCAGCCTGGACCGGCTCGTCGTCGTAGCTGGCGGGGCGACGCACCTCACCCGACACCTCACCGCCTGGCTCACCGCACGCCTCACCACCACGCGGATGGCCGATCTTGGCCCGATGGCCAAGACCGCCCGGGGGTCAGCAACGCACTCGCCGGTAACCGATAGGTAACCGGAACCCAAGAGGCCCTCCCGCCGTTGCCAGCGAGAGGGCCTGTGACCTGCGATGTTGCTAGTAGCGGGGGCGGGATTTGAACCCGCGACCTCTGGGTTATGAGCCCAGCGAGCTACCGAACTGCTCCACCCCGCGTCGCTGCCCACACTCTAGCGCGACGCGGGGCGGCCCTCAACGCGACGGCGATCACCCGCCCGAGCCCGAGCCCGAGCCCGCGCCTCCCGAGCCTGAGCCTCCCGCGTCCGCGCCTCCCGACGCGCCCGAGCCGCCGGTGGCCCCTGCGTCTTGCCGGGCCAGCTCGGCACGGGCCTGCTCGACGAGGCTCTGCACCTCGTCGATCTTCTCCTGGAAGGTCGCGAGGTCACTGTCGGCGAGAGCCGCTTGCGCCTCCTCGTACGCGGTTTCGGCCTGAGCTAGCAGCTGGTCGGCGGTCCCGACGGGCGCGTTGCCGCCACCACCGGTGCCCGTCGACCCCTCGGGGGCCGGCTCGAGACCGAGCGCCATCCGCAACGCCTCGTCGAGGCCGGTGCCGAAGCCAACCTTGTCGCCGAAGGTGGCGAGCACGTACTGCAGGACCGGGTAGGACCCCGCCGCGGCGGTGCGTCGGACGTACACCGGTTGGACGTACAGCAGCCCGTCGCCCACGGGCAGCGTCAACAGGTTGCCGAAGCTGAGCACGGTGCTCTGGTTCTGCTTGAACGGCAGCAACACATCGGAGACGCCGGTGTCGGTCTGGAACTGGTTGGCCACCTGGCTAGGGCCGGGCACCTGGGTGTCCGCCGGCAGCTGCAGAATCTGCATCTTGCCGTAGCCCTCCGACCTGGTCTCGGAGTTGACCGAGATGAACGCCGCGAGGTTCTCCCGGCTGTTGGGCAGGTAGACGCTGGTCAGGGCAAACTGTGGCTGCTCCTGACCGGGCCGCTGCACCGACAGGTAGTACGGCGGCTGCAGCAGCTCGCCGGTGTTGGAGGCCGGGTCCTCGGGGATCTTCCACACCTCGTCCCCGCCGTAGAAGGTCAACGGGTTGCTGACGTGGTACCTGCTGAGGATCTGACGCTGCACCTTGAACATGTCCTCGGGGTAGCGCAGGTGCGCCAGGAGCTCGTCGGAGATCTCCTCGCGCGGCAGCACCAGGCCCGGGAAGGCACCCTCCCACGCCGCGAGCACCGGGTCGCTCTCCCACTCGTACAGGTCGACGGTGCCGTCGTAGGCGTCGACGACGGCCTTCACCGAGTTGCGCAGGTAGTTGACCTGGTCGTTGGGCAGCGGGTTGATGCTGCTGCCCTCGGTCAGCGTGTCGGACGTGGCGTCGCGCAGGCTCGTCTGCTCGGCGTATGGGTAGGTGGTGGCGGAGGTGTACGCGTCGACGATCCACACGATGCGGCCGTTGACGACGGCGGGGTACGGGTCACCGTCCACGATCAGCCAGGGGGCCACCTTGGCGACCCGCTGCGCCGGGTCGCGGTCGTAGAGGATCTTCGAGTTCTCGTTGACCCGCCCGGAGAGCAAGATGTTGGGCTCGTCGAACTTGAGCGCGTAGAGCGACTGGGTGAACAGGTTGCCGATCCCGACGCCGCCCTCACCGTCGTAGGTGAAGGTCTCGACGTCGGTGCTCTCGGACGCCTCCGCCCCGGCAGCGACCTCGATGTTGCTGCCGCGCGGGATGTCGACCTCGACCGGCTGGGACTCTCCGGCGCGGCCGACGACGGAGTACTCGGGTGACTGCTCGCCGAAGTAGATGCGTGGCTGCTCGATGTCGAGCTGGCCGACCGGTGGGATGTTGCGCTCCACCCACACCGGTTCGCCCTCGCTGGTACGCGCGTTGCCGCGGGCCGCGATGACACCGTAGCCGTGGGTGAAGACGGTGTGGTCGTTGGTCCAGGTGCGCTGGCTGTCGGGCAGGCCGTCGAGGTTGAGCTCGCGGGCGGCGACCACGACGTCCTGCGGCAGCTGGCTGTCCTCTAGCTCGTAGCGGTCCACGTCGAGGGTCGTCGGCACGCTGTAGTAGCCACGCACCTGCTGCAGCTGCTCGAAGGCCGGCGACACCAGGGTCGGGTCGAGCAACCGAGTACCCGGCACCGACTCCGCCGCGTCGGTCAGCTGGGTGGGCGGCACGGCGGTGTCGGCGTCGTAGTCGCGCACCGTCACGTCAGCGACGGCGAAGGCCTCCCGCGTCGCGGCGATGTTGCGCTCGATGTACCCCGCCTCCTTGTCCGCCTCGGAGGGCCGCACCTGGAACGACTGCATGATCGCCGGCCACACCCCACCGATCAGCACCGCGGACACGATCAGCAGACCGAGGGCGATGCCGGGCAGCAGGAACGAGCGCCGCACCACGTTGGCGAACAGCAACAGCGCGCAGATCAACGCGATGACCAGCAAGATCTCCTTGCTGGGGATGCGGGCGTTGGCGTCGGTGTAGGAGATCCCGGTGAACAGCTGACCCTCGGCAAAGGCCATGCCGTACCTGTCCATCCAGTAAGCCCCGGCCTTGAGCAGCAGGAACAGGCCGAGCAGGACCGACAGATGCACCTGCGCCGCCCCGTTGACCCGGTTGCCCCGGCCCTCGGTGGTGATGCTGCCGTACACGTAGTGCGTCACGGCGGCCGCGACGATCGCCAGGCCCAGCGCGACGAACCCGTACGACAGCAGGAAGCGGATGAACGGGTACTCGAAGATGAAGAAGCCGATGTCGCGGCCGAAGAACTCGTCAGGTGTCCCGAAGCTCCCCCCGTTGCGCCACAGCAAGAACGTGCGCCAGGAGCCGGCCGCGACCGACCCGGCGATCACGAACAGCAGCGCGAACAGCACCAACAGCACGCGTTTGCGCACCGGTGCCAGCACCTCGCGGTAGCGCGTCACCGGGTCGTTGGCGCGCCCGCGCGGCAGGTGCGGGGCGACGCGGTAGGCGATGTAGACGTTGAGGCACACCACGCTGGCCAGCAGCGCTCCGGCAACGAGGAAGAGCAGGACGCGGGTCAGCAGCAGCGTGTTGAAGACGTTGCTCTTGTCGAGCGAGGCGAACCACAGCCGGTCGGTCCAGATCGAGGTGAACACCGAGGCGAACAGGAACAGCACGGCGAGCGTCGCCGCGGTGGCCAGCAGCACCCTGCGTCCCCGGCGGGAACCGGCCGGTGCGGCCACCGAACCGCCGGGACGACGCCCTGCGCTGCCCGGGTTGTCGCGCTGGTAGGGGTGGCTCACGGTGCTCCTCTGGTGCGGGTCAGTCGGTCAGCGTCTGCGCCAAGAGGCGCACCAGCTGCGGTACGAGATCGGGGGCGTCGAGCACGTCGGCGTCGTCGTCGTGGGTGCGCATCCGCAGCGCACAGTGGCTGCGCCCGTCGCGGGTGACCGCCGCGACCAGCCGTACGTCTTGGCGGTCGGGGTGCTCGGCGGCTACCCGGGCGCGCTGCTCGCCACCGGCCGGCAGCGCCGACTCGGCCCGCGGCGGCAGCACCAGGCGCTCGACGGCCGCCGCGCACCCGACCACCTGCGGGGGCCACATCAGCGTCGGCACGACGTCTTCGAACGCTCGGTCCTGCGGTACGTCGTCCTGCTCGACCGGGGTCAGGGTGCCGGCGGCCGAAGCCTCGTCGAGCCCCAGCGCGGCGGCCAGGGCCGGCTCCGACTCGAGCAGCTCGGCCGTGGGGACCAAGGCGTACAGGCGGGCCGGCTGGTCCCAGCCGGATGCGGCCACGTGGGCCTCCACCTCACGGGCCACGCTCCGCAGCACCGGGTCGACGGTCGGCTGGTCCTCCGGCTGGTCATCCGGCTGGGCGGCCACGCCGGTGGGCGAGACCGAGCCGTCGGTCAACACGTCGGCACCTGTGCGGCCGCGTCGGCGGCGAGCGCCTCGAGGGCGGACACCGCGTCGTCGAGGGTCTCGACGCGCACGAGCGTGATGTCGTCGGGGTCGACGTCGGCCCCCACCGCCTCGGCGCAGTTGCTGGCCGGCACGAGGAAGACCGCCGCGCCGTCCTGCTCCGCCCCGACGATCTTCTGCTGCACCCCGCCGATGGCTCCGACGACTCCGTCGGCGGTGATCTCACCGGTGCCGGCCACCACCTGACCGCCGGTGAGCGAGCCGGGTGTCAGCTTGTCGTAGATCGCGAGGGCGAACATGGTGCCGGCACTGGGCCCGCCGATGTTGTCGCCGACGTTGTTGACGATCTGCACGTCGGCGTCGACGTCCTGGGTGACCGACACCCCGATCCTCGCCTCGCCGCTGCCGTCGTCGGCGGCCTGGGTCTGCAGGATGAGGACGCGGGTGCCACCGCCGTCGGCCGGCCGGACGCGCAGCCGTACCCCATCGCCCGGCGCTCGGCTGGAGACCGCCGCCACCACTCCGTCGGGGCTGCTCACGCGTTGGCCGTCGACGGCCAAGATCAGGTCGTCGCGCTGGAGACGCCCGGCCGCAGCCCCGTCCTTCGCGACGCCGGCGACCCGGACCACGCCGGGATAGCCCGCCGCCAGCAAGCCGGCGACCGCTGAGCTGGCCTGCGACCCGGTCATCTGCTGACGGGTCTGCGTCTCGGCCTGCTGCGCGCTCTGCTCGGGAGGGTAGATCAGGTCGCGGGGCACCAGAGCCGACGCCGGGTCGAACCAGGCAGCGAAGGCCTGCGCGAGCCCCAGCCTCGCGTCGGGGCTCGTCACCGACACCGTCACCAGGTCGAGTTGTCCCTGATCGGGGTAGGTGCGCGCGCCGCCCTCGATGTCGATGACCTCCTTGCCGTCGCGCTCCCCCAGGGTGTCGAGGGTGGGTCCGGGCCGCAGGGTCACGTACGGCACGGGGAGCAGCAGGGCCACGCCGAACAGCACGGCCAGCAGCAGCGTCGTGCTGGCCAGCGTAAAGGTCCGCCGCGTCACCGGGTCACCCTCTCATCGCGCGCGGAGCGGCCGTCGCGTCGCCAGCGGCTCACCGGCGACCGCCGAGGTCGCGGCCCCCGTCCCCGGCGACGTTACGGCGTACGGCCACGCCACTGGAACGCTCGACGGGCTGCGGGAGGACCCGCCGGCTGCGGGTGGTGACGGGTCGGGCCAGCGCAGCGCCGAGCCGTTGGCGGTCCTGCTCCTCGTCGACGTCCCGGCGGGCCGGACGACCTGCCCATGCGGCCCACACGGCAGCGACCGAGGTCACCGCGAGCGGCACCGCCAACCACCACAAGATCTCCACTGCACCAGCGTAGGCAGGCATCACCACCCAGCCCCGCCGACTCGCCCCGAGAGCTGGCCACTCGGCCCGGCTCAGGGCGTGCCGACCCACTCCTGTGACCCGTCGGCGAAGTCCTGGTGCTTCCAGATCGGTACGGACCGCTTGAGGTCGTCGATGAGGGCCCGGGCCGCCTCGAACGCGACGTCGCGGTGGGGGGCAGAGGCCCCGACGACGACGGCCAGGTCGCCGAGGTCGAGGACACCGACCCGGTGCACCGCCGCGAGGCCTACCACCGGGAAACGGGCGGCCACCCCGTCGGCCACCCGTTGCAGGGCCGCGACAGCGGTCGGGTGCGCTGTGTAGTCGAGCCGCTCGACCGCCTTGCCGGCATCGACGTCCCGCACGGCCCCGACGAACACGACGACACCGCCGGCGCCGGGGTCGCGCACCGCCTCGTACACCTCGTCGACGCTCAGCGGCGTCTCCCGCACCGCGAGCAGCAATACCCGGCTCTTCGGCGGGTCGGGTTGGGCCGTCGGGTCGGGTTGGGCAGGCTGGGTCGGCTGGGTCATCGCCGGTCAGGGTACGAGTACGTTGGCAGGCATGGCGACGCACGACGACGACCTCCCCCGCGACCCCGACGACGACCCCGGCTCCGAGTCCGACCCGGGCAGCTCGCGCGGTCCGTCGGACTCGTCCCCGGCCACAGCCGGTGGCACCGGCGGGATCGGCTTCACGGGCAACCCGCAAGGCTCGCGGGGCGGCTCGGCCGGTGGCGGCTCCAACCCGTTCGCCGGGACACCGCTCGAACAGCTGATGGGCGCGTTCGGCGGGTCCATGCCCGACCTCGGCGCCATGATGGCGCAGGTCCAGCAGCTGATGGCTCCACACGAGGGCAACGTCAACTGGGGCCTGGCCACGCAGGTGGCCCGGCAGACCGTCGCACAGCAGCCCGATCCCAGCCCTCACTCCGGCGAGCGTTCGGCCGCGGCCGACGCCGTACGCCTGGCCGAGCACTGGCTCGACACCGCCACCGACCTCCCGGCGGCGACCTCCAGCACGCCGGTGTGGAGCCGCGCGGAGTGGGTGGAGTACACGACCCCGACCTGGAAACGGCTCGTCGAGCCGATTGCCGAGCACGTGGTGGCCGCGATGGCCCAGGCCCTGCCGGAGCAGGCGCAGGCGATGGCCGGCCCGTTGGTAGGCCTGATGGGGCAGGCCGGCAGTGCGATGTTCGGCCAGCAGATCGGTCGGGCGCTCGGCGAGCTGGCCGGTGAGGTGATGAGCTCGACCGAGATCGGCCTGCCACTCGCGCCGCCCGGTACCGCCGCACTGTTGCCGGCCAACGTGCGCGCGTTCGGCGACGGGCTGGACCAGTCCGCCACCGACGTCATGCTCTACGTCGCCTTGCGCGAGTGTGCGCACCAGCGGCTCTTCGCCCACGCACCGTGGTTGCGCGCCCACCTGATCAGCGCCGTCGAGGAGTACGGCCGGGGCACGGCCATCGACCTCTCCCGCATCGAGGACACGCTGTCACAGCTGGACCCCACCAATCTGGGGGCGCTGCAGGAGGCACTGTCCGGCGGTCTCTTCGAGCCCCAGAACACCGGTGCACAGCAAGCAGCGCTCGTACGGCTGGAGACGGTTCTCGCGCTCGTCGAGGGATGGGTCGACGAGGTCGTCTCGCAGGCCACGACCGACCGGATGCCCGCGGCGTCGGCACTGCAGGAGGCGGTGCGGCGGCGCCGGGCCGCCGGCGGACCGGCGGAACAGACGTTCGGGGCCCTGGTGGGCCTGCAGTTGCGGCCGCGTCGGCTGCGCGACGCCTCGGCGTTGTGGGGAGCCTTGCGGGACCGCTCGGGTGCCGCCGCACGCGACGACGTCTGGGCCCACCCCGACCTGCTGCCCACCGCTGCCGACCTCGACGACCCCCTCGGGTTCGCTGCCGGTGAGCGCTCGAGCGACGACGCCGGCGACGGCGCCGACTTCGACGCAGCCCTCGCGGCGCTGCTCGACGACCGTCCAGGCGAGGCGTCGGACGCGCCGGCTGAGGCGCAAGCCGAGGAGCCGGACTCGCCGCCTGAGGCGCAAGCCGGTGGGCCGAGCGAGCCGAGTCAGCCGGGTGGTGACCAGCCGGCCGACGCACCGCGTGACGCGAGCGACGGGAACCCGGCCGACGACACGCTCGGGGGAACCGGTGACGGGGACACCCGGTCCGAGTGAGCCCCGCGGCGACCACCGGGCCGACCGGCGCGGGAACGGTCCGCGACGCGGGTGGCGCGCTGCATGCCGACTGCGTGACCACGCTGGAGCGCTGGGAGGCTCCCGACGCCGAGCAGGACGCCGTACGGGTGGACTACCTGACGTACCTTCACGTGCACCCTGACGCCTGGAGCCGCACCTGCCGTCCCCACCACGTCACCGCGAGTGCGCTGGTGACCGACGCCTCGGCCGCTCGGGTGCTGCTCACCCTGCACGCGCGGGTGGGCCGCTGGCTGCAGACCGGCGGCCACATTGAGCCCCACGACGCGACCCTCGCGGCCGCTGCGCGCCGAGAGGCGGTCGAAGAGTCAGGGATCGCCGGCCTGCGGATCCGGCCCGAGCCGCTGCGGCTGAGCCGGCACCCCGCGCCGTGCCTGGGCGGGACCGGTGACCACCTGGACGTGCAGTTTCTCGCGGTCGCCCCGCCCGAAGTGCGCGAGCGGCGCACTGCCGAGTCGCTGGCGCTCGGCTGGTTCGCCCACGACGCGCTCCCGGCCGACACCGACGACGCGGTGCGGTCCCTGGTGGCGAGCGCCCGTGACCAGCTGGGCCCGCGCGGCGGGTAACGGTGAACGGTGGCGCCGGCCCGTTCGTGGCCAGTGGCCGGGGAGCCGGTGCCCGTTGGTCCGGGGTGGCCCCGGTCCAAACGCCGACGGCATCGGGGTGGCCCCGGTCCAACAAGGGCGGAGCAGCCGCCGCGCCTCATGCGTCGGCGTCGAACGGTAGCCCGGCGGCGGCCGAGACGCCCTCGAGGTAGCCGCGGGCCCGCTCGGTGCGCTCGTAGCCGGCGAGCAGGGCCCAGAACTCGGGCCCGTGCGCGGGCTTGATCAGGTGCGCCAGCTCGTGCAACAGCACATAGTCGACCACCCAGCTCGGCATGCCGCGCAGGCGGTCCGACAGCCGGATGGAGCGGTCGACGATCGTGCACGAGCCCCAGCGAGACTGTTGGTTGTCCACCCAGCGCACGGAGGCCGGCTCGGCCCGCCCGTCGAGGTAGCGGCGCGACAGCCGCTCGGCGCGTCTCGACAGCTCGGCGTCGTCGGGCTGCAGCCGGGCCTCACGTCGCTCCAGCCGCGCGACCATCTGCCGCACCCAACGGTGCTCCTCGGCTCGGCTCAGGTGCGCCGGCAGCAGGACCACCACGGTGTCACCTTCGCGGTAGGCCGAGACGGTACGCCGCCGGCGAGCGCTGCGGCGGATGTCGAGGCGAGCGCCCGCATCACGCGGCGCGACCGCACCGGACGCAGCGGGGGAGCCAAACTGTCGAACCGGTGCGGAGGACACACCGTCACGCTAGTACGTCAGCCCGCCAGCTCGACGTGCTCGTCCACCGCGAGACCGCCTTCTCCACACGCTGACCACAGGGTTGTCCACAGCCGGTGGACAACCCGTGCCGGGCCGTCCGGTGCCGAGGTGACCCTCGGCCACCGACCATTGACGGGATCGGCGCCCCGCCCCTACCGTGCACTGTCGAGACCCCCGCGATCGGCGGCGCGCACACAAGGGGAAGGTGGGCGCGCGGCGGACGCGGGGGTCTCGCCGCGCGGGCCGGCCCGGTCGCTTGTGGATCATCAGGCTCGGTGGTTCGCCCTCTCCTGCCACGCTACGGCGAACCGCGAACACCGCGCGACCACCAGGAGCGTGCATGCGACCCACCCTCGACCCCGCGGCACCGGTGCTGCGCCGGGGTGCTCAGCACCTGCAGATCGGCACCGACCCCGACGACGCCGTAGTGCTGCGGGACCTGCCGGGCGTACGGGCGCTGCTGCGTCGCTGCGACGGCGTCCGCGAGCGCGAGGCGGTGCTGGCCGGCGCGGGCATGTCCCCGGACGCCGACGCCGTGCTGGCCGCACTCCTCGACGCCGGAGCCCTGATCGACGCCGATGCTCGTGATCGGGCCGGTCGGGCGAGCGGCGAGGCGGCCCGCCTCGTCGGCCTCGGCGTGCCTGGATCGGTCGCGCCGACCGCCGTCGAGGCCCGACTCCGTCGGCCGGTCGCGGTGCTCGGCCCGGCGATCGTCGCCGAGCCGCTGTTGAGGTTGCTGCGCGACTGCGGCGCCCAGGCGGGCCCCCAGTCGGAGGCCGGCAGCAGAGCCGAGCTCGCCGTCGTCGTCGGCCACCCCGAGCCGGCACGGGAGCGGCTCGACACCTTGACGCGTGACGACGTGGACCACCTGGTGGGGGCGCTGCACCCGCGATCGGTCGTACTCGGCCCACTCGTGCGGCCCGGGCGTACCGCCTGCGTGCGCTGTGCCGACGCGGCGCGCGCCGACCGTGACCCGGCCTGGGCGGCGCTCGTTCCCCAGCTCGACTCCCCGCCTCAGCGCCCGGTCGCCGCCGCCGCCGGGTCACCACTGCTGCTCGCGACGCTCGTCGCGGCGACCGCTGCGGTCGTCCTCGCCTGGCTCGACGGCACCCCCACGGCCGTGGACGGCAGCGTGCTGCGGTGGGGCGCCGATGGCGTGACCCCCACCGCCACGCCGTTGTCGCCCCATCCTCGCTGCGGGTGCCAGCACCTGCGCTGACCCGCCGGTGCGGGCACACCCGCCCGTCAGTCGGCGGTGCAGGTCGGGGCCGGAGGACACAATGGGCCCATGACGTCGCCCGCAGGTGTCCCCGACTCCGACCCCGAGCAGGTGAGCGCCGTACCCCCCGCGGAAGGCTCGGACATCGGCGCCCTCCCCCGCCGCGCCGCCGCGCGCACCGCCCGGCTGGCCGCACTCCCGCTCGGGTACGCCGGTCGCACCACGCTCGGGTGGGGACGGCGCCTGGCCGGTGCCCCGGCCGAAGCGGTGCTGAGCGAGGTGCAGCAACGCACCGCCGAGCAGGTGTTTCGCACCCTCGGCGAGCTCAAGGGCGGCGCGATGAAGTTCGGTCAGGCCATGTCGGTCTTCGAGGCGGCCCTGCCCGAGGAGCTGGTCGAGCCCTACCGCGCCACCTTGACCAAGCTGCAGGACTCCGCACCACCCATGCAGGGCGCGACCGTACGCCGGGTCATGATCCGAGAGCTCGGACCGCAGTGGCGGTCCCGCTTCCTCGAGTTCGACGAGGACCCGGCCGCCGCGGCCTCCATCGGCCAGGTGCACCGGGCTCGCTGGCACGACGGACGCGAGGTGGCGGTCAAGATCCAGTACCCCGGCGCCCGCGAGGCCCTGGAGGCCGACCTGCGCCAGATCGCCCGCGTCGCCCGCATGGTGGGCCCGATGCTGCCGGGCATCGAGGTGGGGCCCCTGGTCACCGAGCTGCGCGAGCGCATCGTCGAGGAGTGCGACTACGAGCTCGAGGCGCAGGCGCAGGCGGTGTTCGCCGCCGCGTACGCCGGGGATCCCGACGTCGTGGTGCCGGCCGTGGTCGAGCACACGCCGCGGCTGCTGGTCACCACCTGGATGGACAGCGCGTCGTCCCTGGCCCGGCTCATCGCCGAGGGCGACCAGGACGACCGCAACCGCTACGGCGAGGCGTACGTCCGCTTCCTGTTCTCCGGCCCGCGTCGTACCGGACTGCTGCACGCCGACCCGCACCCGGGCAACTTCCGTCTCATCAGCGACGGGCGGATGGGCGTGGTCGACTACGGCGCGGTGGGGCGGCTGCCGGGCGGCACGATCCCTCCGGTGGTCGGGCGGCTGCTGCGACGTGCGGTCGAGGACGACTACGACGCGGTCACCGCCGGCCTGCGCGCGGAAGGGTTCATCCGGCCCGGTGTCGACCTCGACGCGGAGGTGCTCCGCCGCTACCTCGGTCCGCTCATCGAGCCGGCCCAGGTCGAGCGCTTCCGCTTCACCCGCGCCTGGCTGCGCGGTCAGGCCGACCGCATGAACGACCCCCGCAAGAACGACTTCGCGACCGCGATGAAGATCAACCTGCCGCCGTCGTACCTGCTCTTGCACCGGGTGTACGTCGGTGGCATCGGCGTGTTGTGCCAGCTGGGTGCGCAAGCGCGGTTCCGCTCAATCCTCGCCGAGGCGCTGCCCGGTTTCGCCGACGGCTGACGCCACGCACGCGACGCGTCGCCCGCGGTCACCCAGGGTCGCACCGGCGTCGGACAAGATGGACCCATGGCAAGCCGGCAGCGGGTGTTCCTGCACGTCGGCCTGCCCAAGACGGGCACCAGCTTCCTGCAGGGCGCACTGTTCGGTGCGCGTGCGCAGCTGACCGAGACCGGCGTGTCGTACCCCGCGTCCCACTACGACGACCACTTCTTCGCCGCGCTGGACCTGCAAGACCTCGCCTTCAACGAGACACCCCGCCCGCAAGCAGCCGGACGCTGGGCGGACCTGTCCGCCCGGGTGCGCGACTGGCCCGGGACCAGCGTCGTGTCCTCCGAAGTGCTCGCGGCCGCCACTCCCGAGCAGGCCGGCCGCGCGGTGGAGACGCTGGCACCGGCGCAGGTGCACGTGGTGCTGACCGTCCGCGAGCTGGGTGCCCACCTGGTCTCGACGTGGCAGGAGGACGTGAAGCACGGTGAGGTGGCCGGCTTCACCGAGTGGCTCGCGGCGATCACCGCACGCGATGAGTCCCGCTGGAACCGCGCGTGGTACTGGCGCGCCGCCGACCTGCCGTCGGTGCTGTCGCGGTGGGCCGCGGTGGTGCCGCCCGAGCGGACCCACGTCATCACGGTGCCCTCGAGCGACCGGAACACCTTGTGGCACCGCTTCAGTGGCGTCGTCGGGATCGACCCCGCCGGCGGCCGTCCCCCGTCGGCGGGCTGGTCGAACGCGGGTCTGGGTGCCGATGCCACCCGCCTGCTGAGGTGGGTCAACACCCACCGCGACGAGCGGCTCGACCAAGTCGAGTACGAGCACCTGGTCAAGGGCCTGCTGGCGCACGAGACGCTGTCGCGCTACCCCGACCCGGTGGCGCCGCGTCTGCCCGCGCAGGCGCAGCCCCTCGTACGCGAGCGCAGCGCTGAGTGGCTCGCGGTGCTGCGCACCAGCGGGGTCGACGTGGTCGGCGCTCTCGACGAGCTCGCCGGGGCCGAGGTGCCGCTCGACCGAGCTGGCGCTCGGCCGGCCGTCGAGCCGGACGCCGTCGCCGATGCCGACGTGCTCGACGTCGCCGGCTACGCCGTGTGGGAGCTCCTGGTGCGGGTACGAGACGCGCGCCGCCGCCTGACCGATCTCGGGTCCCACCTGGAGGCGGAGCGGTCGGCCCGGGAGACCGCCGAGGCGCTCGCGCAACGGTCGGGTCCGGTGCGCCGCCTCGTGCGGCGCGCCAGCCGACGCTCGCCGGCGGTCATGCGGGCGCGGGTGGTGTGGTGGCACACGGTCGAACGGCTCCGCGACCGCTGAGCGTGGTGCGTCGCGTCCGCGATTGGACTGGGGTGGCCCCGGTACCAACCCTGGTTGGTTCGGGGTGGCCCCGATACGGTCCTATCGGACCGGGGCCACCCCGGGCCAACGCGGGGAGGCACCACAGCCACCCAGCGGGCGGCCACGCGGGCCGGTACGTCACCACCACTCGCTGTCGAGGCGGCCCTCGATGCCCCGGACGTTCTCGCGGGCGCAGCTCTCGCAGTAGCGGCGGGTGCCCGACCGCTCGACCGAGACCACCCACGTCAGCGGCGGCGCGTCCCCGGGGACGGTGACACCGCACCTGTCGCAGACGACCATCCCCGCTTCCTACACCGTCGCTGCCCGCCCGCGCGAGACCCCGGACGTACGGACGCCTCCACCGTCATCGGTGGAGGCGTCCGTACGGGCAGCGAGCCGGGTCCCGGGTCACCCGGGTCACAGGGACCGGGCCAGGCACAGCCGCGCCTGGAGAGCGGCCCGCTCGGCCTTGCGGTTGGCACGCCGCGCGAGGGCCAGCTGATGACCCCGTCGCGCCTCGTGCGCCTGCTGGAGGCGTTCGCGGTTGTGCGCGCGCGCCAGGTCTTCGTACATGAGGTTCATGGTGTGCTCCGGTGTGGATCGTGATCGGTCGGTTGGTGCCCCTGTGCCAGCGACGCTAGGGCGCGCGCCGGCGGCGCACATCGGTCCCGAGGACCCACCCGCGCCCGTGGGAGGAGGCAGGGCGCGGCCTCCTCCCGGCGGAGGAGGCAGGGGCGCTCAGGCCGCCACCGGGTGCTTGCGGGGACGGCCACGGGGCCGCTTGCGCGGGACGACGACCCCGCGCTCGAACAGCTCACCGCCCCACACCCCCCACGGCTCCTGCCGCTCGAGGGCACCGGCCAGGCAGGCCCGGCGCAGCGGGCACTCCTGGCACAGGGCCTTGGCGAGCTCGACGTCGGAGGGCGACTCGGCGAAGAACAGCTCGGGGTCGTTGAGCCGGCACGGGAGCCGCGGCTCGTCGTACCCCACGGGTGCGAGGCTGCTCGGGTGAGCGTCGGCGAGGATGGTGCTCATCAGCGTCACCTCCTCCTTCTCGGTTGCTGTCAGTGAGCGGATGCATCGGTGCGAGGCGGTGGTCCGCGGCGACCGAGCTGTCTGCTGACAGACAACGAGGCCGCGGACCCAGGTGGGTTCCGCGGCCTCGGAGGTGCCGGTAGCTGAGCTACACGGGGGCCTCCAAGGTCTCAGAACCTGCGTGAGCGTCCTTGCCGCGGTCGGCGAAACCGAGGGCGAAACCGTCGCGGGCGGTCGCGCTGTCGTGATCGACCGCCAGCACCCGGCCACCTGGTCCGGCGCAGGGCACATTGGTGCCCTCGGCGCCGGGCAGCGGGTACGCGAGGTGGACCGGCAGGTCACGCATCGGCGTCACCGACACAGCGGTCGGGATTGTCATGATCTCCATCGGGCACCTCCTCACGGCGTCCTCGGGCGGCGAGGCTCACGAGTCCGGGCGTCACCAGACGGTGACGTGCCAGCAGCCTAGAGGCGCGGCCGGTGCGGCGGCAACCGAATTAGTCGCTCGACCCCGCGGCGGCCGCGCACAAGGCCAGGATCTGGTCGGCGTACCGGTCCATCTTGGCCTTGCCGATGCCCGGGATCGCGACGAGGGCGACGGGATCGGCCGGGCGCGTCTCGGCGATGGCGGTGAGGGTGGCGTCGGTGACTACGCAGTACGCCGGCACCTGCTGCGCCGCGGCCTGCCCGGTGCGCCACTCGCGCAGGCGCTCGAACAGCGCCGCGTCGACGTCGCCCGGACAGCCCGCGCACCGCCCGATCTTGCGCTCGGACGCGCCGGACAGGCCGGCGCCGCACACCCGGCAACGGGCGACCTGACGGCCCGCGCGGGACCGCCCCGGCCGGTCGGCGCGCGCCGCGCGCGACCTGACCTCCGGGGCGTCGGGCGGGCGGATGCGGTCGAGGAACCGGGTCGGCCGCCGGTGCCCGCGACCGCCGGGACTGCGGGTGAGCGACCAGGAGACGTGCAGCTCCCGGCGGGCCCGGGTGACGCCGACGTAGAACAGCCGCCGCTCCTCCTCCACCGCGGCCGCGGTGTCGGCGTGGATGATCGGCACCATCCCTTCGTGGGCGCCGACGAGCAGGACGAGGTCCCACTCCAGACCCTTGGCGGCGTGCAGGGTCGCGAGCGTCACCCCCTCCGCGACCGGGGCGTGCTGCAGCCTGGCGCGGTCCTCGAGGTCGGCCACGAGGCCAGGCAGGCCGGTCCTCGGGGCGTCGTGCGCGACGCCGGCCGCCATCGCGACCAGCGCCTGCAGCGACTCCCAGCGGTCGCGCTGCGCCCCCCGGCCGCGCGGCGGCTCGGCCTGCCAGCCCATGCCACCCAGCACCGACCGCACCTCGTCGACGAGCTGGCCGTCGACGCCGGACTCGACGCGTGGGTCCACCGACGCCGCGGTGGCCGACGTGCCGAGCTGTGCGGCGCGGGCGGCCCCGCGAAGCAGGGTGAGCGCCTGGCGTACCTCCGGCCGCTCGAAGAACCGCTCGACTCCCCGCACGACGTAGGGCACTCCGTGAGCCGCGAGGGCCTCCTCGTACGCCTCGGACTGGGCGTTGACCCGGAACAGCACCGCCATCGCCGACAGTGGGGTGCCGGCGGCGTGCCGATCGGCTACCACCTGAGCGACGTGCTCGGCCTCGGCGACCTCGTCGGGCTGCTCACCGCACGTCACCGCCGGCCCGTCGGGCTGCATCGACCGCAGCACCACCGCATCACCGGTGGCCTGGGCCGCAGCCACCACCGAGTTGGCAGCCGTGACGATCTGGGGGGTGGAGCGGTAGTTGCGCCACAGCTCCACCGTGGTGGTGCCCTGGTGCCGGCGGGCGAAGCCGGTGAGGTGATCCGGCGAGGCGCCAGCGAAGGAGTAGATCGTCTGCAGCGGGTCTCCCACCACGCACAGGTCGTCGCGGTCGCCACGCCACAGGTCGAGCAGGGACACCTGCAGCGGGCTGACGTCTTGGTACTCGTCGACGACCAGGTAGCGGTACTGGCGCCGCACCTGGGCGGCGACCTGCTCGTCCTCACCGAGGACGGCCGCCGCACAGAGCAGCACGTCCTCCATGTCGATGCGCCCGCGGTCGCGCTTGACCTCCTCGTACGCCGCGAAGACGCCGGCCACCGTCTTGGTGTCGTGGCCGGCGACCACGCGGCCGTGTGCGGGTGCGAGCCCGGCGTAGTCCTGCGGGCGTACGTTGCTCACCTTGGCCCACTCGATCTCACCGGCCAGGTCGCGCAGCAGCGCTTGCTCGGTGGGCACCCGGCACCGACGGGCCGCCTCGGCGAGCAGGCCGAGCTTGGACGCGCTCAGCTCGGGCAGCTCACCGCCGAAGACCCGCGACCAGAAGTAGCGGGCCTGCCGCAGCGCCGCGGAGTGGAACGTGCGCGCCTGCACCCCGTGCGCCCCCAGCTGGCCCAACCGGGCGCGCATCTCACCGGCCGCCCGGGCGGTGAACGTGACCGCCAGCACCTGCGACGGCTCGTACGCCCCGGTGCCCACGCCGTAGGCGATGCGGTGGGTGATCGCCCGTGTCTTTCCCGTGCCGGCGCCGGCGAGCACGCGAACCGGTCCGCGCAAGGCAAGCGCGACCTCGCGCTGCTCGGGGTCGAGCGCCTCCAGCAGCGCCTCGGGCGGGTGCAACGACACGGGGCTCCTCGGCGCGAATGGTGGGGCACGACTGGCTGGGCTCGACTGACTGGCTGGGCTCGACTGGCTGGGCTCGACGGGTTGCGGCTCGAACGACCCGAGGAATAGCCGAAGCCACCGACAGGTTGCTCCGCGCGACACCTTAGACGCCCACGGAGGGTCCCATGTCGGCCTCGTTCACCTTGTACTCGACTCCCTGGTGCGGCTACTGCCACCGGCTGAAGGGCCAGCTGCGCCGCGAGGGACTCGACTTCGACGAGGTGGACATCGAGCGGCAGCCGGACGCCGCACGCATCGTGAAGTCGGCCAACAACGGCAACCAGACCGTGCCGACGCTGGTGTTCGCGGACGGCACCTCGCTCACCAACCCCTCGGTCGCGCAGGTCAAGGCCCAGCTGGGTCGCTGACCCGTTCCGGCTGCCGCCACATCCGACGCCGTACGGAGTCGCCCGAGTTGTCACCGTGTACGGGGGCTATGGGCCCTCTGCGCGGTGACAAGTCGGACATCAGCGCCATGCCGGACGTCAGCGCGGCTCGGTGAGCAGGGTGACAACCCGCTCGGGCGTCCACGTCCCTCGCGCGCCGGGGGCAGCGGCGAGGTAGGCGCCGGCCCGGTCCGGTGACCAGCCGTGCGCCTCAGTCAGGCCGCCGCCGATCACTCGCAGGTACGGCGCGGACGGCGCCGCGGTGGGGACGTCGCCGCTGCCCCAGGGCGCGGTGAGGGTCAGCATCGGGTGGCCGGCCCGCTCCCCCACCCGCAGCACCGTCTCGTACCGCCCGTCGCCCAGCGCGTGCGTGGCGCGCGCCTGTGCCAGGCCGAGATCCAGGTCGGCACCGGGCTCGCGGCGCATCTCCTGCGCGGCGACGTCACTGAGCTGCCCGGTGGTGAGGAGGTACGCGCGTGCCGCCACCTGGGAGTCGAGGTGCGGGTCGAGGAACGCCATGCCGCCGCCCCAGGTGAGCGACTCCCCGGCGAAGAAGAGCCCGCCGGGGATCAGCACGCTCGCCACCTCAGCCGGTGGGGTGCGATCACGGCACCCCGGGTAGGTGCGCCTGGCCCCGGTCAGGCGGCCACCGCCGACGTAGCAGGCGAACCGCGCGGCGGACAGGTTCGAGCCGTACGCGACGTACCAGACCGAGCCGGGGACCGACGAGCTCACCAGTGCCCGTCGAGGCGGCCACCGTGCCAGCACTCGATCAGCCAACGCGAAATGCTGATCGGTCCGGGCAGCACGATCTCGTCGCTGGCGGTCGCGGTGGTGAGCTCGTCGCGGCTGACCCAGCGCGCGTCGGCGATCTCGACGCCGTCGACGTGCACGTCGGTGGAGTTGGCACGGGCGAAGAATCCCAGCATGAGGCTGGACGGGAAGGGCCACGGCTGGCTGCCGGCGTACGTCACTTCGCCCACGTCGATCCCGGTCTCCTCGGCGATCTCGCGACGCACCGCGGCCTCGAGCGGTTCACCGGGCTCGACGAACCCGGCGAGGGTGGAGAAGCGCCGGTCCGGCCAGCGGGCCTGCCGGCCCAGCAGGGCCCGGTCGTCGGCGTCGGTCACCAGCATGATGACGGCCGGGTCGGTGCGGGGGAAGTGGGTGGCCTCGCAGGCCGGGCAGACCCTGGTGTGACCGGCCTGGGCTACTCGGGTGGGTGCACCGCACCGGCTGCAGAAGCGGTGGGTGGCGTGCCAGTTGGCCAGGCCCATCGCATGCACCAGCAGGCCACCCGCCTCCGGGTCGAGTCCGGCCAGCTCGGTCGCGGCGGCTCGTACCCCGCGCGGGGTGAGCGTGTCGGGCACCTGGTCGACGAGCACCGCCAGGCGAGTG
>JBBSMD010000029.1:0-19143 GCA_038233355.1 Propionibacteriales bacterium
CCGCTGGCACGCGGCTGGTCGCCGTCGGCAACTTCGACTCCGTGGGGGGGCAGCCGCGACAACGAGTCTTTATGGCGAATCTCGGCCCCGCGGCGGCCACAGTCAGTGACTGGTACTACCAACCCTTCGACAACATGTGTGCCGCCAACAGCTTGCCGGCGTACATGCGAGATGTCGACTTCTCGCCCGACGGCAGCCACTTCGTCGTCGACAGCACCGGCTTCGTGCCGAAAACCGGCGGCATCGGCCGAGACATCTGTGACGCCGCCGCTCGCTTCGAAACCGCCAACCTCGCGCCGCTGCGTCCCACGTGGATCAACTACACCGGTGGCGACACGCTGCACTCGGTGGCGGTAACCGGCAGTGTCGTGTACGTCCAGGGGCACCAGCGCTGGGTAGACAACCCGTACGGGCGCGACAATCCCGGTCCCGGAGCCCAAGCCAGGCAGGGCATCGCTGCTCTCGACCCGCTCACCGGCAAGGCGTTGTCGTGGAATCCGGGCAAGACTCGCGCCGTCGGTGGCAAGGATCTGCTGGCAACCTCGGCCGGCCTGTGGGTGGGCAGCGACGGGCGGCGCTTCAACGGCAAGATCCGAGACAACCTGGCCTTCCTCCCGCTACCCTGACCGTAAGGTTCACCCCCCAGCGTTCTGGTAGTTGATCGGGGAGTTCACCTCTTTCGCCGCACCCGAAGCATCGATCGAGTTGCTCCTTGGGGCTTGGCGCAATGAACGCCCGGGTTCCGAATCGCTCGACCTGGTCGTTGACGCCGAACGGCATGGTGTCCGCCACCCGAGCGTCCGTCCCAGGCCATTGGGTGCGTTCGTCGGCGAGTTGTGGAAGGTAAGCCGCGTGAACTCGGCGAGCTAGCTGGGCGAAACAGTTCGCCGGGTTCGTGGGCGTGCGTACCTCCTCCGTGAGCAGCAGCTCACGACACGGCTCCGCCGACGCGGTGACACGCAAGGAGGACGAACTGGAAACCGACGTGGTAGCGGCCCAGTGTGTGCTCGGGTGCAAACTGACGCCCCAGCCGCGTGGGGGCTGCCGCGTCAGGGCAGAGGTGCGAACCTCACCGTAGCGGTAAGCGAGTGGAGTCGGTCACGAACCACACCGGACTGTACGGGCCCGAGGCGAGCTTCCCGGCTATTCGCCGAATAACTACTTAGAGTGACCAATGCATAACTCGCAGTAATAGCAGCACCAGCATAAAAGGGAATTACCGGGAGTGCGGAGCAGTGTGTCGGCAGTCTCAGCTCAGCCGGCGAAGTCGCCCACCACGTCGAGTATCGCGTCGGCCAGCTCGGGGCGACACACGACGAGGTCCGGCAACAGCGGGTCCTCGCGGTTGTAGACCAGCGGTGACCCATCGACGCGGCTCGTGTGCAGGCCGGCCCACCGGGCCACCGCCACGGGTGCGGCGGAGTCCCACTCGTACTGCCCGCCGGCGTGCACGTAGGCGTCGGTGACGTCGCGGACGACCGAGATGACCTTGGCGCCGGCCGAGCCCATCGGCACCAGGTCCGCCCCCAACCGGCTCACCAACGCTTCGACGAAGTCGGGAGGGCGGGTCCGGCTGACCGCGATGCGCGGCCGCGGGGCGGTCGAGGGTGGCACCTCGACCGCGGTGCCGGTCGAGAAGGTCGTGCCGAGGCCCGGCTGCGCCACCGCACCAGCGACCAGGTCCCCGCCGCCGGGCCCGCCGCCGCGTTGCCACAGCGCCACGTGCACCGCCCAGTCAACGCGTGGTGGCTCGGAGAACTCGCGCGTGCCGTCGAGGGGGTCCACGATCCACACCCGGTCCGACCGCAGGCGTACGAGATCGTCCTTGCCCTCCTCGCTCAGCACCGCGTCGCCCGGCCGGTGCCGAGCGAGGAGCTCGACCAGCAGCTCGTGCGCGGCGCGGTCACCGGCGTCCTTGAGCGCGCGCCCGTCGAGGCCCTGACCGCGCACCTCGAGCAGCCGCGAGCCGGCGACCGTGGCCAGCCAGGCCGCCAGGGCATGGTCGTCGTCGGTCACCGCGGGCGGCACGGTCGCGCCAACTGGCTCGGGCGTCTGGCTGGGCTCGGTCTGGCTCATGGCGCAGCGAGGCTACTCGGCTCGGTCCGCAGCCGTGCCAGCGGACCGCTGCGTCGGGCACCCGCCGCACGGTGAGCCCCACCGCACGGGTGAACAGCACGGCGTGGACGGAATCATCGTGCCGGACCTGCGTAGCGACTAGCCTGGCGCGGCACGTGTCGGTGACCGGTGTCGACGTGGCGCCGCCACGAAGGAGGATTCCGTTGACCGAGGACTCGATCGAGCTTCGTGACCAGGTCGGCGTACTCCGCCGACGATGGCGCGTGGTCGCGGCCACGCTGCTGGCGGCACTGGCCGTCGGCCTGCTGGTGCTGCTCGTGCAGACTCCGCTGTACGTCGCGAGTGCCCGGGTGCTGCTGGCCGACACCGCCGACGGCCAGGCGCCGAGCGGGGAGCAGATCGCCACCGAGGCGCGGGCGGTGACCCTCGGCGCTCCGGAGGTCGTCGACCAGCTCGCTCTCCCCGACTCGCCCGAGGACCTCTTCGACACGGTCACCGTCTCGCCCGACCCGGACGGGGCGGCCGTCATCACGATCGCCGCCACCCGTACCGATCCTGGGGAGGCAGCCGCCATCGCCAACGCGCTCGCCGAGCAGTACATCGGGGCCGCCGGGAGCCGCACGAGCGACCGGGTCGCCGCCCTCGACAGCGACATCGAGCAGCTCGACGGGCAGATCGGCTCGCTTCGGCTACGCCTCGATCAGGCGCGGCAGGCCGTGGACAACGCCCAGGACCCGACCGACGCACGAGAACGGGTTCAGGACTTGCGGTCGGTGCTTCGCCGAGCCATTGCCCAACGCGGCCAGCTCATCGATGCCCGCAGCCAGCAGATCGTGAACTCGCGGATCCAGGGACAGGGCGCCGTCATCTTGTCGCCGGCAACCGTCCCGGAGAGTCCCGTCTCTCCGGACCCGTTGCAGGTGCTGGGTCTCGCTGCCGTCGTGGGCCTCCTGGTCGGTGTCGGGCTGGCCTACCTGCGCGACTACTTCGACGACGTGATCCGCGACGAGGCATCGCTTGGTGACGAGCTTGCGCATTACCCGGTGCTGGCCACCATCTCGCACGTACGGGGCCGTGCCGGCGCGCTCGGCATCACCCGAGACTCCCCGGGCGCCCCCGCCAGCGAGGCGTACCACGGTCTCGAGGTGAGCCTGCGCTCGATCGCCGACGGGACCGCGCAGGCGTCGTCGCGACGAGCCGGCGCGGGCATCGCCGTGCTGGTCTCGTCGGCCACCGCGGGCGAGGGCAAGACGTCGACCGCGACCAACCTAGCGGTGGTGGCCGCCGGCGCGGGCCAGCGCGTCGTACTGGTCGACGCCCATCTGCGCAGGCCGGCGCTGCACGTGGTCTTCGGCCAGGCCACCGGCCCCGGACTCGTCGACGTGCTCGCCGGCGGCGCGTCGGCGAGCGCGGCCCTCACCGACGTCGGTGTCGAGGGCTTGCGGGTACTCCCCGCCGGTGGTGTCCCCGCCAATCCGGCCGACCTGATGGCCTCGGCGGCGTTGGTCGACCTGCTGGCGCTGCTGCGCCAAGAGGCCGACGTGGTGGTGGTGGACGGCGCCTCGCTCCTGGAGGTCTCCGATGCGCTGGACCTGGCACGTTCGTGCGACCTGAGCCTGCTCGTCGTGCGTGCCGGCACCGCCCGTGAGCGCGACGCCACCGATGCGGTCCGCCGGGTGGCGCGGGTCGGCGGAGCAATCGACGGGCTGGTGCTCAACGACGTGTCCTCGGCCGGAAGCCGCCGAAACCGCCGTTCGCGCCCGGAGCCCACCTATGCTGGAACTCGAGCGAGGGGGGCGAGTGCACCAGACCACCGAGACTCAGACCACCGAGACCCAGACCACGGAGACCTACCGCGGGATCCAGCTCCCGGCGCGACTCGCCCAGGCGCGACGCACGATACCCAGACCAGCACGACACGCCCTGCGTGAGGCGGCGCGCCAGTACGGCTCGCTGACCGCCGGGCATCGCGCCGGACCCGACTTCCTGGTCATCGGCGCCAAGAAGGCCGGGACGTCCTCGCTGATGAACTGGTTGCTGCAGCATCCCGCCGTGTCCAGGCTGTTTCCGGCGCCGCAGCGGATCAAGAGCCCGCACTACTTCGACATCAACTACTGGCGCGGCCCTCGCTGGTACGCCTCCCACTTCCCAACCCGGGCGGCCCGGCATCGGCAGGAGCGCCGGTCGGGCAGTCTGGGGGTGGTCGGCGAGGCGAGTCCGTACTACCTCTTCCACCCGGCGGTGCCCGAGCGGGTCGCGGTCGATCTGCCGGACGTGCGAGTGATCGTCCTGCTGCGCGAACCCGTCTCGCGCGCGTACTCCAACTATTGGGATCGCCGCGCCTTCGGCAGCGAGGACCTCGACACATTCGAGGCAGCGATCGAGGCCGAACCGCGACGGCTCGCCGAGGTCGACGAGGAGCGCTTGCGCCACGACCCGCGCTACTACTCCCTTCACCACGACCACCACAGCTACCTCGCCCGCGGCCGGTACGTCGAGCAGCTGGCCCGATGGATGCCGCTCGTCCCACCCGAACGGATGCTGGTGCTGTCGGCCGAGCGGCTCTTTCGCACACCGGCCGCCGTGTTCGTCGAGGTTCAGGACTTCTTGCGCCTGCCGCGGCACGACGAGCTCGAGCTCGCCCCCTTCAATCGGCGACCACAGCCGGGCATCACCGCGTCGACCAGAGCGGAGCTCGTCGACTACTACCGCCCCTACAACGACGCGCTCTTCGAGCTGCTCGGCACCGACCTGGGCTGGTAGCCGGTCCCCCGGTCATGACCTCAGCCGATCTCGACGACCATCAGGTCGCCGCGCAGGTCGAGGCCGATCGAGCGCCGTGCGGAGTGTGTGCGCAGAGGCTCGCACCGGCGGTTGGGTCCCCAGACCCGGAAGGGCCGAGCCGTCGCCAGTGTCACGTGCACCCGCGCGGGAGCGACGTCGATGCGCCGACCGGACGGGTAGGCCCTCGCCACCTCCACGTCGCGCCACAGCAGCAGGTAGTGCTTCCCGTTGCGCTTCTGCAGCAGCAGCTGCTGCACGTCCTCGGTGCTCACCGTCATCGACATGCGCAGCGGTCGCGGCGTGAAGTCGGGTCCACGGTCGGCCAACAGGTGCAACAACCGCTTGGTCGCGTGGAACTCGGGCTTCTTGCGCCAGGTGTTCGGCGTAGCGTCCCGCACGCTCCCCCTCGTCATGGCGACGAGCCCGAAGTGGGACTCCCAGTCAGCGGTGGCGTTGATGCGGTGCTGGCTCGACCGGTCGATGCGGTCCGGGTCGTCGAGCAGCTCGAAGCGCCCGTAGACCACGTTGCGCTTGAAGTAGTCGCAGATGCCCCGCACCGCGTAGACCGCCGAGGCGAACTCGGGCACCGACCGGCCGCGGTCGCTCTGCGGCGAGTTGTTGTAGCCGGTCTCGGTCATCAGGTAACGGCGCACGCCAGGAAAGCACGGCTCGAGGATCCGCAGGTGCCGGTCGAGGTGGCGGGTCGGGCTGGTGCCGTGGCCGTAGAGGTGCCCGTTGCCGAGATCGCACCAGCGGCTGAGATTGCCGAGAGCGTGTGCCCGCTGCCGGGTGACGTCGGTACGCGTGGAGGGTCCCGCGATCGGGATGTGCGCCGTCGCGGGGTGTGCCTTCGCCTGCTCGAACAACGCGCGCTGCATCCGGCGGGCATGCGGGGCCCAGTGCGGGTCGCGGCGGCCCCTCAGCACCGATCCATCGATCTCGTTGCAGCCACCCAGGGAGTGCACGAGGTGGCGAAGGTCGCCACCGACGCGGGAGGCGTAGTGCTGGCGCAGGAAGGTCATGACCTCCCGGTTGGCGGCGTCGGCGTGTGGCCACTGCGTGAGGGTGCCGACCGTGCCGTGCCAGCGGATGCCGCGCCGCGCCAGCGCGGGCATGGCGTAGAGCTGGTTGCGGGTGCCGTGCGATCGCCCGGTCGTGACCCGCTCGCGGATGATCCGCACGCCGAGCTCGGTCAGCAGGTCCATGACGGCGTGGGTGTGCCGGTAGACCGATCGGGCGTAGTAGATCTTGGTGTTGATCAGGTAGTTGGTGCACAGCGCGTCGGCTTGTCGCGCCCGCACCGGAGCCATCCGCCGCGTCGCCTCCGCGGCGACAACAGACGGCATCGGGGTGAGCAGGGCGCCGGCTGCTCCGGCTCCCATCCCGGCCACGAACTCCCGGCGCTTCATCTCGTTGGCTCCTGCCCGAGGAATAACCGACTTACCGGCAGCCATGTGAGCACCTACTGTTGGTCACTGTGCGGACACGGTGTGGAAGTCACCCGTTCGGTGTCGACACCCACCCGAACAGGGACCGATGAGTGGGCGGGTGAGCCGATCCGGCGGTGCGACGTCCGGCGGCGGCCTATCGTCGCCTCGTCGGGTAGGTCTCGAGGGAGGGAGGACGGTGCACGCGGCGTTGTACGACAAGCGGACGCTGGCCACGAGCGACCCTCGCCTCGAGGCGTGCGTCCGGAGCGTCTGGCCGCAGGCGGGGCAGGCCGGCTCCCCGGTGTCAGTGCGCCTGGGTTCGGGGCCCGCCGGGCACGTTGCGGTCGAGGAGTACGCCGTGATCCCGCACCCGAGGATGGTCCGGTTCCTCGTCCCGCTCGACTCGCGGCCGGCCACCGTGGCGTCCTTTCGGGCGTTCAACGCGACGCGGGCCCCCCTCTCTCGCGCTGTCCGTGCCACCCTGGGCAGCGGATACGCGCTCGGCCTCGCGGACCGGATGTTCGCGCACCGGCTCGTGGTGAGCGTCGACCAGCGCTTTCCCCTCGAGCGATGGGGTGACGTGCTCGTTCTGCGTCACCTCGCCGCGGAGCTCGGCCACCCCACGCTGGTGGCCTTCGTCGCCGTCCGGAGCATCAATCCCAACGCCAAGCCCACGCTGCAGCTGTTCGACGCCGGCGGCACGCCGGTCGGCTTCGCCAAGCTGGGCACGACCCCGGCAACGCGGCGGATGGTGCGCACCGAGGCGGCAGCGCTCGGCAGGCTCGGCGGCCGGCACGGACCCCTGCTCGTGCCGCGGCTGCTCACCGCCGGACAGTGGCACGACACCGAGCACAGCGTGAGCGAGCCGTTGCCCCCCGACGTGCGGCGCTGGACCGACGGGGCCGAGGCGACAGTTCCGGCGATCACCCGCGTCGCCCGCAGTGGCACCGTGACCCGCACCCCACTGACCGGCTCCCGCTACGCGATGCAGCTGCGGCAGCGGATCGCTGACTCACGCGGTCGGGCCCGCGACAACGAGGTCGCCGAGGTCCTGTGCCGGTGGCTCGGCCACCTCGAGCAAGACCACACCCCGCTCGAGTTCGGCCGTGGCCACGGGGACTGGATCCGGGACAACCTCGGACGCTGGGGTGCGGGCCTGGCCGCCTGGGACTGGGAGCACAGCAGCGACGACACCCCGATCGGTTTCGACCTGCTGCACTGGCACTTCCACGAACGCCTGGCCACCGCTGGGTTGCGGGCCGCGGTGTCGGCCCTCGATGCCGCGACCCCCCGGCTGGCTCTGTTGGACGTGCCCGCGGTCGCGCATCGGTTCGTCGCCTCGTTGTACTTGCTCGACAGCTTCGTCCGACGCCTTCAGCTGGCCGCCGGTGGTGGTGGATGGAACGCCCGCTGGTATCCCGAGCTGCTCGAGGTGGCGCGTACCCGCGACGCGCCCGACGCGCCCTGACTCGCCCTGGGTCGGGTCAGCCTTGGCCGGCACCGCCCGCGGTGACGTCGGCGTAGACCGCCTCGAGCCGGGCGATGTCCACGCTCGGGGAGTAGCGCCGCTCGTAGGAGCGCCGCGCCGCGCCGCGCCGCTCGCGCCACGTCTCGGGGCTCGCCGCCAACCGCGACAGGACACCGGCCAGGCTCGCCGCGTCCCCGACCGCGAACGCCTCCCCGGCGCTGTCCGCGAGCAGCTCCGCGCTGATGTTCTCGAGGTCGGAGACGATGACCGGTGTACCCACCGCCAGACTGCGCAGCAGCACCAGCGGCAGGCCCTCGTACCACTCGGAGGGCACGAGCACCGCCTCCGCCCCGGCCATCAGCCCGAACACATCGTCCTCGGCCAGCCAGCCCAAGAACGACACGGAGTCGCCTCGACCGCTGCGCTCCTCGACGAGCTCCCGCAAGGGGCCGTCACCGGCGATGCACAGGCGCACGTCGCCGTGCTCGCAGCGGTCCCAAGCATCGAGCAGGGTCCGCACTCCCTTGATGTCCATCAGACGGCCGGCGAAGGCGACGTAGCGCTCGGGCCCCGCAGGCGACGACGCACGGGCGCGAAGCCCAGGGTCGGGTACGGAGTTCGGCTTCACCACGACCTTGGCGGCCGGGATGCCGTCGCGCACGAGCAGCCGGCGGGAGAACCCGGTGAGCGTCAGGTAGCGGTCGACGTCGCGGTGGAAGGTGCCCAGGCCACGGTGCACGGCCAGGCTGAGCGTCAGGGCCGCGCTCGCCCCCACGCTGTCGTGGTAGCACCGGTGCTGCACGCCGGGCAGCTTGAGCCGCTTGCCGATGCAGTCCTCGCACACGGCCCCGTCCCGATGGCAGGTCGCGGCGATACAGGAGTAGCGGTAGCTGTGCAACGTGGTGACGGTGGGCACCCGCAGGGTCTTTGCGGTACGAAAGACAGCCGGGGACAACAGCGGGAACGGGGTGTGCACGTGGGCTACGTCGGGTCGGAACGAACGGATCCGAGCCTCGACGTCACGACATGCCGCCACGTTCCACACGGCTGCGGCGCCAGCGCGCACCGGGCCGAGCCGCAGCTGCGACGTCGGCGGCAGGGTGTACTGCTCGACCTGGTGACCGGCTCGTTCGAGCAGCCCTGCCTCGTGGGCCAGGACCTCCATGGCCCCACCGAGGCTCTCGTGGTGGTTGTGCAGCTGCAGGATGCGCATGGACCCTCCGCCGGCGGGGCCCATACCGACGCTGGCCGCGGGGCTCGCCTCTCGACTGATGTGCTGAGGACAGTGTGGGCCGTCGGTCTACGGAAGCGGCATGAACGCCAGACCTCGGTGCGGCTCACGGTGGACCTTCACGCTGTCCGAGCCGATCCACAGCCCGGCAGCGGTGGCGAGGAAGGTCTTCCCACCGATCCGGGCCGGCTTGTCCGGATCCCAGGCGAGGGCCCGTCCGCTTCCCGCGGCGATCGCGCCGACCCCACGGCGGCGCGCGCACATGTTCGGGCACCTGCTGGCGTAGCCGTCTCGGTTGTCCAGCCACTTGAAGTGGCCTTGCACGTAGACGGTGGAACCGGTGACCTCGGCCGACCACACGCTGTCGCCACCGGTGTAGTTGATCCATCGTGGGGCCGTCTTGTCGTCGACGTCGAAGCGCGCTGCCGCGTCGCAGACCGTCACGTCGCGGTCCCCCTTCCGGGGAACCTGCCCGGTGGCGGTGACGACGAACCACTGCCCGCTGGGCGCGTAGTCGACCCCCTGCAGGTAGGCGATCCGGCGCGGCGCGGTCGCTGTGCACTTCTTGGCGAAGCCGTCGTAGTACCAGGGGACGAGGCGCGCCCTGGCGGGACGGAGGTTCACCATCACGAACCTCGCCCGGGGCTTGCCGTTGACGGTCTGGAAGTTGCCGGTGGCGATGAGGTGCCGACCGTCGGGGCTGACGTCGAACTGGTAGATCGCCACCGCCCCCCACGAGTTGGGCAGCTTGTCGGCGAAGGTGAGCCTGAGGTAGCGGGTGTCGTGACCGGTGCGCGGGTCGAGGGCCATGAGCTTGCGCCCGGTCCGGCCGCCCACGATGAGCCGACCGCCGACCAGGTCGATCTCGTCGATGCGACCGCCTTGAAAGCCCGGGTCGAAGCTGCGGTCCACGGTCCCGTCGAGGTTCAGCTTGACCAGCGCCGGTCTCGACACGCCGTTGACGGTGCGGAACTCACCCCCGACGTACACCGCGTCGGCGGTCGCCTCGACCGCCCACACCGTGTCGTCCACGACAGGGGCGAAGTCGTTCACCTGCCCGCTGGAACTGTCGAGGGCCACGAGGTTGGTGCGGCGGTAGGTCCGCCCATGACGCTCGACCGCGTCGAACGAGCCGCCCGCGTACACCGTGCCGCCCGACGAAGCGAGCGCGTCCACGTGCGGGCGAGGACCGGTGCCGGAGTAGACCAGCTGCGGCGTCCAGTCGCCAGGATCGTCGCTCACCGGGCCCGGGTGCGACACCACCCCGGGGACGACCCGGGACGTGACCCCCGACGTGACCTCGCGGGTGGCCGCGGCCGTGACCGGCACCGAGCCGAGCACGAGCGCTGCGCTGAGCCCGAGCCCGGGCAGCAGTCGTTTGAGCATGCAAGGTCCTTACCGGCGGCCACGTATGCTGGCTCAGCCTGGAGGCAGTGCTTGTGAGAGGTTACCTGCCTCGCCTCCACCGGGCGCGCTGGGCGTGTAGTCGACGAGGGAAAGGCACCGTGGACGCAATCGGCCGCCGGGCTTTCCTCGCGACATGTCTCGGTGCCGTCGCCACGGCCGGCTGCCAGGGCGGCGGCTCGGCTCCTCGTGCCCGGGCGAGTGCCGCCCCGACGGTCGCCCCCAGCCGGATGGGCCCGGTGCCCGCCCGGTGGTCGGACGAGGTGTGCCAGGCCTATGCCCTCAACACCAAGACCTTCTACGACTCCAGCGTGTACCAGTACAACGACGCGGTGGTCGACCTGCTCACCGAGCTCGGGGTGCGCACCGTACGTGAACGGGTGACCACGGGCACCTCGCCGGGTGCCCTCGCCCAGCGCCGGGTGATGCCGATCCTGGCCGAGCGAGGCATCCGCTGGCACGCTACCGTCGCGACGCTGGAGAACTGGCCACGAGCGGCCGAGGCGACGGCCAGCGCCCTACGGGTCCTGACCGACGCACACCGGCCGGCGGTGGGTGGGGACCTGACCACGTTGCTGCACTCCCTCGGTGGTTGCAACGAGGTGGACGGGCCCGTGGTCGACGGAGCGGTGGACCCGAGCTGGCCGCAGCACGCCCGCTTGATGCAGACGCAGCTATGGCGCCAGGCGAAGGCCGACCCCCGCACCGAAGACATCCCGGTCGCCGGTCCGTCCACGCGGACCGACGTAACGCCCGAGCGGGCTCGTGCGCTCGGAGATCTCTCCGACGTCAGTGACTGGGGCAACGCACACCTGTACGGAGCCGGCACCAGCCCGACCCGAGGCATCGACGAACAGCTCGAGACCCTCGCACCGGTGTTCCCCGACCCCGACCTGTGGTTCTTCACCGAGACCGGTTACAGCAACTCGCCTCAGGACAACGCGGGTCGCAGCGTCTCGGAGGGAGCCGCCGCCACGTACGCCCTCCGGGCGATCTGTGACTTCTTCGTCCGCGGCTGCATCTACGGCCGCTTCGAGCTGATGGACGACCCGGATGCCATCGACTCCTCCAGCCAGGCCGCAATCAACGCGACAGCCGACCGGCAGGCGCACTACGGGCTGGTGGCGGTCGAGGCGGACACCGTCGAGGCCGCGACCCCCAACACCTGGCGCAAGAAGCCGGAGTTCGAGGCCACCCGTCGCCTTCTGGCGCTCATGTCCGACCGGGGGCCCCGGCACCACGCCGAGCCCCTTGCCCTGTCGTTCGGCGAGACGGTCGCCGACCTGCAGCATGCCCTGGTCCAGAAGCGGGACGGCCGCCACTACCTGCTGCTGTGGCGCGACGTCGAGGTGGCGACGACCTTCCCCGCGCCCAGGGCGCTCGACGTGGCGCCCGTGCGGGTGCGCGTCGGCCTGCCGACGAGCCGGCCGATCGCGGTGTACTCCCCGCGGCACAGCGACGCTCCGGTCGTCCGCCAGCCACCCGACGACACCGTTACGGTCGACGTGGCCGGGGACCTGCTCGTGCTGGAGATCGGCTGAGGGCGGCTGATCGGCCTTCCGCTCCGGCCGCTGGCAGCGGGCGGCGGGGCGGCTCGCCGCTCACTACGCTGTGGACATCGGCACGGGGGCCGCCGGTGCCCACCACTGCCGTCGAAGGGGAGTCTTGTGTCGCTCTCGCGGTACGGACCTGATCTGGTGCTGGCCGGGACGGCCCGCAGCGGCACCTCGTCCTTCGCCGCTCGACTCGGGGAGCATCCGGGGATCGATCCCGGGAGCGTGAAGGAGTCGAACTACTTCAGCCGGCACTACGAGCGTGGCGGCGACTGGTACGACGGCCTGTACCGCGATCGCAAGGCTGGCCTCTTGCGCCTCGATGCGAGCACGTCCTACACCTCGCCCGAGTACCCGCGGGCGCTCGACCGGTTGGCTGCGGACGCACCCGAGGCGACGGTGGTGTACGTGGTGCGCCAGCCCACCCAGCGCGCCATCTCGCACTACCTGCTGCGGCACCACTTCTTCCGCCACGACCGTTCTTCCGACTTCGGCGCCGCGCTTGCCGCGACCGATCTGTACGTGCAGTTCAGCGACTACGCGCGCTGGCTGGTCGACCTGCACCGTTGCTTCCCGGTGGACCAGATCGTGGTGCTGCCGTTCGAGGTGGTCACGTCGGCCCCGCACAGCGCGGCCGAGGTGCTCTACCGGCTCGTCGGCCTGCCGACCGTACCCGCTGCGGACGATGCCGAGCGCGTGCACCGCAACCCCGTCGTCCAGTACCGCAGCGAATCGGTCCGCAAGGCCGCGGCCCGGCTGCGCCGCAGCGCCTTGTACCCGCGACTGCGAGGGGCGGTGGGTGCTGATCGGATGCGACGGGCGCGCAGCCTGGTCACGCGGGGGGCGCCGCTGCCGACGCCCGAGCAAGCGCTCGCGTCCTGCGACGCACGTCAACGCGAGCGGCTGCACCGCCTCGAGGAGAGCGCCGGCGCCGCCGTCCTCGAGCACCTCGTCGAGCAGGATCGGCGGCTGGGGCTCGACTGGGCACAACTGTCGTTCGCCGCCGCCACCACTTGGGCCTGACCGGACCCGTCGCGCGATCGGGTGCTTCCCGGCTAGCCGGCGGTCTGCCGCAGCAGCCGCAGGCTCGGGCGCACGGTGGGGTGGGTGCGCAAGCCCATCCGGCGCCACGTGGTGAACCACAAGGTGGCCTGCAGACCGACGCTGACGAGGGCGGCGCTGGCTCCGAGGCCCCGGACGCCGAACAGGGTCGCCGCCCCGATGCCCAGCGCCACGCGTGCCGCCACGGCCACCCACTGCGCGGTGGCCACCACCGCCTCGTGGCTGGACATGGTCAGCGCCGTCCCGCACAGACCGGCGACGACACTGGCGACGCTGCCCAGCGTGAGCAGCACGAGCACGGTGGCGGCTCCGGAGAAGCCGGCACCGTAGACCAGGTCCAGCAGGGGTCCCGGCAGGATCAGGAGCGGCACCCAGACGAGCGCGGTGACCGCGACCGCCATGGTGGAGCCGGTGCGCAGCAACCGCTCCAGCCGCTGGTCGTCTCGGCCCACCAGACGAGAGACGACAGGTGAGAAGACCACTCCGAGGGATACCAGCGGGACGACCAGAAGCACCGCGAGCCGCTGCGCCGCACTGAACAGCGACGCCTCCGCCGCGCTGAGCACCAACGCGGCCAGCCACAGCTCGACGGTGCTGTTGAGGTAACCGCCCAGCAGGTTGCTCGCGAACCGCCAGTAACGGCGGACGACCCCCGCCAGATCGGGCCAGAGGTGACCTCGCGCACTGACGTGCCGCCAGGTCCGGTGCACCGCACGCCAAGCGGCGAGCACCGGGACGGTGTAGCCGACCGCCAGGGCAGCGAGGGCACCCGCCAGCCCCCACGACGGGCGGAACGCCAAGAGCAGCGCCAGCAGCACGCCCTGGCAGGCCGACGCGAGAGCCCCGCCAGAGCGGCCCTCGAGCAGGCTGGCGAATCGGACCTGGCCGAAGCCGCGCAGGTAGTTGGCCCACATCTTTTGCTGACCGCTCAGATAGACCAGCAGCGCCATCCCGACCGCGATGACCCAGCGGGTGCCGGTGTCGGCGTCCCCGACCACGGCGTACGTCACCCCGCCGGTCAGGACGGCGGTGGCCGGGAGCAGGGTGAGGGACACGGCTCGCACGCCGCGGCGCAGGTCGGCGAGGACGGCGGGGTCGCCGGCGGTCATGCGAGCGGCCTCGCGCAGCCCTCCCCGGTGCACCCCCATGAGTCCGAGCTGGCCCACCAGGGTCGACACCGTCACCGCGACGACGAAGTAGCCGAAGCTGGTGCCCAACAGGCGAGCGGCGAACGCGTTGATGGCCAGGTAGCCGAGGATCGCGCCACCGTAGGAGGCGGCGAACCACACGATCGCGCCGCCGAGTGACAGGGGTGAGCGGCCGGTTCGGCGGGGCACCGTCGGCGGGGCCACCCCGGCCTCCGGTTCAGACACGGACGGGGGCCTCCCGCCGCCCCGCTGTAACCGAGGCAGGTGCCGGTCCGCCGGCTGACGAGCGGCGCCACTGGGTGAGCACGCCGGTCACGAAGGCGAGGGCCAGCCACTCCACCGGGGGGATGGAACCCCCACCCGAGGTGCCCATGCGCACCAGCGGCAGGGCCAGCACGGCCACCACCGGGACCAGCGCCGGCGGCAGTGTGTGCACGTGAGCCACCAGCAACCCGAAGGCCAGGGCCACGACGCCGAGGACCACCAGGGCTGGCAGGGCGGCGAAGAAGCCGCTGCGCAGCATGGTGTCCAGCACCAGGTTGTGCGTGCTGGCGCCGCGGGTGTCGAAGCCGCCGGTCCACCAGTGCTCGGGCAGCGCGGACAGCGCTTCCGCATAGTTGCCGGCGCGAGTCTGGTAGCCCGTCGTGTCGGTGAGGAACCGGTTGGCGATGACCGTGCCGAGACCCGACAACAGGAGCACGACGACACCAGCCGCCGACACGAGCAACAGGGTGACCTGCCGGCGCGTCAGCTCGTTGCGCCGGAGACTGCGCAGGACCGACAACAGCGGCCAGACAGCCGCGGCGATCAGGACCGAGCGGCTGAGCGAGGCGGCAAGCAGCACCACACCCACCACCATCGCGACCCGGTAGAGGCGTACGGCCGCCGTCGAGGGTCTGCGGCCCACTCGCATCGCCCACGTCGACATCGCCATGGCGAGCAGCACCGATCCGAAGATCTCGTGCCGCAGGTTGCCGCTGACCTGGTCGTCGGCGAGCCCGAAACCGGCGAACGAGGTCCGGAACACCTCTCGCTGCACGATCTCGGGGTCGGCGGCCGCCACGCTGCGGGCGAGGACCTGCACCGGGTTGACGCCGTTGACCAGCATGCCGACCGACAACCCGACCAGCAAGGACAGGCACACCACCGCCGCGGCCGCTCCCAGCACCGGCAGCGCGGACTGCTCCCGCCCGCCGGCCACCTGATGAACGTGGCCGGCGATCGCCACGAACGCCAGCAGGTAGAGGAGCAGCTGGGCCGCCCCACCCACTGCGCCGCCAGCCGAGATCGACACCACGGCAATGACGACCACCATGTACACGTTGGCCACCACGAACACGGCGGCGGTACGTAGGACGGGGGCGTACACGCGTAGCCGGTAGCGGGCCGCGATGCACGCTGCGAGTCCCAGCAGCGCGATCTGGTGCAGCCGAAGCTCTCCGAGCGGTGTGGACGCCACGCCCACCCACTGCAACGGGAGCAGGACGAAGAAGACGAGCCAGAGCGCTTTCATGGCCTCGCCGCACCCGAGAGCCACCCCGGCACCGGACCATCGACCAGTGCCGACAACGCCGCCAGGTCGGCGTCAAAGACGCCGGCGAAGTGACGTCGCACCTCCACGGGGACCAACGACGGCTTCAACGTGGAACGCCGAATTAGCTCGCGGAAGCGAAAGCTGGTGGTGCGCTTGACGCTGCGGCGTACTGTCTCGTTGCGGGTAGCGGCGGCGATACCGCGCTGCACCATCGCCAACCGGGGAGTGCCGGACACGTTGACCCTCGGCACACCGACGCCTTCTGCCGGGTCGGGCGGGAGGCCCAGGAAACGCAGCACGCTGCTGACGGTGCCGGTGTAGTCGGCGACGAGCTCATCGTGGAACCACACACCGACCTGGTCCGAGCCGAGTCCTTCGCGCAGAGTCGCCAGGTCGTCGGCGTAGTGGCTCATCGCCTCGTAGTGCCACAGGTGATGCCAGTGCTCGGCTCGGCGGCGGGGCTCGTCGGCGAACGCGTCGAGCGCGTCCGCACAGGGCTCGAATCCCCGTGCGCGCATGTAGAGGTAGCTGGAGTACGCCCGCTCGACGGGGTCCCGCAGGATCACCACGGCCCGCAGAGCCGGGTTGACCCGGGCGATCTCGGCCACGGCGCGCTCGGCGTAGTAGAGGGTCGACACCGACCCGTCACCCAGCGCCAGGTAGTCGTGTGCGCCGGGGAAGAGCGAGAGGTAGGCCGAACGCTCGGTCACCGCGACCCGGTTGATGGTCGCGGCGTCGCCCGGCCCGCAAAAGTCGGCCCGCCGGTCGTGCAGCGCGAAGTAGTGCGGCTCCTTGGGCTGGGTGACGAAGACGCGGGGATGGGTGCGCAAACCCTCGACCAGTCCGGTGGTGCCGCAGCGACCGGCCCCGGCGACGAGGAAGGTCGGCACGGTGGGTTGGTGGGCGCGGTCGTCGGTGGTGCCCTCGGTCACTGCTGCTCCTTGATCGCGGCTGCGTACGCCTCGTCCAGCCGGTCGACGACGACCGCCTTGGAGAATAGCGAGCGCACCCGCTCGCGTCCGGCGCGTGCCAGCTCTCGCCGCTGCGCTGGCCGGTCGAGCAGCGCCCCGCACTGCGCGAGGAGGGCGACCGGGTCGCCCAGCGGTACGACGACACCACCCGGGGCGTGCGGAGCGTCCGTCACGGCCATGTCGGCGCCATTGACCCGCGCGGCCACGACGGGTGTCTCGCAGGCCATCGCCTCGGCCACCACCACGGCTACCGTCTCGTAGCGAGAGGGGAGCACGAGCAGGTCCGCCGCCCAGATCCAGGGCCGCACGTCCGACGGCTCGCCGACCCAGCGGATGGTCTTGCCCCACTGGGTAGGGGCCAACGGGACCAACGGCTCGGGATCTCCGGGCCCTACGAGCCACAAGACGGCGTCCGGCACCGGGGCGGCCTCCCAGGCGGCCACCAGATGGTCCTGGCCCTTCTGCCTGGCCAGCCGGGCGAGGCAAAGCAGCGCACGGTCACCGGCCATGCCGAGCGCCTGCCGATGCCGGGCCCGCTCGGGCTCGTCGACGGGATGGAAGTGGTCGACGTCGATCGGCACGCCAAGTGGTCGGCCAGGAGTGCGCAGGCCGAGTGGCCTGCCCTCGTCGAGCTCGTCCTCGCAGTTGGCGACCAGCAGATCGGTGCGGCGGTCGGCCAGTCGCTCCCAGCGCTGAGCCAGCGTGCGGAGCCGTGCGTCGTCGAAGACGTCGAAGGACCACGCGTGCGGTTGGTACACCACCGGGGTGCCACCGGTGACGGTGAGCGGCAGACGCCCGAAGAAGCCCGCGAAGGCCGAGTGCAGGTGCACCACGTCGGGCCGCAGACGGCGCACGGCGCTGGCCAGCTCGCGCAGCGCCGGCAGGTAGGTTCCCGGGCGTCGGCGGTCGAGTGCCCAGTCGAGCCGGTGCACGCCGGAGCCGAGCTCGGGGAAGACCGGTGGCACGAGCAGGGAGACCTGGTGCCCGCGTGCTACCTGCTCGGCGGTGAAGTCACGCAACAGGCTCACGACCCCGCCCCAGCTCACCTCGGAGACGTGCAGGACGTGCACGTGTGGGCTGCCCGCGCTCAGAGCGCGCCGCGGCGACGCAGGACGGCCTTGACGGTGCGCGCGACGATGCTCAGGTCGTGCCCCGCGGTCCAGTTGTCGACGTAGTCGAGGTCGAGACGCACCGCCTCCTGCCACGGCAGGTCGGAGCGTCCGCTCACCTGCCACAGCCCAGTCATGCCCGGCTTCACGCTCAGCCGGCGACGGATCCAGTCGTCATAGTGCTCGGTCTCGCTCGGCAGAGCGGGCCGCGGGCCGATCAGCGACATCTCGCCCCGCACCACGTTGACCAGCTGCGGTACCTCGTCGAGCGAGGTCGCGCGCAGCACGGCTCCTACCCTCGTGACCCGCGGGTCGGCCCGCATCTTGAACAGCGGGCCAGCGCCCTCGTTGTGTGCGGCGAGCTCGTGCCTGCGCTTCTCGGCGTCGACGGTCATCGTGCGCAGCTTGTACATCCAGAAGAAGTGGCCGTCCTTGCCGGTGCGTTGTTGCTTGAAGAAGCCAGGTCCTGGCGAATCGAACCGCACCACGAGCGCCAGGAACGCCATGAGGGGCGCGAGGAGCAGCAGCAGGAGCAGTCCGAGACCTCGGTCGAGGACCGACTTGGCTCCGCTGGCGAGCGCGCTGCGCTTGGATGGCCGCACCGACAGCAGCAGCCGACGACCTAGCACCCGCGGAGAGATCCGGTGGGGCAGCGCACCGTGCACCTCCGCGGCGACGGTCAGCTCGATCGTCGTGCTCTCCAGCGCCCAGGACAGCCGGCGCACGTCGTAGGCGGTCAGTGAGGGGCCCGGAGCGACGACCACCTGCGCGACCTGTGCCTGCACCGCCAGCGCGGCGACGTCGTGGAGCCGACCGACCACCGGGACGCCCAGGATGTCGACCGGGGTGTCAGTGCCCTCGTCGTCGGACTCGGCCAAGCAGATGCCGACGAGACTCACCTCCGGCCGCCGGTGCCACTGGTTGACCAGGTGGTAGACCGACATGCGGTCACCGACGAGCAAGGTGCTCGACTCGCCCCGACGCAGCCGGGCGAGCAGCGTGCTGACCCCCACCGGTGCGGCGACCGCGACACCGACCAGCATGGCACTGCGTACGGTCGTCGCCGAGGCAAGGGCGAAGGTGAAGCACAGCAGGGCCGCGCCGACACCCAGACCGACGACCTGCCGAACCGGTGCCGACGACGTCTCCCGCTCGTAGGGGGGCAAGGCCATCGAGAACAGGTGCAGCAGCACCCCGCTGACCACGGCCACCGCGAGCAGCGGGCCCACCGCACCGGGCAGACCGAGCGCCACCGCGACTCCGATGAGCAGTGCCAGGATGTCGCGGGCGAGCAGGATCAGGTGGAGGTGTCGAACCGAGACGTCACGCCGACCGAGCACCGCCAGGCCAGGGCCCTCGGCGACGCGCTGCTC
>JBBSMD010000030.1:0-18974 GCA_038233355.1 Propionibacteriales bacterium
GAGCCCGCGCCGGTGGAGCCCGCGCCGCCCGACTGCTCGTCGGGCACGTCGGTGGCGGAGGCGATCCGAGGCTGGATCTGGCCGGCGGCGATCTCCTCCGCGTAGTGGCAGGCCACCAGGTGACGCGTCCTCAGCTCGCGCAGACCCGGGCGCTCGTCGTCGCAGCGCGTCTCCTGCCGGTAGGGGCAGCGGGTGTGGAAGCGGCAGCCGGCCGGCGGGTTCGACGGGGACGGCAGGTCGCCAGTGATCAGCATCCGCTCGCGCGAGTCCTCGATCACCGGGTCCGGGACCGGCACCGCCGACATCAACGCGCGGGTGTACGGGTGCAGCGGGTCGTCGTAAAGGTCGGCGGCGTCGGCCTGCTCGACGATCCCGCCGAGGTACATGACCGCGACCTCGTCGGAGACATGCCGTACCACCGCGAGGTCGTGCGCGATGACGAGGTAGGTGAGGCCGAGTCGGTCCTGCAGCTCCTCGAGCAGGTTCAGCACCTGTGCCTGGATCGACACGTCGAGGGCCGACACCGGCTCGTCGGCGATGACCAGCTTGGGCTCGAGTGCGACGGCGCGGGCGATGCCGATGCGCTGACGCTGCCCGCCGGAGAACTCGTGCGGGTAGCGGCTGCCGGCGTTGCGCGGCAGCCCGACCAGCTCGAGCAGCTCGGCGACCCGGCGGCGCCGGTCGTACTGGATGCCGTGGGCTCGCAATGGCTCGGTCAGGATCGTCTCGATGCTGTGCCGCGGGTTGAGGCTGGCCATCGGGTCCTGGAACACCATCTGCATGTGGCGACGCATGCGGCGCATGTCTTCCCCACCGAGGCGCGCGACGTCGGTTCCGTCGTAGGTGACGCTGCCGCCGGTCGGTTCGACTAGCCGCAGGATCGCCTTGCCCAGTGTGCTCTTGCCGCACCCCGACTCGCCGACCAGCCCCAGGGTTGACCCGCGCCGGACCGTGAGGTCGACGCCGTCGACGGCCTTGGTGTGGCCGACCGTACGGTCCAGGAGTACTCCCTTCTTGATCGGGAAGTGCACCTGCAGGTCGCGCACGTCCAGCAGCACGTCGGCACGCTCACCGTCCGAGCGGGCGGAGGCGTCCGAGCCGTTCCGCGACGTACCGGCCTCGTGGGCGCCGGTGAGCCGGCTCACTGCGCCGCTCCCGGCGGAGGGTCCGACAGCGGGTTGAGGCAGCGCAGGGCCCGGTCACCGACCGGCTCCAGCGTGGGGGTCAGCTGGGTGCAGCGATTGATGACGTTGCCGCACCGGGGCGCGAAGGCGCAGCCCTCAGCCCACGGCAGCGTGTCGTTGGGTGAGCCGCTGATGGGCGTGAGTGGTGTCCCACGGGCGGAGTCGAGACGCGGGATCGACGCGAGCAGCCCACCGGTGTAGGGGTGTCGCGGCTCAGCGAAGAGGGGGCGTCTAGGTGCGGACTCCACCACCCGTCCCGAGTACATGACGTGGACCTCGTCGCACAGGCCGGCGACCACACCGAGGTCATGGGTGATCATCACGAGCGCCGTACCGGTGTCGGTGACGAGCTCCTTGAGCAACTCGAGGATCTGAGCCTGGATCGTTACGTCGAGGGCCGTGGTCGGCTCGTCGGCGATCAGGAGCCGGGGCTCGCAGGCCAGGGAGATCGCGATCAGGACCCGCTGGCGCATGCCGCCGGAGAGTTGGTGCGGGTACTCCTTCACGCGCCGGGACGGGTCGGGGATACCTACCCGGGCGAGCAGGTGCTGCGCACGCTCGCGAGCCTGGGACTTGGAGGCACCGGTGTGGCGAAGCAACACCTCCTCGATCTGCATCCCCACGGTGATGACCGGGTTCAAGGAGGTCATGGGGTCCTGGAAGATCATCGCGATCTCCCGGCCGCGCAGGGTGTTGCGGGTCTTGCGCGGCATGGTGAGCAGGTCCTCACCGGCATAGGTGACGGTGCCGTCGACAGAGACGCCGCGCTTGGGCAACAGGCCCATGATGGCCAGCGAGGTGACGCTCTTGCCGGAGCCCGACTCGCCGACCAGGCCGACGTGCTGGCCCGCCTCGACCGAGAAGCTCACCTCGTCGACTGCTCGTACGTCGCGCTGACCGCGGCGGGTGAACGTGACTGACAGGTTGTCCACGTCGAGCAGCGGACCCTTCGAGGTGCCCGACTCGGCCCGGCTGGTCATGGTGGTCGTCACCGGCTCACCTCCTCTGCTTCGGGTCGAGGGCCTCGCGCATCGCCTCGCCGAGCAAGGTGAAGCCGAGCGCCGTCACGGCGATGCACACGCCGGGGTAGAAGGCGAGCCAGGGGGCGATCTGGAAGCGCGCCTGCCCGGAGACGATCATGCGGCCCCACTCGGCCACGGCCGGGTCGGCGGTGCCGAGGCCGAGGAAGGACAGGGCGGCGACCTCGATGATGGCGGTGGCCAGATTGAGCGTGGCCTGCACGATCGTCGGACCGAGCGAGTTCGGCAGGACGTGGCTCATCACCACCGTCCGCCGCCGCAGCCCCAACGCGTTGGCGGCCAAGACGTAGTCGGAGCGGCTCTGCGACAGCATGCTGCCGCGCAACAGCCGGGCGAAGATCGGCACTTGGGCAACCCCGATGGCGATCATCAAGGCGATGCTCGACTTGCCCAGCGCCGCCGCGATGCTGATCGCCAGCAGCAGACTCGGGATCGACAGCAGGATGTCGACGAAGCGCATCAGGACGGTGTCGACGACGCCTCCGACGCCGCCGGCGATGGTGCCGACCGCTGCCCCGAGCGCGAGGCCGATGAAGGTGGACACCACGCCGATGACCAGCGACTGACGAGCGCCGAAGATCAGCTGGGTGAGCATGTCCGAGCCCCACCGATCGATTCCCAACAGGTGGTCTGAGGTGGGCCCTTGCACGAAGAACGGGGTGGACAGCTCGGTCCACTGTGTCGAGGCCGGCTCGTAGGGTGCGAGCAGCGGCGCGAATACCGCCACGAAGACGAAGGCCGCGACGATGGCCGCGCCGATGATCGCCATCGGGCTACGCCGCAGCCGACGGAAGGCGCCGCGCCACAGGCTCTCCCCTGGCTGACCCTCGCCGGGCTCCCGCTCTTGTCCCAGGCTCTCAGGGGTGTCGGTCGGGACGGTCATGAGGCGCGCACCCTGGGGTCGATGAGGCCGTACGAGAGATCTACGACGAGGTTGACCAGCGAGTAGATCAAGGCGATGAACAAGATGAACCCCTGCAGCACCGGATAGTCGCGGTTGCTGATCGCTTGGTACAGGTAGTCACCGATGCCGTTGAGGGCGAACACGGTCTCGGTGAGCACGGCGCCGCTGAGCAGGAGTCCGAGCTGCAACCCGATCGTGGTGACCACCGGCAGGAGCGCGTTGCGCAGGATGTGCCGCCGGTTGATCAGTCCGGGCAGCAGCCCCTTGGCCTCCGCGGTGCGCACGTAGTCCTCGTGCACCACCTCCGACACCGAGGCGCGGGTGATCCGCACGATGATGGCCAACGGGATGGTGCCGAGGGCGATTGCGGGCAGCACCAGATGCAGCAAAGCGTCCCAGGTGGCCGACAGGTTGCCGGTGATGAGTCCGTCGAGCACGTAGAAGCCGGTCGGATGGTCGGGGTTGGTGCGGTTGCTCTCGCGCCCCGCCGTCGGGAGCCACCCCAGCTGGATGCCGAACTGGTACTTCAACAACAGCGCCACGAAGAACACCGGAGTCACGACGCCGATCAGCGAGCCGGACACGATGGCGGTGTCGAGCCATCCGCCCTGGTGGCGACCGGCGTAGTAGCCCAGGGGGATGCCGAGCAGGATGGCGAAGACAAGGGCGACCACGGTCAGCTCGATGGTCGCCGGCAGCTTGTCCAGGAACACCCCTAGCACGGACTCCTTGGTGCGGATGGAGAAGCCGAAGTCGCCACGCAGCAACGCGCCGGAGTACGTCAGATACTGACGCCAGATCGGCTGGTCGAAGCCGTAGCGCTCGTTGACCTGGGCGATGCCCGCAGGTGTGGCGCGCTGCCCCAGCAGGCTGCGGGCCGGGTCGCCGGGAAGGATGCGCACCCAGAAGAAGAGCAGCACCGACAACCCGACGAGCGTCGGCACCATGAGAGCCAGGCGCCGGACCACGAAGCGGAGCATGAGCGCACCTTTGCAGGTCGACGGGGCGCTGGGAACTGCTGGAGCCGAGTTGTCGGGGTCGCCCACGGGCTGGTGGACGACCCCGACGGCTCAGCCGATGTCGCGGATTCCCCGAGGTCACTTCGGCCGGAAGCCACCGAAGGTCACTCGGTGACCACGACCTTGTTCCACGGTTCGTCCTGCACGGGGCTGGGCACGAAGCCCTGCACGTTCTCACCGAAAGCCAGCGACGGCACTGGGTGCGCGATCGGCACCCCCGGAAGGAAGTCCATCACCTGCTGGTTGATCTTCTCGTAGACAGAGGTCTGCTCCTCCACCGTCGGCAGCTGGCGCGCCTCCCGCAGTGCGGTGAAGAGCTCCTCGTTCTTGAACCCCCACTCCTTGGTCTGGGCGCCGAAGAACACCCCGATGAAGTTGTCGGTGTCGTTGTAGTCACCGGTCCAGCCCAGCAAGTGGATGCCGTGGTCCTTGGTCCCGAGAATCTTGTCGAGGTAGTCCGGGCTCCACTGGTCGGAGACCGGCTTGATCTTGAAGCCGACTGCCTCGAGCTGGGTACGGATGATGTTGAAGGTGTCCTCGGGTGAGGGCATGTACGGCCGGCTCACGTCGACCGGGTAGTTGAACTGCAGCTCCATCCCCTCGGCGCCCGCCTCGGAGAGCAGTTGCTTGGCCTTCTCCACGTCGTAGTCGTAGGTGGCGACGTCCTCGGTCCATCCGTTGACGCTGGGCGGCAGGAACTCCTTGGCCACCTCGGTACCCGGTGGGAGTGTCTGGTTGACCAGGGCCTGCTTGTCGATCGCGTGGGCGATCGCCTGGCGGACCTTGAGGTCCTTGAGCTCCGGCACCGCCTGGTTCATCGCGAGGTAGAGGATGTTGAAAGCGGGCCGGTTGACGATCTGCAGTCCCTGGTCCTGCAGCGGCTGGATGTCGCCCGGGGCCACCAGGTCGTAGCCGTCGATCTCGCCAGTGGTCAGCGCGTCGCGCCTCGCCCCGGTGTCCTCAATGGTCGGGATCACCACATTGGGCGTCCGCGCGACGTTGTCGCTGTCCCAGTAGTCGTCGAAGCGGGTCAGGCGCACCTCGTTGCCGCGGTCCCAGCTCTGGAACATGTACGGGCCGGTGCCCGTGGGGTGCTTGAGGGCGTACTCGCTCTTCGTCGGGTCCTCACCGGCGGCCACTTGGTCGAACTGCTCCAGCGCGGTGGGGCTCTGCATCGAGAATGCCGGCAGCGACATCGTCGCCACGAAGCCGGCGAACGGCTGGGTGAGGTTGACCGTCACCTCGGTGTCACCGTTGGTCTCGCACGAGTCGAAGATGCTCTCGGTCTTGCCGCCCTCGAAGCCCTTGAACAGGGTCAGCCAGTAGTACGAGATGTCCGCACTCTGCGCGGGCCCCTGCGGCTGGGTGTTCCAGTACTCGAAGTTGTCGCAGACCGCCTGGGCGTTGAAGGGGCTGCCGTCGTGGAAGGTGACTCCCTCCTGCAACGTGAACGTGGTCGACTTGCCGTCCGGAGCGCTCTTCCAATCCGTGGCCAGCAGCGGAGCCGGGTCGGCCGAGCAGGTGTCGACCCCGACCAGTCCCTCGAACATCTGCCGGGCGATCCGGAAGGTCTCGCCGTCGGAGGCGTGGAAGGGGTTGAACATGACCGGGTCGGAGGAGGCGGCGAAGACGAACGTGTCCGCCCCCGACTCGGGGACGTCCTCGGCCGCTTGCGCCAGTTCCTCACACTGCTTCTCCGCGCCGCTGGCGGCTTCCTCGGCGGTGCTGCCGGGGGGCGGTCCGCTACTGCCGCAGGCGGACAGGCCTAGCGCCGCCATCGCGGACACCGCCGTCGCGACGGCGCCGCGGCGCCTGAAGGACTTCGTCATGACATCCCGCTTCCGTTGGGGCCGTCGCGGTCGCTGTGGTCGCCGGACCGCCGCGTTGCCTGAACTGTGTTCCGCACCATAGGGCCGGAAGGGGCCGATTGGGGAGCGGGGAACACCCTCCGCGCGGCGGTCGTTACAGAACCGCCGCCTGGCGCGGCGAGCGTCGAAGCAGGTCGCCGCGGGTGGTGTAGCACCAGCGCATCCGGGGGCTGCTCGGGGGCCGATGCGGCTCCTCGCTCGGTGCCCGGCGGTCTTCAGTACAGGTGGCAGGCGACCTCTTGGTGCTCACCGGCAGGTCGCAACCTCGGGTCTTCGGCCGCCTCGACGTAGCGCACCACGACCTCCGAGCCGGTGTCCGACACGTCGCTGACGCTCTGCCAGTGTGCGGCGTCCGGCTGCTCGGACCGCAGCCGCTCGACCAGCTGATAGAGCTCCTTCGACGTGGCACCGCCACCGGGGCGCAGGTGCGCCTCGTCGGGGTTGTCACCCACGTCGGAGAGGTTGCTGATCCGCTCGCTCTCCTCGGCGTAGGTGTCCACCCCGGTGCGCAACCAGTGCTCCTCGAGCATCGCCACCAGGTCTCGCGACTCCCAGCCGCACGCGTCGAACGCGGCCGGGCAGCGCGGGTGGAAGGAGCACCCGCGGGGCGGCTCGGCCGCATCGGGGATCTCACCGCCGAGCACGTCCTCGGCGGGCGGCCGCGACGGGTCGGGGTCGGGCACCGCCGCCAGCAGCGCCTTGGTGTAGGGGTGCTTCGGGTCGGCGAACACCTCGGCGGTCGGGCCGATCTCGACGATGCGGCCGAGGTACATGATCGCCACCCGGTCGCAGAAGTACTTCGCGCTGGCCAGGTCGTGGGTGATGTACACGTAGGTCAGGCCGAGCTCGTCGCGCAGGTCGAGCATGAGCTGCAGGATCTTGGCGCGCACCGACATGTCCAGCATCGAGATCGGCTCGTCGGCCACGAGCAGCTTCGGCTCCAGGATCGTGGACCGCGCGAGGACGACCCGCTGCTTCTGACCGCCGGAGAGGTCGGAGGGGTACTTGGACAGGTAGCGTTCCACCGGCGCCAGACCGACCCGCTCCAGCGACGCCACCACACGCTTCTTCAGCTCGCCTCCGGAGGCGAGACGGTGCACCACCAACGGGTGTCCGACGGCGGTTTCCACCGTCATCGACGGGTTCAGCGCGGCGTTCGGGTCCTGGAAGACCATCTGCAGCTCGGTGCGCAGCGAGCGCAGCGCCCCTTCCCGCAGACCGGTCAGGTCCTTGCCGTCATAGCGCAGCTCTCCGCCGGTGGCGCGCACGAGCCCCATCAGCGCCCGGCCCAGGGTCGTCTTGCCGCTGCCCGACTCCCCGACGACTCCCAGCACCTCGCCTCGGTGCAGGTCGAAGCTGACCCCGTCGACGGCGCGCACCGAACCGGTGTCCCGCCCGAAAAGCCGGGCCAGCGAGCTGCCGCTCAACGCGAACGTGACTTCCAGGTCACGGGCGGAGACGAGGACATCGGTCCGCTGTGGAGTCTCAGGCTTCGTCGGCATCGGCGATCCTCTCCCGCTCCAGCGGCGCGGCCTCGTCCTCGCCGAGCTGGTCCCGCTCGAGCAGCCAGCACGCGGCCTCGGTGTCGGCCGGGCCGCTGGTCCACCGCGGGTAGCGCTCCTGGCACACCCGCATGGCGTCGGGACAGCGTGGGTGGAACCGGCATGCCGGCGGCGGTTCGACCAGGTCGGGTGGAGCACCCGCGATGTAGCGCAGGCCGTCGGTGGACAGCGAGATGGTGGACCCGAGCAGGTCTCTGGTGTAGGGGTGGCGCGGCTGCCCGAAGACCTCACGAGCGGGACCTATCTCGACGATCTCCCCCGCGTACATGACCGCGACCCGGTCGCAGGCCTCGGCGACGATGCCGAGGTTGTGGGTGATGAGCAGCATGGCGGTGTCGTAGTCGCGGCGCAGGTCGGCCAGGATCCTGATGATCTGCGCCTCGACGAGCACGTCGAGGGCGGTGGTGGGCTCGTCGGCGACGACGAAGCGGGGCCGCAGCACCAGCGCGAGCGCGATCATGATGCGCTGGCGCATTCCACCGGAGAACTCGTGCGGGTACGACGACCACCGGGTGGGTGGGATGCCCATCCGCCGCAGGACGTCCAGCGCGCGGTCGTGCCGCTCGGTCTTTGACAGGGACGGCTCGTTGGCACCGAGGGCCTCGTCGAACATCTGCGAGACCCGCATCAGCGGGTTGAGCCGGGTCATCGGCTCCTGGAAGACCATGCCCATGCGTGAGCCGCGCAGGGCGCGGCGCTCCTTGTCCGGCAGCGAGGACAGGTCGGTGCCGTCGACGAGGATCTCGCCGTCGGTCTTCGACCCCGCCGGCAGCAGCCCCAGCAGCGCTCGACCCAGCGTCGACTTGCCACAGCCCGACTCGCCCACCAGGCCGAGGGTCTGCCCGGCCTCGATGTCGAAGCTGACCCCGTCCACCGCACGGACCGGGCCGCGATCGGTGCCGTACCAGACCCGCAGGTCACGCACGGAGAGGGCGGGCGCTCCGCCGGACCGCTCGCTCACGACTCCTCCCCCGAGTCCTGCCCGGAGCGCGGGGGCAGCACCACTGGTCGCAGCCGGCGCCGGCGCAGCGTCGGGTTGAGCGTCTCGTTGAGCCCCTCGCCGACCAGGGTCAGGCCGGTCACGAGCAAGACGATCGCCAGGCCGGGGAAGGCGGAGGTCCACCAGATGCCCGCCGAAGCGTCGGCGAGGGCTCGGCGCAGGTCGTAGCCCCACTCAGAGGCCTCCGTCGGCTGGATGCCGAGCCCCAGGAACCCGAGGGCAGCGAGCGTGCCGATGGCGTCGGCGGCGTTGAGGGTGCCGATGACCGGCACGGACTGGATCACGTTGGCGAACAGGTAACGCCTCATGATCGTGAGTTTGCGTGCTCCCATCGCACGGGCGGCCTCGACGTAGGTGGCCTCCCGCGCGGACAGGGTCGTGCTGCGGACGACGCGGAAGTACTGCGGCACGTAGATGACGGTCAGCGACACCGCCGCGGCGATCACACCACCCCCGAGTCGGCTGGACAGCAAGAACGCGAACACGATCGCGAGCAGCAGTGACGGGAAGGCGAACAGCGTGTCGTTGACGAGCACGAGGATCCGGTCGAGCCAGCCGCCCAGGTAGCCGCTCACCAGGCCGAGCGGCACCCCGATGATCAACGCGAAGACGAGCGCCAGGCCTACCACCTCGATCGCGGTACGAGCGCCCCACACGACTCGGGAGAAGACGTCGTAGAACTGGGTGTTGGTGCCGAAGATGTGCGTGCCGTTGGGCGGGACCGCCCGCGGGAAGTTGACACCGCCGGCCGACTTCTGGTCGAAGCCGTACGGCGCGATCCAGGGCGCGAAGATCGCCGCCACGACGAACAGGAGGGTGAGCACGACGCCGGCGAGCAGGATCCAGCGAGCCAGGCCGGTGGTCTGCGTGAACGGCGTGACGAAGACCCGTCGCGGCAGGAAACCGCGCTTGGACGCCACGTCCTCGGGGGATGAGCTGGCCGCGGTCATGAGTAACGCACCCGGGGGTCGATGAAAGCGTTGACGATGTCGACGATGATGCTGATCGCGATGACGACCAGCGCGAACAAGGTGATGATGCCCTGCACCGCGGTGTAGTCGCGGTCCTCGATGTAGTTGACCAGCTGCAGGCCCAGTCCCGGCAGGTTGAACGTGGTCTCGGTCAGCACGGCCCCCGACAGCAGGAGCGCGATCTGCAGCCCCAGCACGGTCACGAAGGGGACCAAGGCGTTGCGGAAGGCGTGCCGCCAGACCACCGCACGCTCACCCACCCCGCGGGCCCGGGCCGCCTCGACGTAGTCGCTCTGCAGGGTCTGCAGCATGTTTACGCGCACGAGCCGGATGAACACACCGCTGAGCAGCAGGCCAAGGGTCACTCCCGGCAGCACCAGGTGGTGCAGGATCTCGAGGAAGGCGCCGCCGTCGCCCTGCAGGATCGCGTCGAGCAGGATGATGTGGGTGATCGGCTCGACCTGGAACTTGGTCACCGGCGACGCGATCCCGCTGGTGGGGAACCAGTCCAGCTTGACCGCGAAGAAGAGCTGGGCGAGCAGCCCGGTGAAGAAGACCGGCGCCGCGTAGCTGACGATGCCGAACAGCCGGATCCCGGTGTCGGAGACACCGTCGCGGTGCCGGGCGGCCAACAACCCGGCCGGCACCCCGATCAGCAGGGCCACCAGCATGCCGGCCACCCCCAGCGTGAGCGTCACACCGCCGTTGTCGCGGATCACGTTCAAGATCGGTGTGCGGTCGCTGATCGTGGTGCCGAAGTCCAGGTGGGCGACTTGGTTGAGGTAGTCGAGGTACTGGGTGAACAGGGGGCGGTCCAGGCCCAGGGCGGCCCGGCGTTCGTCGAGGGCCGCCTCGCTCAGCCGGCCGCCGAGCGACGCCGATACCGGGTCACCGGGGGCCACCCGCAACAGCAGGAACACCAGGGTCAGCAACAACCACACCATCGGGATGGTCAGCAGCAGGCGCTGCAGGACGTACCGGGTCAGCGACCCACGAGCGAACACTGGCCCTCCGGTTCCTCAGGCGCGGTCTCGTGACGCCACGTCCTGCAGCGCACGTCCTGCGATACGTCGGCCCTCGACGCGTAGTCCGGGCCGGGTGCAGCGGTGCCGCACCCGGCCCGGACAATACGCCGCTCAGGACTGCTTGCTGATCTCCCAGAACCGGAAGATGAACGAAGGGTCCAAGGTGTCCTCCACCCCGGTCATGCCGGGAACGGTGACCGCGATGTTCTTGCCGACCCAGCTGGGCAGCAGCGGCACGTCATCGGCGACGATCTGCTGCAGCTGCTCGAAGGCCTGCTGGCGCGCGGAGGCGTCCGAAGTGGCCTGTTCCTTGGCGACCAGCGCGTTGGCCTTCTTGTCGGAGTAGCCGTTCTGGTAGAAGCCGCCGTCGACCACGAACGGCGACAGGTAGTTGTCGGCGTCGAGGAAGTCGGGGAACCAGCCGAGCTGGAACAGGTCGTAGGCGTTCTGCTTGTACAGCTCCTGGTACTGCTCCCACTCCGCGCTCTCCAGCTTGACGTCGAACAGGCCCGACTTGTTCAGCTGGTCGGCGAGCTCGGTGGCCTCGTCGACGGCGTTGGGGCCGTAGTGCGACGGCGTGTAGCCGAGCGTCAACGAGACCGGGGTCTTCACGTTGGCCTGTTGCAGGATCTGCTTGGCCTTGTCGACGCTCGGACCGGCGCCGTAGGCCGACTCGAAGGCGTCGACCTGCCCCGGGAACCCCGGCGGCACGATCGAGTACAGCGGGTCGACGGTGCCCTGGTAGGCACGCTGGGCGATGGCTTCCCGGTCGATCAGCTGGGCGACCGCGCGCCGCACCGCCGGCTGGCCACCGACCTCGGTCTTGGTTTGCCAGACGAAGTAGCGGATCTCCGAGCCCTCGCCCTCGACCACCTCGACGGCGTCGTCTCCCTCGAGGTCCTTGATGTCGGTGGGGCTGAGGCTGCGCCAGGCGACGTCGACCTCGTTCTGCTGGATGGCCAGCTTGAGCGCCGAGGAGGCGGCGAAGTACTGGACGAACACCTGCTCTGCCTTGGGGGTCTTGTCGCCGGTGTACTCGGGGTTGGCCGAGAGCACCGCCTGGTTCTCCGGCTGGTACTGCTCGAGCATGTACGGCCCGGAGCCGACGATGTCAGAGTCACCGATCAGCTGGTCGGCCGGGAAGACGTCCTCGTCGACGATCGACGCCGCGGCGGTGGTGAGGACGAACTGGAAGGTGGTGTCGGGGCGGGCGAGGTTGAAGGTCACCGTGGTCGGGTCGGGTGCGTCGACCGAGTCGAGCGAGCCGAACAGCGACGAGGCGCCGTTGGGGTCGGCGATGTCGACCAGCCGGTCGATGGAGAACTTCACGTCCGAGCTGGTCAGCTCGTTGCCGTTGCTGAAGGTCTGCCCCTCCTTCAGCGTGCAGGTGTAGGTCTTGGGGTCGTCGTACTGGCAGCTCTCGGCAATGGCACCGGTCGGTTCGTTCTCACCCGCCGGGATGGTGACGAGCGTCTCGTACAGGTTGTTCTGCAGCGTCCACGAGGGCAGGTCGTAGGCACCGGCCGGGTCCAGCGAGGTGGGGGTGTCGGTCGTGCCGAGGATCCAGGGGGTGCCCGACGCGCTGCTGCCGTCGCCGCCGTCGCCTCCGCCTCCCGCGCTCTGCGAGGTGTTGTCGCTGCCGCAGGCGGCCAGCAGCAGCAGGGACGCAACCCCGACCGCCACCGCGGCGGGTCGTCGAGAGATCGTCATGAGCACTCCTCGAGGCGTGGGTACCGCGCCGCCGACGGGCGGTCGCCGGCTGACCATACGACGACCGCGGCCCTACGGGAACAGCACGACCCGCCGTCGTCGGTCGCGAATCGGCAACGATTGGGGCGGCGGGCCGGTGTGGGCCCTATGCCCGCGCCCCGTTCGGCCCCGCGCCGGGACCGGCATCTGGCCACCTCGCGGCCGGTCAGCGGGCGTTGAAGTAGCTCGCCTCGGGCCTGGCGCCGCGCGCCGTCAGCGGGCGTTGAAGTAGCTCGCCTCCGGGTGGTGCAGCACCAGCGCGTCGGTGGACTGCTCAGGATGCAGCTGCAGCTCCTCGCTCAGCTCCACCCCGATGCGCTGGGGACGCAGCAGCTCGACGAGCTTGGCGCGGTCGTCGAGGTCGGGACAGGCCGGGTAGCCGAAGGAGTAGCGCTCACCGCGGTAGCCCTGCCGCAGGATCTGGCCCAGCTCGGCCGGGTCGCCCCCGTCGATGCGAAGCTCGGCGCGCACCCGGGCGTGCCAGTACTCGGCGAGGGCCTCGGTCAGCTGGACCGACAGCCCGTGCAGCTCGAGGTAGTCGCGGTAGGAGTCGGCGGCGAAGAGCTCCTGGGTGACCTCGCTGACCCGGCTGCCCATCGTGACCAGCTGGAAGGCGACGACGTCGAGCTCGCCGGCGTCCTTGGGCCTGACGAAGTCGGCCAGGCAGAGGAACCGGTCGCGGTGCTGGCGGGGGAAGGTGAAGCGGCAGATCTCCCCCGACTGCGTCCGCGGGTCGAGCACGACGAGGTCGTCACCCTCGGAGAAGCACGGCCAGTAGCCGTAGACGACGGCCGGGCGCATGATGCTCTCGGTCTGGATGCGATCCAGCCAGCCGCGCAGGCGCGGCCGACCTTCCGTGGCGACCAGCTCGTCGTACGAGGGCCCCTCTCCCCGGGAGGCGCGCAGGCCCCACTGGCCGAGGAACGTGGCGCGTTCGTCGAGCCAGGAGGCGAAGTCGGCCAGCGCGATGCCCTTGACGACGCGGTCACCCCAGAACGGCGGTGTCGGCACGGGCACGTCGGTAGCCACGTCGGAGCGTGCCGGCACCTCGACGACCGACTCGACCGCTGTCGCGCGGGCGCGCACCTTGCGGACGCGGCGCTCGGGCAGAGCGGCCCCTTCGACACCGCGCTTGACCGCCATCACGGCGTCCATCAGCCGCAGCCCCTCGAATGCGTCGCGCGCGTAGCGCACCTCGCCGCCGAACATGCCGGCCAGATCGTCCTCGACGTAGGCCCGGGTGAGCGCGGCACCACCCAGGAGGACCGGGTAGCGCTCGGCGAGGCCGCGCGCGTCGAGCTCCTCGAGGTTCTCGCGCATGATCACCGTCGACTTGACCAACAGACCGGACATGCCGATGACGTCGGCATGGTGCTGCTCGGCGGCGTCCACGATGGCGGTGACGGGCTGCTTGATGCCCAGGTTGACCACGGTGTAGCCGTTGTTGGTCAAGATGATGTCGACGAGGTTCTTGCCGATGTCGTGCACGTCGCCCTTGACCGTGGCCAGCACGATCGTGCCCTTGCCCCTGTCGTCGGTCTTCCCCATGTGCGGCTCAAGGTGCGCGACGGCGGCCTTCATCGTCTCGGCCGACTGCAGGACGAACGGCAGCTGCATCTGGCCGGCGCCGAAGAGCTCACCGACCACCTTCATCCCGGCCAGCAGGTCGTCGTTGACGATGTCCAGCGCGGGCCTGGCCCGCAGTGCCTCGTCGAGGTCGCCGGCCAGTCCCTGCCGCTCACCGTCGACGATGCGCGCTCGCAGCCGTTCGGGCAGCGGCAGTGCCGCCAGCTCGGCGGCCCGGTCGGCCTTCGCGTCGGCGGCCTTGACGTCGGCGAAGACGTCGAGGAAGTGCACGAGCGGGTCGAAACCGGGCCGGCGCCGGTCGTACACCAGGTCGAGGGCGGCGGTACGCTGCTCGGCCGGGACACGGGCCATCGGCATGATCTTGGCCGCGGTCACGATCGCGGAGTCGAGCCCCGCCTCCACGCACTCGTGCAGGAACACCGAGTTGAGCACGACCCGCGCGGCCGGACTCAGACCGAACGACACGTTGGAGACCCCGAGGGTGGTCTGCACCTGCGGGTGCGCCGCCTTCAGCGCCCGGATCGCCTCGATCGTCTCGATCGCGTCGCGGCGGGTCTCCTCCTGGCCGGTGCCGATCGGGAACGTGAGGCAGTCCACCACGATGTCCTCGACCCGCATCCCCCACCGCCGGGTCAGGTCCTCGACCAGGCGCTGGGCCACTCGCAGCTTCCACTCCGCCGTACGGGCTTGGCCCTCCTCGTCGATGGTCAAGGCGATGACGGCTGCACCGTGCTCCTTGACCAGCGGCATGACGCGGGCGAAACGCGAACCCGCGCCGTCACCGTCCTCGTAGTTCACCGAGTTCACCAGGCACCGGCCGGCGAGCCGCTCGAGACCGGCCTCCAGGACCGCCGGCTCGGTCGAGTCGAGCACGATCGGAAGGGTCGACGCGGTCGCCAGGCGGAAGGCCGCGGTGCTCATGTCGGCGACGCCGTCGCGACCCACGTAGTCGACGCACAGGTCGAGCAGGTGCGCCCCGTCACGGATCTGCGCCCGCGCGATCTGGACGCAGTCGTCCCAGCGTCCGGCGAGCATCGCCTCGCGGAAGGCCTTGGAGCCGTTGGCGTTGGTGCGCTCCCCGATGGTGAGGTACGTCGCGTCCTGCCGGAACGGCACGGGCTGGTACAAGGAGCTGGCAGCCGCCGCCACGTCGGGTCGGCGCGGCAGCAGAGTGCGGCCACCGACGCGCTGAACGACCTGGCGGATGTGCTCGGGGGTGGTGCCGCAGCACCCCCCGACGAGCGCGAGGCCGTACTCGCGGGTGAAGGTGTCGTGGGCCTGCGCCAGCTCGCCCGGCGTGAGCGGGTAGTGCGCGCCGTCGGCGGACAGGTGCGGCAGCCCGGCGTTGGGCATACAGCCGAGCGGCACCCGGGCGTGCTGGGAGAGGTGTCGCAGGTGCTCGCTCATCTCCTGCGGCCCGGTGGCGCAGTTGAGCCCGATCAGGTCGATGCCGAGCGGCTCGAGGGCGGTCAGCGCGGCCCCGATCTCCGAACCGAGCAGCATCGTGCCGGTGGTCTCGACAGTCACGTGCACCAGCAGCGGCAGGTCGAGGTGCGGGTGCGCGTCGAGGACCCGCCTGGCCCCGACGACGGCCGCCTTGGCCTGCAGCAGGTCTTGCGCGGTCTCCACCAGCACGGCGTCCACACCGGCTTCGACCATGCCGGCGACCTGCTCGGCGTACGCCTCGCGCAGCGCGGCGTAGGTGATGTGGCCGAGGGTGGGCAGCTTGGTGCCCGGCCCGACCGACCCGAGGACCCACCTCGGCCGCTGCTCGGTGCTGGCGGCGTCGGCGGCTTCCCTGGCGATACGTGCCCCGGCGTCGGCGAGCTCGCGGATGCGGTCGCTGATGCCGTACTCGCCGAGGTTGGCGAGGTTGGCGCCGAAGGTGTTGGTGCCGATGCAGTCCGCGCCGACGTCGAGGTAGGCGTCGTGGACGCCACGCACCACCTCGGGCCGCGTCACGTTGAGCACCTCGTTGCAGCCCTCGTGACCGGTGAAGTCGTCGAGGTCGAGGTCGACTGCTTGCAACATGGTGCCCATGGCGCCGTCGGCCACCACCACGCGCTCGGCGAGGGCGCGGCGCAAGGAGCCGTCGGCGGGTGGCATGGGGACCTCGTACGGGGAAGGGCGGACGTCTCGCCCAATGATAGAAGCCGCTGTCCCACTGTGCGGACAGAGCATCCGAGGCGTGGGACGAGTGGCTCACTGGGTGGTCCTCGCGGGCTCCACATCCTCGGGGCCACGCCGTCGTAGGGTGTCGGCGTGCATGCAGACGAGGTGCCCCTGGCGCTGGTGGACCCGGTGATGATCGCAGCCTTCGAGGGCTGGAACGACGCCGCCGAGGCCGCCTCCGGTGTGGTGGACCACCTCGTAACGGCCTGGGAGGCCGAGCTGGTGGCCGAGGTCGAGCCCGAGGACTACTACGACTTCCAGGTCAACCGGCCGACGGTCTCCGGTGACCAACGCGGGGGTCGTGTCATCACCTGGCCGACGACGCGGCTCTACGTCACGCGACCGGTCGGCGCCGACCACGACGTGCTGCTCGTGCGAGGCCTCGAGCCGAACATGCGCTGGCGCCCCTTCTGCCGTGAGCTGGTGGAGGTCGCCGAGAGGGCCGGGGTGCGCATGATCGTCTCGCTGGGCGCCCTGCTGGCCGACACCCCCCACACCCGACCGATCCCGGTGACCGGTGTCAGCACCGACCCGCACCTGGTGGAGGTGCTCGACGTGGAGCCGTCGCGCTACGAGGGCCCTACCGGCATCAACGGGGTGTTCCAGCAGACGGCTGCCGGCGCCGATATCCCCAGCGTGTCGCTGTGGGCGGCGGTGCCGCACTACGTCGCGCAGCCGCCGTGTCCCAAGGCGACGCTCGCGCTCGTCGGCCGGCTCGAGCAGCTCATCGACCTGCGGATCCCGGTAGGCGACCTGGCCGAGGAGGCCCGGGCGTGGCAGCGGGGAGTCGAAGAGCTGGCCAGCGAGGACACCGAGATCTCGGAGTACGTGGCGTCGCTGGAGCAGGCCCGAGACGCCAGCGACCTGCCCGAGGCGAGCGGGGACGCCATCGCGCGGGAGTTCGAGCGCTACCTCAAGCGCCGCGAGACCGACGGGTGAGTGTGGTGTCCGATTACCACGTTAACCAGGTAATCGGACGCTGAGAATGGTTCCCTCGCCATGGGAAGCATCCGTTTACCACGTTAACGTGGTAAACGGTCCGGTCAGTCGCCACCAGCTCACAAGCTGACGCCGAGGAGGGCGTCGACAGCGGTACGGACGAGTACCGCCGGATCGGCCTCCCCGCTGTCCAGGCGCGCACCCGACGGCGCGTCGGCGTCGACACGCCCACCGTCCAGCGCCGCGTCCGCCCACGCGTCGACGCAGTCGAGAGCGCGCGGTGCGTCGAGGTCGTCGGCGAGGGCGGCCCGCAGCTCGACGACGACCGGTACGGCCAGCGGAGCGCCGGTACCGACGACGACCGGTACGGCCGGCGGAGCGCCGGTACCGACGGCGGCTCGCCACCGGCGCAGCCGGGCTGCCGCGTCGTCGAGGTCGCGCTCGGTCCACTCCCAGTCGCTGCGGTAGTGGTGTGCGAGCAGCGCCAACCGGATGGCCATCGGAGGCACACCGGCGTCGCGCAGCGCCGATACGAGGACGAGATTGCCGCCCGACTTCGACATCTTCTCGCCCTCGTACCCGACCATGCCGGCGTGCACGTACGCCTGGGCGAACGGGTGCTCGTCGCGGGCGAGCTGAGCCTGGGTCGCGGACATCTCGTGGTGCGGGAACACCAGGTCGCTGCCCCCGCCCTGCACGTCGAAGCCCATGCCCAGGTGTTCGAGCGCCAGCGCGCTGCACTCGGCGTGCCAGCCGGGCCTGCCGCGACCGAGCGGGGAGTCCCACGCGGGCTCTCCGCTGCGTTCGCGCTGCCACAGCAGCGGGTCGAGGGGATCCCGCTTGCCGGGCCGGTCGGGGTCGCCACCTCGGTCGGCCGACAGCCGTCGCATCGTGTCTTCGTCGTAGTGCCCGACGGCACCGAAGCAGGGGTCGGCGCGCACCGTGCAGTACACGTCGCCGTCGAGGGTGTACGTGGCACCGCGCCGGTGCAGCCGCTCCACCAGCTCGACCACGACGGGCAGCGACTCGACGACGCCGACGAACCGGTCGGGCGCGACGACGCGCAACGCGGCCATGTCGGCGCGGAAGAGCTCGGTCTCGCGCTCGGCCAGCTCGGTCCAGTCGATTCCGGTGGCCCGGGCCCGCTCCAGCAGCGGGTCGTCGACGTCGGTGACGTTCTGCACGTACATCACCTCGTGGCCGGCATCCCGCCAGACTCGCTGGAGCAGGTCGAACGCCACGTACGTCGCCGCGTGACCCAGGTGGGTCGCGTCGTAGGGGGTGATGCCGCAGACGTAGAGCCGCGCCCTCCCGCGCGGGGTGACGTCGACGACGGCGTCGCGGCAGGTGTCGTGCACGTGCAAGGCCGGTCGCGCCGCCGTGTCGGTCAGTGCAGGCACCGGCGGGGAGCTCCACGACTGCATGCCGGGGAGCCTATCCACGGCGCTCCGGTCGCCGACCGGCTCGTCACAGCTCGGGGCCGGGCGGGACCACCAAGTGCGCCAAGTGCTGCACCGCCCCCGCTCGCGTCAGAACGCCGGCCAGGGGATCGCGTGCCAGTCGGTGGTCGGTCTGGGGTGGCGGCCGCGTCGCAGCAGCCGCTCGAGCCGCCAGCACAACCGGTCCAGCTCGGCGGTGGTGAGCAGCGGCTCCAGCACCCGCACGTCGTCGCCGCCGAGCCGGACGGTGAGAGCACGCAGGTCGTCGACGTCTGGCGCCGGCAGCGGCTGCCCGGCCCACCCCCACAAGACGGTACGCAGCTTGTCCTCGACGGCGAAGGACACCCCGTGGTCGCAGCCGCGGACGGCGCCGGTGCCGCTCACCAGCACGTGACCCCCCTTGCGGTCGGCGTTGTTGACCACCGCGTCGAACACAGCCAGGCGGCGCAACCGGTCGTCGTCGGCATGCACGAGGCTCACCGGTCGGTCCCGGTGGTCGTAGGCGTCCAGGACCC
>JBBSMD010000031.1:0-18833 GCA_038233355.1 Propionibacteriales bacterium
CCGTCCGTGACCGCGTCGACCGGGTCCGCGTCGACTGTGACTGCGCCGAGGGCGCCGTCACCCGACCTGCTGCAGCGGGTGCTGAGCGATCCGGTCGACCCCGACTACGCCGTCGTCGCGGCGACACGAGGGGAACGCTCGGGTGGGTCGTCGCGTGCACCGTGGCGTGGGTCGTGGCGTGGGTCGTGGCGTCCGGCGGCCGCGGCGGCCGTCATCGTCCTGGGCCTGCTGGTCGCGGCAGCGGCGGTGCAGCAGGCGCGCTCGGCCCCGCAGCTGCAGCTGGACCGCGACCAGCTGGTCGACGAGGTGCTCGAGCTCCAGGCGTCGATCGCCGCGGTGCAGGAGCGCATCGCCGTCGTACGCGAGGACATCGAGGCGCTGCAGGGCTCCGGTGTCGCGGTGCAGGACCCTGATCTGAAAGCGGCCGACCTGGGGTCGGCCGAGGTGGCCAGTGGCGTCGAGCCGGTCACCGGTCCCGGCCTTCGGGTCGTGGTGGACGACGCTCCCGACGCTGGCGCGAAGGCCGAAGGCAGAGTGCTCGACCGCGACCTGCAATTTCTCGTCAACGGGCTCTGGCAGTCAGGAGCGGAGGCCATCGCGGTCAACGGCAACCGCCTCGGACCGCAAAGTGCCATCCGGGTCGCCGGCGAGGCCATCACCGTCAACTACCGTTCGCTCGACACTCCGTACGTCGTGCAGGCGATAGGTGACCCGACCGCGATGCAAGCGCGCTTCATCGACACCGACGCGGGGCAGACCTGGGTGGACCTGAAGAGCAACTTCGGGCTCGGGTACCGCGTCGTCGAGCGAGAGGAGCTGAGCCTGCCGGCCGTTCCCTCGCCGCGGCTGACTCACGCCGAGCTGCAAGGAGACCTGCCGTGATCGCGGTCCTCGGGCTGGTGGCCGGGGTCATCGTCGGTCTGCTGGTGCAGCCGGAGGTCCCCACCAGCCTGCAGCCCTACCTGCCGATCGCGGTCGTGGCAGCGCTCGACGCGGCGTTCGGTGGGCTGCGCGCCTACCTCGACGGCATCTTCGACGACAAGGTCTTCGTCATCTCGTTCGCGGCCAACGTCGTCGTGGCCGCGCTGATCGTGCTGCTGGGAGATCTGCTGGGGGTGGGGGGGCAGTTGTCCACCGGGGTCGTCGTGGTGCTGGGCATCCGCATTTTCTCCAACGTCGCTGCCATCCGCAGGCACCTGTTCCATGCCTGACACGTCCACCGGCGACAACCGCCCCCAGGCGCCCGCGGCCGACGGCTGGCGGCGGTTGCGCCAAGGGCTGACGGCACGGCCCGGTCGCCGGCAGGTGGCGTTGGCCGCGCTCTTGGCGCTCGTCGGGTTCGCCGTGGTCGTGCAGGTCCGCTCCTACAACACCTCGACGGAGTTCGCCGGCGCACGCCGAGGCGATCTCGTCCAGCTACTTGACTCACTGGGGGCGGCCGACCAGCGGGCGCGAGCGCAGCTGCGGGAGCTGGAACGCACGCGGCAGGCACTGCGCACCTCCTCCGATCAGGCGCGAGCGGCCGCCAGGGCGGCGCGCCAGCAGGCGATCGACCTGGCCATCCTCAGTGGCCGCGCACCCGCCACGGGCCCGGGGGTCGCTGTCACCATCGAGGATCCACAAGGGGCTGTCGGTGCTCGTACGCTGCTCAACGCGGTCGAAGAGCTGCGCGACGCAGGCGCCGAGGCGATCCAGGTCAACGGTGTCGCGCGGGTCGTGGCGTCCACCTACTTCGCCGACACCGAGCAAGGCATCGAGATCGACGGAGCGACGGTCGAGCCGCCCTACCAGCTCGTCGCGATCGGTGACTCCGACACTCTGCGGGCGGCGGTGCGTTTCCGTGGTGGTCTGTCCGACGAGGTGGAGGCGCTGGGCGGGAGTGTCGGGACCACCACCTCCGAGGCGGTCACCGTGTCGGCGGTGGCCGTCCCGGCGGACCCGCAGTACTCTCAGCCGGCCGGCTGAGGATCCTGGCCGTCGTCGTCCGGACAATCCCCGACCTCTCGTCTCGCTGAGGAGACCGCGTGGCAGCGCACACCATCCCCGCAGACCTGCAGTACACGCCCGAGCACGAGTGGCTGCGGCCGGAGTCGGGGGAGGGCGAGCAAGGGGAGGACGTCGTGACCGTAGGCATCACCCACTACGCCCAAGAGCAGCTCGGCGACATCGTGTACGTGGCGCTGCCCGAGCCGGGCGCCACGGTGGCACCGGGGGACTCGGTCGGTGAGCTCGAGTCCACCAAGTCGGTCAGCGACGTCTACGCCCCCGCCGCTGGTGTCGTGATGGCGCGCAACGAGGAGCTCGAGTCCACTCCAGAGCTGGTCAACTCCGATCCGTACGGTCGAGGCTGGCTGTTCACGATGCGGCTCGACGAAGCCCTGGCAGAGGACGAGCTCCTGACCGCGGAGGGCTACGCCGACCACCTGGCTTGACCGCACGCAGTATCCGCACCGGTCGAGGGTTCGATGCCGGCTGAGGCTCGACGGCAGGCTGAGATAGGTTCGCCTTCACCGTCCCGTCAGCACTCCAGCAGTCGTCACGCGAGTCACCTCACACGTTCCTGACCCCAGGAGTCCCCGATGCCCTTCTGCACCGAGTGCGGACACGAGAATCCCAGCTCGGCTCGGTTTTGCGCCCAGTGCGGTCACCGGCTGGTGAGTGCCGACGGCCCCACCGGCTCGACGGCGACCATCGCGACAGTGGGTGCGCAGGCCAGCGCGGAGGCCGAGGGCGACACCGGTGAGCTCTCCGCCGCCGACGTCGCCGCGCTCGATGCCCTCCCGGCCGGCAGTGCCCTGCTCGTCGTGCAGCGCGGGCCCGGGGCAGGCAGCCGCTATCTGCTGGACACCGACGTGGTGTCGGCCGGGCGCCATCCCGACAGTGACATCTTCCTCGACGACGTGACCGTGTCTCGGCGGCACGCGGAGTTTCGACGGGGTCCCGAGGGCTACCGGGTGCGCGACGTCGGCAGCCTCAACGGGACCTACGTCAACCGCGACCGCATCGACGAGAAGACGCTCAACGGCCGTGACGAGGTACAGATCGGCAAGTATCGCCTCGTCTACCACCCCAACGCCAGCGGCGCGGGTGGCCCCGGCTCGTGACCTCGGCGTCCGAGTCTCGGCCACGCTGGAGCATCGGAGAAGTGCTGACTGCCCTGCGCGGCGACTTCCCGGACATCACGATCTCGAAGATCCGCTACCTGGAAGCCGAGGGTCTTGTCGCACCGCAGCGCACGGCCTCGGGCTACCGCACGTTCTCCTCCGCCGACATCGAGCGGCTGCGTTACGTCCTCACCCGCCAGCGCGACAGCTTTCTTCCGCTGCGCAAGATCCGCGAGCACCTCGACGACCTCGACCGAGGTCTCGCCCCCGCAGCCGCGGGTGGCGCCCCGCAAGTGCCTCAGGTCGTCCTCAGCGGCGACGGCTACCCCACTCCGGACGCTTTCGCCCCGGACTCCACCGAGATCAGGCTCACGCGCGCCGAGCTGATCCAAGCGGCGGGCATCGACGCCCAGACGCTGGACGCGATGGTGCAGTACGGCCTGGTCCGTCCGCGCACCGGCCACGAGCTCTACGACGGACCTGCCCTGGTGGTCGCCCGCACCGTGGCAGAGCTGGCCGCTTTCGGACTCGAGCCGCGCCACCTGCGGGCGTTTCGTACCGCCGCCGACCGCGAAGTGGGGCTCTTCGAGCAGATCGTCTCTACGCAGCTGCGGCAGCGAGACCCAGGTGCTCGGGCACGGGCCGAGGAGACGGTCCGCCAGCTCGCCGTGCTCTCCGTCCGACTGCACACCAGCTTGGTCAAGAACGCGTTGCGCCAACGCGGCTGACGAGCCGACCGGAACCGCCGCGGGTGCCCCTTGGCGGGGTACGGTGGCAGGGTGCGCGAGGTCGATGTCATAGGCGTCCGGGTGGAGATGCCGACCAACCAGCCGCTGGTCCTGCTGCGCGAGACCGACGGGGTCCGGTACCTGCCGATCTGGATCGGCGCCGTGGAGGCGACGGCTATCGCCTTCGCCCAGCAAGGGGTGGTGCCGCCGCGCCCGCTGACTCACGACTTGCTGCGCAACCTGCTCGAGGCGCTCGACCAGCAGCTCAACGAGGTGCGCATCACCGAGGTGCGTGACGGGGTCTTCTACGCCACGCTGGTGCTTGCCTCCGGAGTCGAGGTCGAGGCGCGTCCGTCCGACTCCATCGCGCTGGCGCTGCGTACGGGCAGCCGCATCGTGTGCGCCGAGGACGTGCTCGGCGCGTCCGGTGTCCATGTGCCGGACCAGGAGGAGGACGAGGTGGAGAAGTTCCGGGCGTTCCTCGACGACATCACGCCCGAGGACTTCGAAGGCGGCCGCGGCGGCTCGCCAGCGTAGCGCGTAAGGCTCCGGTACAGGTTGAGACTTTTCTTGCGCCACGCCGTTCTCCGGTGCGTTGCCACGGGGGCGCGGCGGTCGTACCGTACGAGGACGAGAAGTCCCGCGCTGTAACTTCACCGCTGTCACCGCCGCCCCGGCGTCGGTCCGCCGCAGTGGTCGACCCGTCGGAGGCAAAGGTGGCACCCACCGGTGACGACAGCTCGGCCAAGGGCCGAGACGGCCGAGAAGCCTCTTCGGCGCAACTGGCGGGAGGGCAGGCCGGCGCCCAAGGCCTGCTCTTCGACGACGACCTCGCCCCCGTGCCGCACGACGTCGGGTTCCGTGGCCCCACGGCCTGCCACGCCGCCGGGATTACCTATCGCCAGCTTGACTACTGGGCGCGCACCGGGCTGGTCGAGCCGAGCGTGCGAGCGGCTGGCGGGTCGGGGACCCAGCGCCTGTACGGATTTCGTGACATCTTGCTGCTGAAGGTGATCAAGCGCCTGCTCGATGCGGGGGTGTCCCTGCAGCAGATCCGCCAGGCCGTCCAGCACCTGCGCTCGCGCGGGGCCGAAGAGCTCTCCCGGATCACCTTGATGAGTGACGGCGCCAGCGTCTACGAGTGCCGCTCCGCCGACGAGGTGGTCGACCTGCTCCGCGGCGGCCAGGGCGTCTTCGGTATCGCGGTCGGCGGGGTCTGGCGCGAGATCGAGGGCTCCTTGTCCCAGCTGCCCAGCGAGCGCGCCGCCGGCCACGAGTCGGCACAAGGGCACCCCTCCGACGAGTTGGCGGCGCGCCGCATAGCGCGCGCACACGGCGCCTGAGGGGCAGCTCGGCCCCGCCGCCGCAGCCGTGTCGCCGCTCATGACGAGAGCGTGACTGGTAGCCTGCGAGTCGCTGTCGACGACGCACGGGAGAGTTCGGCACCGGTCAGACCGAGGGCAGCTGGCACCGGTGCACGGCGCCGAAGGGGCAATTCCTCCCCGGAACCTCTCAGGCCACCGGACCGTGCGTACCAGGCACCTGTGGAGCCGGTCAGCCGACCGACGACAGAGGGGGAGGGCGACCGAGCTCCCCCTTGGCGCTTTCCTACGACAGCCCGGGAGGACCGTCGTGACCGACCGTCCCACCCTTGCCTCCCTCACCGGCGCCGTCTCGTTCGCGGCCCGCCACATCGGACCTGACGAGGCTCAGGTGGCCTCCATGGTGGCCGCTCTCGGCTTCGCCGACCTGGACGAGCTGATGGCCGCCGCCGTACCAGCCAGCATCGGCTCGCGCGCGGCGTCATTGCTGCCGCCGGCCCGCAGCGAGGAGGAGTCCCTCGCTGCGCTGCGCGCCGCAGCGGCCCGTACGGAGCCGGGGATCGCGATGATCGGGCTCGGGTACCACCCGACCAGCACCCCAGCGGTGGTGCGGCGCATGGTGCTGGAGAACCCGGCCTGGTACACCGCCTACACGCCCTACCAGCCGGAGATCTCCCAAGGCCGGCTCGAGGCGCTGCTCATCTTCCAGACGATGGTGTCCGATCTGACGGGCCTGCCTACCGCCAACGCCTCCCTGCTGGACGAGGGCACGGCCGCGGCGGAGGCCATGACGCTGGTCCGTCGGGCCCTACGCCTTGCGGGACCGGCGCGCTTCGTGGTGGACGCCGACTGCCTACCCCAGACGCTCGCCGTCGTACGCACGCGGGCCGAGGCGATGGGCCTCGAGGTCGTCGAGGCCGACCTCGACGCCGGACTTCCCGAGGGGGAACTCGCCGGCGTGCTCTTGGCCTACCCCGGGGCCAGCGGCCGGGTGCGCGACCCGCGAGCGGTGATCGAGGCCGTGCACGAGCGTGGCGGTCTGGCCGTTGTCGCCACCGATCCGTTGGCGCTGGTGCTGCTGGAGGCCCCTGGCCACCTCGGTGCCGATGTCGTGGTCGGTTCCAGCCAGCGTTTCGGGGTGCCGATGTTCTACGGCGGTCCGCACGCGGCCTACTTGGCGGTACGTGCCGGTCTCGAACGACACCTGCCGGGTCGCCTGGTAGGTGTCTCGCGTGACGCCGAGGGCCGCCCGGCGTACCGGCTGGCCCTGCAGACCCGCGAGCAGCACATCCGCCGCGACAAGGCAACCTCGAACATCTGCACCGCGCAGGTGCTGCTGGCCGTGGTCGCCGCGATGTACGCGGTGCACCACGGCCCCCAGGGGTTGCGGCGTATCGCCGAGCGGGTGCACCGTTCGGCCGGGGTGCTCGCCGCCGGGCTCCGTGAAGGTGAGGTAGAGGTCGAATTTGGTGAGTTCTTCGACACGGTGGTGGCCCACGTCCCCGGCGGTGCCGACGAGGTGGTGGCCACCGCCAGGGGCACTGGGCTGCATCTGCGCCGTATCGATGCCGACCGGGTCGGCATCGCCACCTCCGAGCTGACCACACCGGCACACCTGGAGTCGGTGTGGGCCGCCTTCGGCGTCGTCGGCCTCGACCTCGCCGAGCTCGACACCGCCACGTCGGACGCGCTGCCGGAAGGGCTGCGCCGACGCAGCGACCTGCTGACCCACCCGACCTTCTCGGCGTACCGCTCCGAGACCGCGATGCTGCGCTACCTACGACGCCTGGGCGATCGCGACTTCGCGCTCGACCGCGGCATGATCCCGCTCGGCTCGTGCACGATGAAACTCAACGCCGCCGCCGAGATGGAGCCGGTCAGCTGGCCGCAGTTCGCCGACCTGCACCCCTTCGTGCCCGCCTCGGCCGCCGAGGGGCTGCGCGAGGTGATCTTCGAGCTCGAGCACCGGCTCGCCGAGCTCACCGGCTACGCGGCCGTGTCCGTCCAGCCCAACGCCGGGTCGCAAGGGGAGCTGGCCGGGTTGCTGGCCATCCGCGCCTACCACCGATCGCGTCGGCAGGACCGGCGTGATGTCTGCCTGATCCCGTCCTCGGCGCACGGCACCAACGCCGCGTCAGCGGTCATGGCCGGCATGCGGGTCGTGGTGGTGAAGGCCGCGGAGGACGGCAGCGTGGACCTGGCCGACCTGCGGGCCCGGTGCACAGAGCACACCGACACGCTCGCCGCAATCATGGTCACCTACCCCTCGACCCACGGCGCGTACGAGGACGGCATCGTCGAGCTGTGCGATGTGGTGCACGAGCACGGCGGCCAGGTCTACGTCGACGGGGCCAACCTCAACGCGCTGCTCGGGCACGCCCGACCCGGTGCGTTCGGCGGCGACGTCTCCCACCTCAACCTGCACAAGACGTTCTGCATCCCGCACGGTGGCGGCGGGCCGGGTGTCGGCCCGGTCGCAGTGGCCGAGCACCTGGTGCCGTTCCTGCCCTCGCACCCGATGCACCCCGAGGAGCAACGCCGCGAGGGCATCGGCGCGATCAGCGCCGCTCCTTACGGGTCGGCCGGGATCCTGCCGATCTCGTGGGCCTACGTCGCCATGATGGGTGGCCCAGGCCTCACCCGGGCTACCTCGGTGGCGGTGCTGGGGGCCAACTACCTCGCCAAGCGTCTGGACGGTCACTTCCCGGTGCTCTACCGCGGCCACGGGGGGCTGGTCGCCCACGAGTGCATCCTCGACCTGCGACCGCTGACGAAGGCGTGCGGCGTCAGCGTCGACGACGTCGCCAAGCGGCTCGTCGACTACGGCTTCCACGCCCCCACCGTGAGCTTCCCGGTGGCCGGCACGCTCATGGTCGAGCCGACCGAGTCCGAGGACCTCGCCGAGCTCGACCGCTTCGTCGACGCGATGCTGGCGATCCGCGCCGAGATCGAGCAGGTCGCCCGCGGGGACATGCCGCTGGAGGAGAGCCCGCTGCGCCGGGCTCCGCACACGGCGGCGAGCCTGGTCGATTGGGACCGGCGCTACGACATCGCCACTGGCTGCTTCCCGGCCGGCCGGCTCGTCGACAAGTACTGGCCGTCGGTCGCTCGCGTCGACCAGGCCTACGGGGACCGCAACCTAGCCTGCTCCTGTCCGCCGGTCGAAGCCTTCGAGTGAGTCTGCTGCCGACGACGGCGCGGGCGCTCGAGCTGGCCGCCCGGCGCGTGCAGCACGACACCCGACAGCCGTCGCTGGTGGCCGGTGTCGTGCGCGACGGAGAGCTGGTCTGGCACGTCGCGGTGGGGGAGCACAGCGGCGGGCCGGCCGCGCCGGGGCCAGACCTGGCCTACCGGATCGGCTCGCTCACCAAGACGGTGACCGCGGTGCTGGTCTTGCAGGCGCGTGACGAGGGCATGCTCACCCTGGACGACCGGGTGCATGCCGTGCTGGCCGGCGAGTCGCCGTTCGGCGAGGCGCGATTGCACGACCTGCTCGCGCACGCGTCCGGACTCCCAGCCGAGCCGGCCGGCGAGTGGTGGGAGCGCCGCGACGGTGGTAACTTCGCCGAGCTCACCGCCAGGGTCGCCGAGCAGGAGGTGGTGCTGCTCGCCGGCCAGCGGCACCACTACTCGAACCTGGCGTACGGCTTGTTGGGCCGGGTGGTCGAGCAGGTGCGCGGTGACAGCTGGGCCGCGCTGGCGCACGAGCGGGTGCTGGCCCCGCTCGGCATGTCGGCCACCACGTACGCACCGGTCGATCCCGGGCAGCGCTCAGCGCTCGGCTACTCCGTGCACCCCTTCACCGGCCGGCTGCTCGACGAGCCGTCGACCGATACCGGGGCGATGGCGCCGGCCGGCCAGCTGTGGAGCACCGTGACCGACCTGTCCCGGTGGGCCGGTTTCCTGCTCGACGGCGACGAGTCGGTCCTCTCGGACGACTCGCTGGCGCAGATGCGCACCGCGGCGCGAGGTGACGTCGACGGTCTGGGCACGGTGTACGGGCTGGGGCTGAGTCTGCACGCCCGCCCGAGCGGCGACCGGTACGGCCATGGTGGATCGATGCCCGGATTCCTGGCCGGGTTGCGGGTCGACCCGGGCCAGCGCGCGGCCGCCGTCGCGCTGTGCAACGCCACGCTCGGCGGTACACCGCGCCTGCCGGACACCCTGCTCGACCTGCTCGCCGAGCACGAACCCGCGATGCCCGCGCCCTGGGCGCCGGAGCCGCTGGTCGACGGCGCCGACGAGCTGGTGGGGGAGTGGTACTGGGGCGCCGTGCCGGTCACGGTCTTTGTGGCCGACGGGTTCCTGCGACTCGACGTGGCCAAGGGTGGCCGCACCACCAGGCTGGTGGCCGTTGGTGCTGACTCCTGGCGCGGGCTCGATGCCTACTTCGCTGGCGAGACCCTGACAGTGCACCGGGATCGCACGGGTGCGGTGTCGTCGCTGTCATTGGCGACGTACCAGCTGACCCGCCAGCCGGTACGCGCCTGACCCGGAGCCGCAGGTCAGCGCGGCACTCGCACAGCAAGCCCGCAGCGCCGGTGACATGCGGGACTGCGCCGACCGCCCGGCGAGTGGCCCCATGTGGTTGCTTACCGGACCACCGGGCAGTCACATCGCGCCACTCGCGGCGATCCACTGCGCGCCACTCGCGGCGATCCACTGCGCGCCACTCGCGGCAATCCACTGCGCGCCACTCGCGGTGCGGCCCCGCCTTCGAGTGTCGGCTACTGCGCCTGGCTGACGCTGCTCATGTTGAAGTCGGGCACCCGCAACGCCGGTGTTGCCGTACGGGGGAAGTAGTCACCCCACTCGCGGGAGAACGAGCGCACCGTCTCGCCCGCCGCGCTGAAGCGGTCGAGCAGGGCGATCGGGCTCTCGTTGAAGCGGAAGTTGTTGACCGCCCCGGTCACCTCACCACCCTCCACCAGGTAGACGCCGTCGCGGGTGAGGCCGGTCAGCAGCAGGGTCTGCGGGTCGACTTCGCGGATGTACCACAGGCTGGTCAGCAGCAGCCCCCGGTCCAGCCCGGCAGCGAGGTCGTCAGAAGAACCGGCGCCGCCCTCGACGTCGAGCACGAGGTTCTCCACCGCCGGGGTCACCGGCAGCCCGGTGAGCTCGGCGGAGTGGCGGGTCTGCATCAACGCGGCGAGACGGCCGTCGTCGATCCAGGAGGTGCGGCGCAGCGGCAGACCGTTGTCGAAGACGCTGGTCAGCGACGAGGAGCTGTTGGCGGTGGCGAACGGTGCGCTGCCCAGTCCCGGGTACGCCGGGTCGGAGTAGAGGTGCACCGGTCGCGAGCTCAACGACTCGCCGACCCGGGTGCCGCCACCCGGCTTGCTGTAGACGGTCTGCCCCTCGTGGGCGTCGCGGGCCGCCGCCATCCAGTACGCGTAGATGAGCAGGTCGGCCACAGCGGTCGGCGGCAGCACGGTGTCGTAGTGGCCGGCCGGCAGTGGCACCGAGCGTCGTGCCCAACCCAAGCGGCGCTGCAGCTCGGCGTCGAGGGCGATCGCGTCGACGTCGGAGAAGTCTCGGGTGGACTGACCCACCCACGCCGACCTCGTCAGGTCGGCGCTCTTGCCCGTGATACCGACGTGACCCACCGGCTGGACGTGTCGGCGTCGCAGCCCGGTCGATGAACCCAGCCAGGTCGTCTGCACCGTGTGCTCGACGTAGCCGTAGAGCAACCGTTCACCCGCCTGGGCGCGCCCGAAGGCCGCACCGAGGGCAGGGGCGAAGGTGTCGAACACCTCGATCGAGGTGTCGGCGGCAGGGTCGTCCCAGCCGTCGCCCGAGCCGTCGCTGTCCTCGGGACCGACCAGCGGGGCGGCGTCCTCGGCCGGACCGGCCGCCCGGGCGGCCGCGTCGGCGGCCTCGACGAGGCGCAGGACGTCGTCCACACCGGACGCGCTGCGGGTTACCGCGCCGACAGCGACTCCCGCTGAGCCGGCGACGGTGGACACCACGGTCGCGGTGGCGCCGTGCATGAGCCCGTTGGTGGTCAACGTGTTGTTGGCCCAGCGCAGGTTGGCGCTGGCCGAGCGCTCGACGAGCACGAGGCAGCCGTCGGCGGTGGACGCCTCGAGCGCACGCTCGACCAGCTCTTGGGGCGTCGTGCCGATCATCGTCCCGCCTCCTGTTGGGTGTTGAGGATGCGTACCTGGCGGAACAGCGCCGCGGGGCACCCGTGACTGACCGGCGCGACCTGTCCGGGCTGCGCCTTGCCGCAGTTGAAGGCACCACCGAGCACCCACGTCTGTGGCCCGCCGACGGCCTCCATCGATCCCCAGAACTCGGTGGTCGTGGCCTGATAGGCGACGTCTCGCAGCGGCCCGGCCAGCCGTCCCTGTTCGATCTTGTAGAAACGCTGCCCGGTGAACTGGAAGTTGAACCGCTGCATGTCGATCGACCACGAGCGGTCACCGACCACGTAGATGCCGTGTTCGACGGCACCGATGAGGTCGTCGGTGCCCGGGCCGTCGACGGCCGGTTGCAGCGACACGTTGGCCATGCGCTGGATGGGGATGTGCGCGGGCGAGTCGGCGTAGGCGCACCCGTTGGAGCGCCCGAGTCCTTGCATCTGTGCCATCCGCCGGTCGAGCTGGTAGCCGACGAGCACCCCGTCGCGGATCAGGTCCCACGCTTGCGTCTCGACTCCTTCGTCGTCGTAGCCGACACTCGCCAGACCGTGCTCGACCACCCGGTCGCCGGTGACGTGCATGACGGGCGAGCCGTACTGCAGGCTGCCCAGCTGGTCGTACGTGGCGAAGCTCGTGCCGGCGTAGTTGGCCTCGTAGCCGAGCGCCCGGTCAAGCTCGGTGGCGTGGCCGATCGACTCGTGGATGGTCAGCCACAGGTTCGACGGGTCGACCACCAGGTCGTAGGCACCGGTCTGCACCGAAGGAGCGGCCAGCTTCTCGGCCAGCTGGTCGGGCATGGCCGACAGCTCGGCGGACCAGTCGTAGCCGGTGGTCAGCCACTCCCAGCCTCGCCCGACCGGTGGGGCGAGCGTGCGCATCGAGTCGAAGCGGCCGGAGTCGGTGTCGGCGCCGTGGGCCTCCCACTGCGGATACAGCCGCACCCGCTGCTGCATGGTCGTGGTGCCGGCGAGGTCGGCGTAGTACTTGTTCTCGTGCACCTGCTGCAGGGCGGTGCTGACGTGGGCCACCGGGTCGGCGCGCAACAGCATGGCCGAGCGCTCGGCTAGCAGCGCCACCTTGTCCGCCAGGGGCACCTCGAACGGGTCTACCTCGTAGGCGGACACCCAGGTGGCATCCGCGTGCACGGGTTCGGGAGCCAGCTCGATGCGCTCGGAGCTGATCGCCGCCGAGACCCGAGCGACCTGCACGGCCTCCTCCGCGGTCCGTACGGCCGCCTCGGCGGTCAGCTCGACGGCGGAGGCGAATCCCCAGGTGCCGTCGAGGACCACGCGCACGGCGAAGCCGACGTCGGCGCTGTCCGCGGCACCCTGCAGCACCGCGTCACGCAACGTGACGGTCTGCCCTCGCAGCCGTTCGAGCCGAAAGTCGGCGTGCTCGACCCCGAAGTCGCGGGCTCGCTGCAGGGCCGCGTCGGCAAGTCGCCGCAGGGGGAGGGCGGTAAAGGTCGGATCGACGTCGGCTGGCATGGCGCGGAGCCTAGTGGTCACACGCTGACCGCCAGCACGATCAGTCTGCTCGCCGGCGGTGCGTGGGCCTCAGGTGGGCAACGTGAGCTGCACCAGCGGTTCGCCAGTCGGCTTCGGTGAGCCTCCGGCGGGCTCCTCGGTGACCGCCACCGCGTCAACTCCGGCCACGTCGGGCAACAGCATGGTCGCTCGGGCGCGGCTCACCTCGTCGGGCTCGAGGACCCCGGCGCTGGTGACGGTCTGGCCGTCTGCGCCCTTGCTGATCCGCCACATCTGATAGCTGCGCCCCTCGGCCAGCGGTGGCAGGTCTCGCAGCGACACGACTGCCGCGTCGACCTCCCTGGAACGCACGACCGTCATGTGCAGGCCCGTCGACAGCTGCTTGTCGTAGGCGACCTTGTCCTGCGAGGCGAGCACGTCGGCGATGAGCGCGCTCTCCCTCGCCTGCACGACCGTGATCTTGTCCACCTCGTTGTCCTCGAGCTGCTGGACCGCGACGCTGATGGCGAGCACGGCGAGCAGTGCGGCGGCCGCCCCGAGCACCGGGGCCAGCCAGCGGCGGGTGCGCCGCGACTCCAGCGGGACGACGACGGGACGCTCCTGTGGTGTCCGCGCCACCGTCTCGAGCACGCGTGCGCGCAGGGCGGTCGGCACGGCGTCGGCCGGCTCGACCGCCGCGCCCAGCCGGGCGGCGGTCTCGACCAGCTCGTCCACTTCGGCCCGGCACGTCTCGCACGTCGCCAGGTGCTGCTCGAAGTCATCGTGCTCGTGGTGGTCGAGCGCGTCGAGCGCGTACGCCCCCACGAGTGTGTGCAGGTCATGGCTCATGCGACGCTCACCCCCAGGCAGTCACGCAAGCGGATGAGGCCGTCGCGCATGCGTGTCTTGACGGTGGCCGGGTTGGCCTTGAGCAAGCTGGCGACCTCGGCGTAGGTGTAGCCGCGGTAGTACGCCAGCTGGACCGCTTCGCGCTGCAGCTCGGTCAGCGAGCGTAGGCAGCGGCGCACCTGCTCGTACTCGAGGCGGGCGCTGACCTGCTCGTCGACCGTGTCGTAGGCGGGGCCTCCGCTCCAGTCGTAGCGGGCCTCGCGGTTGGTGGCCGACTGGTCGCGACGCACTACGTCGACCGCTCGTCGGTGCGTGAGGGTGAGGATCCAGGTCTTCGCCGATCCCTTGGCAGGGTCGAAGCGGTGCGCGGTCTGCCACACCTGGATGAACACCTCCTGCGCGACCTCCTCGGCCCGCGACGGGTCGCGTACGACCCGCCGGGCGAGCCCGAGCACCAGGGAGACGATCCCGTCGTACAGCCCGGCGAACGCGCGCTCGTCGCCGCGGGCGGTGCGCACCAGCAGGTCGGACAGGTCGACCCGGTCGGTCGCGGCCGGGTTGCCGGAAGAGTCGTCGGGGGAGGGGACGGAGGCCAGCGCCACGTCATCCTCCTTGGGTCTCCGTCGCGCCGAGGGGAACCGGTGCGGATGCTCATCACTCATTCGCGACACCTCCCGCCGGGGATGGGCGCGGTCGAGGGGTTTCGCCCAACCGCTCCGGATGGCTGTAGACCACCATCCGGTGTCCACGGACGAAACCGGCCACGGTGAGACCGTGCGAGCGGGCGAGCTCGACCGCGAGGCTCGACGGTGCGCCGACCGCGACGATGGTCGGCACACCGGCGGTGGCGGCCTTCTGCACGATGTCGAAGCCGACCCGGCCACTGACGCACAGGACCGCCTCGCTCACGTCGATGCCGGCGAGAAGCGCGTGACCGACGACTTTGTCGACGGCGTTGTGCCGGCCGACATCCTCTCGCACCGCCACGTCGTCGCCGTCGCGGGTGTAGAGACCGGCGGCGTGCAGCCCACCGGTCCGGTCGAATACCGCCTGGGCGTCGCGCAACCGGTCCGGCAGGGCGACCAGCTGGCGCGGATCGAGGCTGCCCCGCTGCTCGGCGGGTTCTCGGCGGAGCGCACCGAGCGCCGCGACCTGCTCGAGGCTCTGTTTGCCGCACACGCCACAGGCCGAGGACACGTCGGCTCGTGGCTCCAGCGGCCGCAGCGGCGGGCGGGTGAGAGTCACGGTGACGACATTGTGCTGCTGCTCGGGCAGCAGTGCTCGATCGGTGCAGTACGCCACGCTCTCGACGACTCGGCGACCACGGTGCAGACCTTCGGCGTACGTCAGCCCCGCCGCGAGCTCGAAGTCGTGACCCGGCGTCCGCATGGTCACGGTGAGCCGCCGTGCGCGCTGACCGGGCCACGCCAGGCGCAGCTCCAGCGGCTCCTCGGTGGCGACGCGGTCCTCACGGCACCAGGTCGCCCCGGCCTCCCACTCGGTGACCCGCAACCGCACAGATGGGCCTGGCCGGCGACTCTGCCAGCGTCCGTCCTGCACCTTGCACCTCCCTGGCTACGTGGTAGCGCTGCGGGTCCATTCTGCCGGGTGTGTCGACCGGTGTTGGTGAGGCGCGAGTTGTCGCAGGCTGTCACGATGACTCGGTGCCCACCCCCAGCCTTGCCCGGCGTGACGTGCCCGTCGACTCCTGCGCTGGTCTGGTGCTCGTGCTGCACGGCGGGCAGCAGAGCAGCACGGCGCCGGTGTCGCGCCGGCACCTGTCCTGGGCCCGGCTCGCGGCCACCGCGGCGGCTCTGGCGCCGGTCGCGCACCACCACGACGTGGCGGTGTGGCTGTTGCGCTACAGCCAGCGGGGCTGGAACGGGGCGCCCGGCCGTGACCCGGCCCCGGTCCGCGACGCCCGCTGGGCGTTGACGCAGGTCCGCGCCACGTACGGCAACGTGCCGGTGGTGCTGCTCGGGCACTCGATGGGGGGCCGGGCGGCTGTCGCGGCCGCCGACGACCCGGCGGCGGTCGGGGTGGTGGGGCTCGCTCCCTGGTGGCCGCAGGGTGAGCCGGTGCGCGCGGTGGCCGGCAAGCCAGTGGCCGCGCTGCACGGCACCGGTGACCGGTGGACCTCGGCCGGGGCCAGCCGCGAGTTCGTCGAGCGAGCGAGAGCGGCGGGGTCACCGGCGACGTACCAGACGCTGCCCGGTGCGGGTCACTTCATGCTGCGCAAGATCTCGACCTGGGACGCCTTCGCCCGCCGCTGCAGTCTCGGCATGCTGGGCATCGGCCGCTACGAGGACGGGCTGCGCGAGCGGCTGGTGCAATGAGCCCACTCGTCACCGCCGTCGTCGCGGCGTGCGGGTCGGTCATCGCCGCGTACGCGTCGTGGCTGGTGCTGCGACGCCGGCGTGTCGACAACGTCGCGTTCTACCTCGTCGCGGTCACCGAGCTGGCGCTGCTGGCGGTGCTCGTCGGCGGTTTCGTCGCCCTGGCGCGCACCTCGCGTGACGTCGACGGACTCGTCTTCGGCGCCTACCTGGTGGTGCTGGCCGGGGTGCTGCCGCTCACCCTGCTGTGGGGCGTGTCGGACACCTCGCGGTGGGGTCCAGGGACCGTCGCGATCGGCGGGCTCGTGGTGGTGGTGCTGGCTTTGCGGCTGCTGCAGATCTGGGTCGGCCTGCCGTGAGCCCTGGTGCGCGATCCGCCACCGCCATCTGGGTGGGCAAGCCGTGAGCCCTAGTGGGTCATCCTCCACCGCCGACGGCTTCGGCCGGGTGCTCGTGGTGGTGTACGCGGTGTTCGCGGTGTCGGCAACGGCCCGCTCGGCGGTGCAGCTGGCCACCGACTTCTCGGTCGCACCGCTGGCGTACCTGCTGTCGGCGCTTGCCGGGCTGGTCTACATCGTCGCCACGGTGGCGCTCGCACGCAATGCCCGGCCGGTGGCCTGGGCCGCGGTGCTCTTCGAGCTGGTCGGGGTGCTCGGCGTCGGCACCCTCAGCGTGGTCCAACCGCAGGACTTCGGCGACGCCACCGTCTGGTCGACGTACGGGCAGGGCTACGGCTACGTCCCGGCGGTGCTGCCGCTGGTGGGTCTGGTCTGGCTGGCGCGGACCCGGCCCTTAGGGTGACCGGTATGAGCGAGGCGGCCGCCACAGACGTCACGCACGGTGACGAGCCGCACCGGGGCGGTCTCGGCACCCGGCTCAACTGGCTGCGCGCGGCCGTGCTCGGCGCCAACGACGGCATCGTGTCGACCGCGGGCATCGTGGTCGGCGTCGCCGGCGCCACGACCGACCAAGGCGTGATCCTCACCGCGGGCGTCGCCGGGCTCGTCGCCGGCGCGCTCAGCATGGCCGCGGGGGAGTACGTCTCGGTGAGCAGCCAGCGCGACACCGAGCGTGCCCTGATCGAGAAGGAGCGCGCCGAGCTGCACCACATGCCGGAGGCGGAGCTGGCCGAGCTCGCCGAGATGTACGAACGCAAGGGTCTGTCCCCGGCGGTGGCCAAGCAGGTGGCCGACGAGCTGACCACCCACGATGCGCTCGGCGCCCACCTCGACATCGAGCTCGGCATCGACCCGGACGACCTCACCAACCCCTGGCACGCGGCCGGGGCGTCGGCGCTGGCCTTCACGCTGGGCGCGTTGCTGCCCCTGCTGGCCATCGCCCTGCCGCCGCCCTCGGGGCGGGTGCCGGTGACGTTCGTGGCGGTCGCGTTCGCGCTCGCGGTCACCGGGTGGCTGTCGGCTCGCCTGGGGCAGGCGGCCGTGGGACGTGCCGTCGCCCGCAACGTCGCCGGTGGAGCGCTGGCGATGCTCGTCACGTACGGCGTCGGCAACGCTCTCGGCGTCGCCGTCGGGTAGTGGACCGGCTCGGCGGAAGCCATGCACCCGGCAACGATTACGCTGGATATCGACGACGCTGTCGCGACCTCAAGTTGTCGCGACCCCAAGGAGTGCAGACACCGTGGACATCACCCAGCTCATCCTCGACGACCACCACGAGCAGCGACGGCTGTTCGCGATGCTCGAGCAGTTCGACCCCACCGACACCGACGCGCTGAGCGCGGTGTGGGGGAGGCTCGCCGCGCTCCTCGACGTACACGCCGAGGCCGAGGAGCAGCTGTTCTACCCCGGGGTCTTGCGGCTGGGCACCGGGGCCGGCGACAAGGACAACGCCGAGGACGAGACGCTCGACGCGATCGACGACCACAACGACATCCGCGACGCGGTCGAGGCGGTCGGCAAGCACGAGGTGGGCAGCCAGCAGTGGTACGACGCCGTCGCGGCGGCCAACGAGGCCAACAGCGACCACATGGCCGAGGAGGAGCGCGAGGCCCTCACCGACTTCCGCCGCAACGCGCCGCTGCAGCTGCGCCACGACATCGCCGTCGCCTTCGCGGCGTTCGAGGCGCGACACGTCACCGGCGTACGCCCGGTCGACAAGGACCCGCAGGAGTACGTCGACGAGAACAGCTGAGGCGCGCGAGGTCCCCGGCCAGCGGTCTGTCCTGGCGGAGTGTCGCCCGCCCGGTTCGCACAGGACGATCCCGGGCGACGCCACCCGGCCTCAGCCGGAGCAGTCGACCGCGATCTCTAGCGCTGCACACACGTCTCGCATCCGGGTGTCGGCCAGCCTGCCGAGCCGGTGGACGAGCACTGCGACCGAGACGCTCTCGACCGAGTCCAGGTTGACCGCCGAACGCCGGGGGACCGGGTCGTCACCGGGCTCGAGAACGACCTCGCTGGCGAGGCCTCGGATCGTCGTGGTACACGGCGCCACGAGTGGCCGTCGATGCCTCGGGATCACGGCGTCGCGAGACAGGACGACCACCGGGCGTCGGCCGATGTCGGCCATCTCGCACCACCACACTTCCCCACGAGCCGGAAGGTCGCTCACGAGGCAGCGGCTGCCTGTCGCCACGACGCCAGGTCGCCCCACTCGTCCGGCTCGTCGACGGGGTGTTCGTCGTAGGCCGCGTAGCTGGCGTCAATCTGCGCGGATCGGTGCCGAACGAGCAAGGCTCGGAGCGCCTCGTCGACGAGGGCGGCGTCGGTGCCCCCCGCACACAGGGTGCGCGCGCTGTCCAGGAGCTCGGCGTCCACCGTGGTGCTCAGACGTGTGCGATTCATGCCATTAGGATGCCACTTCGGGAGCAGTCGTGACCGCTAGGGGATGCGGAGGTTGACATAATGTGGCTTATCGGCGCTAGC
>JBBSMD010000032.1:0-18688 GCA_038233355.1 Propionibacteriales bacterium
GGCCCTGCTGCCGGCGATGCGGTCCAGGGGCTCGGGCCACCTGGTGTTCGTGGGCTCGATCGCGGGACGACTGGGTGCACCGCAGGAGGCCTGCTACGCGGCGTCCAAGGCGGCCGTGCACGCCTACGCCGACAGCCTGCGCATCGAGCTCGACCCCGTCGGGATCGGTGTCACGACGGTGGTGCCGGGCGTGGTGGCGACCGACTTCTTCGACCGTCGGGGGCGACCCTACGAGCGCCGCTTCCCTCGACCCGTCCCGCCCGAGCGGCTGGCCGACGCCCTCGTGCGGGCGGTGCTGCGCGACCGCGCGGAGGTGGTCGTCCCACGCTGGCTGCGGGTGCCCATGCTGGTGCGGGCCGCGGCGCCGCAGGGCTACGCCGCGGGCGCGGCCCGCTGGGCGTGATCCCTCAGCCGCGGGCCGCTCGGACCGACTCCCGCAGGGATCCCATGGTCGCCAGCACCGCGGACGGTTCGTAGCCGCAGTGCGCCATGCAGTTGGCGCAGCGGGGGTCGCGGCCGCGGCCGTACGCCTCCCAGTCGGTGGTCTCGATCAGCTCCTGATAGGTGCTGGCGTAGCCGTCGGCCATCAGGTAGCAGGGACGCTGCCAGCCGAACAGCGAGTAGCTCGGGATCCCCCAGGCCGTGCAGCCGAAGTCGACCTTGCCCTCGAGGAAGTCCAGGAACAGCGGCGAGTGGTTGAGCCGCCACCGCTTGCGGTTGCCACCGGCGAAGGCCTTGCGGAACAGCTCGCGGGTCTCCCCCACCCCGAGGAAGTGCTCCTGGTCCGGCGCCTTCTCGTAGGCGTACGCCGGGGAGATCATCATCTGGTCGACTTGCAGGTCGTCGTTGAGGTAGTCGAGGACCTCGATGATGTTCTGCGGGGTGTCGGTGTTGAAGAAGGTGGAGTTGGTGGTGACCCGGAAGCCTCGTTCCTTCAGCCACCGCACGGCTTCGACTGCCTCGTCGAAGACGCCTTCCTGACAAACCGACGCGTCGTGGCGCTCGCGCAGCCCGTCGATGTGCACGGTGAAAGCGAAGTACGGCGAGGGGCGGAAGTCGAAGCGGTCCCACCGCTTGCGCAACAGCACCGCGTTGGTGCACAAGAACACGTACTTCTTGCGGGCGACCAGCTCGTTGACCAGCGTGTCGATCTGGGGGTGCATCAGCGGCTCCCCGCCGGCGATCGACACCATGGGGGCGCCGCACTCGTCCATCGCGGCCAGCGCCTGCTCGACCGGCATGCGTCGGCGCAGCTCGTCGGCCGGGTGCTGGATCTTGCCGCAGCCGGCGCAGCTGAGGTTGCAGGCGAAGAGGGGTTCCAGCTCCACCAGCAGCGGGAACTTCGTCCGGCCCGAGAGGCGCTGGCGCATCAGGTAGGCACCGATCTTCAGTGACTGGCGTACGGGCATGCTCATGGGTTGCGAACCTCCTTGGGAAGCGTGAAGTGCACGTTCTCGATCGTTACCTGGCGTTCCTCGACGTGCACCCGACCGAGGCCGGCGAGGGCGTCGATGACCTCGTCGATCAACGTGGTGGGAGCGGACGCGCCGGCGGTGATGCCGACCGTGTCGGCGACGCCGAGCCAGCGCAGGTTGACGCCGTCCACGTCGTCGATCAGGTGCGCCGGTGTGCCCATCCGCTGGGCGGCTTCCACCAGGCGTAGCGAGTTGGATGAGTTCAGCGACCCGACGACGAGTACCACCGCGGAGTCCTCGGCCACGGCCCGCAGCGCCCGCTGCCGGTTGGTCGTCGCGTAGCAGATGTCCTCCGAGGCAGCCCCCTGGATGGTGGGGAAGCGCTGCCTGAGCACGTCGACGATGCTGCCTACCTCGTCGGCGGCCAGCGTGGTCTGGACCAGGTACGACACCTGGTCGGGGTCGGCTACCTGCACCGAACGGGCGTCATCGACGTCCTCGACGAGAACCGTGCGCCCCGGCCGCTCGCCCATGGTCCCGACGGTCTCCTCGTGACCGGCGTGCCCGATGAACAACACGGTGTCCCCGCGGTCGCTGAAGCGCCGGACCTCAGCGTGCACCTTGGAGACCAGCGGGCAGGTGGCATCGACGACGGCCAGACCGCGAGACCGCGCGTCATCGCGGACCGCTGGCGCCACCCCGTGCGCGGAGAAGACCACCGTCGCCTCGGCCGGGACCTCGTCCAGCTCATCGACGAACACCGCGCCGCGCTGTTCCAGCTCGGCGACGACGTGCACGTTGTGGACGATCTGCTTGCGGACGTACACCGGTGCACCGCGCTGCTGCAACGCCAGGTCGACCACGTCGATGGCACGTTCGACACCGGCACAAAAGGACCGAGGCCCGGCCAGCAGGACGGTCCGGTCGCCGACTGCGTTGCCCCAGTCGGCGAGGGCGGGGCCGAGATCGGTGAGGCGACGCAGGGCAGAGCGGACGCGTCCCAGGGTCGCCGGTCGCAGCAGCGGCTCCCCCGCGGTGTCCGCGACGACCCGTACGACGGCGGTCGGGATCGTCGCGCTGCCGACCAGCCACGCCGACTCCATGTCGACGGCCAGCGCCCTGGTGGCGGCGAGCGTCGCCCGCTCGGCAGCGCCGACGACGTGCTCGCAGCTCACCACCGGGCCGACCCGCACCGTCAGACCCGCTGCCCGCAGGCGCGCCGCCAGCAGCCGGGCGCTGGTGCAGTGGACCGATCCGCCGTCGACGGTGCGCACCTCGTCGGCGACCACGACATCACCGGGTCGCAGGTCGGCCCGCAGACCGCCGGCCACGCCGGCGACGAGCAACGCAGACGCGTGGCGCACCGGCGCCGAGGTCGCCGCCCGCTCGGCGCGCGAGCGGCCCACACCGGTGCGCACGACGCGATCGGCGACGGTGGGCGGCAGGCCGGCGCGCAGCGCGCCGGTTTCTGCCCGTAACGCCGCGCAGAGGACGAGTCCCTGGTTCATGCTGACCTCCCTAGGAGACGCCCGAGGGCGCTGATCGGGAACACCACGCGATAGAGGTGGTAGTTGAGGTAGAAGTCGCCGGGAAAACCGGTGCCCGTGTACTGCGGCTCGTCCCAGCCACCGTCGGCGTCCTGGTGCTCCACCAGCCAGGTGATGCCGCGCCGAGCCGGCGCGTCGCGCCCTCGACCAGCCGCATGCAACGCCAGCAGGGCCCACGCGGTCTGCGAGGCGGTCGACGTGCCACGTCCGGCCCAGTCCGGGTCGTCGTAGGAGCGCAGGTCCTCGCCCCAGCCGCCGTCGTCGTTCTGGTGCGCGTGCAGCCACGACACCGCCTCGCGGATGCAGCGGTCTTCGGGGTGCACGCCCGCCTGGACCAGGGCCGGCACCACCGCGCCAGTGCCGTAGACGTGGTTGGCGCCCCAACGGCCGAACCATGACCCGTCCTCATGCTGCTCGGAGAGCAGCCACGACACCGCCCGACGTACCGGTGCGCCCTCGCCGCGCCCTTCGCGGGCGAGCATCTCCACCACGTGGGCCGTGACGTCGGCGCTGGGCGGGTCGATCACCGCCCCGAAGTCGCAGAAGGGCAGCGAGTACGCCAGCTCTCGGGTGTTGTCGGCGTCGAACGCGCCCCACCCGCCGTTGGCGGACTGCATGCCCTCGAGCCACACCACCGCCCGGTCGACGGCATCGTCGGCCGCCCCGACGAGGCCCCCGTCGAGCTCGGCGCGACGCAGTCCCAGCACGACCTCGGCCGCGTCGTCGATGTCGGGGTAGCCGTCGTTGTCGAACTCGAAGGCCCAGCCACCGGCGGGAGTCGCCGGTCGCCGTACCGCCCAGTCGCCCCGGGCGGTGATCTCCTGCGACAGGATCCACTCCGCGGCCCGGCGCATTGCCGGATGCCGCGGGGACAGACCGGCATCGCCGAGCGCCACCAGCGCCAGGGCGGTGTCCCACACCGGTGACTGGCAGGCCTCGATCCAGCGCATCGGGCCGTCCGGACCGTCGGTGCGTACGGTGAAGCGCTCCCAGCCGTCGAGCCCGCGGGCCACCACCGGGTGGGTGAGCGGATAGCCCAGCGCGTGCAAGGCCATCAGCGAGTACACCCACGGGGGCTGGATGCCACCCCACGACCCGTCCGCCTCCTGCCGGGACACCACCCACTCCGCCATCCGCTTCATCGCGGTGCGGCGCAGGGGGGTGAACCCCGACCGGCCGTAGCGGTGCAGGCCCCGGTCGAGGCGAGCGAAGGCGCCAGCCCATGACGTGGACGGGGCCGCTGCCGCCCCCGGCACGGCCGAGGACGACCCCGGCGGGGCCGAGGACGGCGCGTGCCGGCGCAGCTCGGCGACGTCGACGCCCAACGGCCGACTGGGGCGCACCGTCGCGAGGATGGTGAGCGGGGCGATGGTCTGTCGCGCCCAGCAGCCGAAGTCGTAGAGGTTGAACGGGAACCGCGCGGGCAGGAAGACCAGCTCTGGCGGCATGGCGGGCAGCTCGTCCCAGCTCCACTGGCCGAACAGCGCCAGCCAGATCCTCGTGAAGACCCTGGTGCGCTCCAGACCGCCGTGGTCGAGCACCACCGCCCGAGCTCGTGCCATGTGCGCAGCGCTCGGCTCGTCACCCGCGAGCCGGAGCGCGACGTAGGCCTCGGCGGTCGTCGACGGGTCTGGTGGTCCGCCGTAGAAGTTGGCCCACGAGCCGTCCGGGCGCTGCTGACTGCGCACCCACCGGGCGGTCTGCTGCGTCTGCTCGTCGGTGCGCACACCGAGGAACTGGCGCATCATCAAGTCCTCGGCGTCCATCGTCACGTTGGTCTCGAGCAGTCCTCGCCACCACCCGGCCTCGCTCTGCCGGCCGAGCAGGTGCGCGACGGCGCGATCGAGTGCCTGCTCGGCCGAGAGCGTCGAACGCTGGGCCGGTGCGTCGCGGTGGACCGCCTCGTGGAGTGCGCTCATCGCTCAGTACTCCCGCCGACTCAGCAGCGCGGTCAGCGCGGTCAGCTCGTGCTGCACCCGGGCCGGCAGATCGAGCTCGGCGAGCGCGGCCAGCGACGCCGCCGACTCACGGGCAGCCTCCTGCTCCGTCCAGCGGCGCCCCCCGGCCGCTTCGACCAGGCTGGCGGCGCGGCGCAGCTCGGGCTCGTCGAGGTCGTCCGACCGGGCGTACAACGTCGTCAGCTCGTCGCCGGCAGCCGTGCCGGAGGTCAGCGCCGCCACCACCGGCACCGACCTCTTGCGGGCCCGCAGGTCCGACCACACCGGTTTGCCGGTACGCGACGTCGTACCCCAGATCCCCAGCAGGTCGTCGGTCAGCTGGAAGGCCATGCCCAGGTGGGTGCCGTAGTCGGCCAGCCCCAGCGCCAGCGCCGCGGGCGCGTCGGCGAGGACCGCACCGAGGGAGGCCGAACAGGCGAGCAGAGCCGCGGTCTTGTCACCCGCCATCGCCAGGCACTCCGCGAGAGACACCTCGTCGGCGGACTCGAAGGCGACATCCGCGGTCTGGCCGGCGATCATCCGGCGGGTGGCGGCGTTGAGGCAGCGCACCGCCCACGCGACGGTCGGCGCGGGGGCCTCCGCGAGCACCTCGTTGGCCAGGGCCAGCATCGCGTCGCCGGCCAGGATCGCCGTCGGGGTGCCGAACTGGGCCCACACCGTGGGCCGGTGCCGCCGCTGGGTGTCGCCGTCGACGACGTCGTCGTGCAACAGCGAGAAGTTGTGTACGAGCTCGCAGGCGACGGCCGCGGGCAGTCCCCGCTCGGCCGGGGCACCACAGGCCCTCGCCGACAGCAGCGCCAACGCCGGGCGCACTCCCTTGCCCGGTGCGGCGTTGCCGCCGCCGTGGGCGTCCCAGAAGCCCAGGTGGTAGCCGCACGCTCGTCTGGTGCTGGCCGGCAGCCGGTCCAGCGCGGCCCGCAGGACCGGCTCGGTGAGGCGGCGGGTCTCCTCCAAGGCGGCGTCCAGCGAGGTCGCCGCCGCCGAGGTGGCCGGCACAGAGGTGACTGCCCGTTCGGCCGCCTCGTCAGCCGCCCGGTCAGCCGCCTCGTCGACCCGCTGGTCGGCCCCCGCGTCGGGGTCGACCGCCTGCGCAGCGGCCCCGTCAGCGCTCTTGTCAACTGTCACGGTCTGGGCTCCGTCAGCTGTCGGGTCGTGGCCGGGCTGCCCAGAAGGTCCGCGGCACGGTTGCCGCTGCGCACCGCTCCCTCCATCGTGTCGGGCCACCCCGTGCCCGTCCACGCGCCGGCAAGAACGAGGCCCGGCCACCTGGTGGTGGCCGGCGGCCGCAGCGGGGCGGAGCCGGCCCGCTGCCGAAACGTCGCGTGCGGCTCCCTGGTGACGAACGCGTCGAGCACCCGGGCGTCCCGGGCGGCCGGGAAGAGCCGCTCCAGCGCCTGGCGCTGCGTCGCCAGGAGCTCGCGAGCCGGCTGGCCGATCTGCTCGTCGGCCGCGGACAGCGAGACCACCAGGTACTGGCCGTCCACCCCGGCGGCGTGGGTGCGGTCGAACAGCCACTGGACCGGGGAGTCCACGGCGGCCGCGAGGTGGTGGTTGGTCACTGCCCGGTCGTAGTGGAGGTGCACGTTGACGATCGGGGAGGAGCCCAGACCCTTCCACCGCTCCCGGTCCGGGCAGGCCCCGGGGGGGACCAACCGGGAGGCGTGCCGGTGCGGGACGGCGACCACGACGCCCGCCGCCTCGATCTCGGCCGAGTCGGTACGCACCACCAGACCGGCGCTGCCGGCGTCGATGTGGGTCACTCGTTCACCGGTGCGACAACGCACGCCGCGCCGCTGCAGGAGTCGGCGGGCCGGTCCGTCGTGCAGGGCGGACAGCGGCACCGCCGGGTAGGCCAGGTCTCCGGCCGCCACCTCGCCGAGGAGTCCGGTGCGCATGACTCGGGCCATCAGCGCCAGGGACGCGTCGGCCGGGGAGAGGTTCAGCGCGGCCACGCACAGCAGGGCCCACAGCCGGTCGACCGCCCGGGCTCGCTGCCCGTGCCGGCGCAGCCAGTGCCCGAGCGTCTCGGCGTCGGCTGCCGGGTCGGCGGGGTCGACCGTGCGCAGCCTGGCGGCCGCGCGTACGACACCCATGCGCTCGGCGGGGGTGAGCAGCCGGTAACGGGCGAGCGCGCCCAGCACCTGCCAGGCCGCCGGGCCGCGCGCGGACCGGCGCAGCCGGCCCGGTCGACCGTCGGGGCGCAACACCGTGATGTCCAAGCGAGGCTGCTGGTGCACCCGGTCGCCGACGCCCATCCGCGCCAGGAGGTCGCTGTACTCCCGGTAGCAGCGCAGCAGGACGTGCTGGCCGGTGTCGACGCTCATCGCGCCGCGCTGGAACGAGTAGGCGGCGCCGCCCAGCCGCTGCCGGGTCTCGAGCAGCGTCACCTCCCAGCCTCGGTCGGCGAGTCGCAAGGCGGCGCTGGTGCCGGCCAGCCCGCCGCCGACGACGGCGACCCGGCCGGTCGCGCCGCTCATGTCCTCCCCCGCACCAGGGCACGGCCGGCCACGGCGACCTTGCTGACGACCGGGAGCGAGAGCCGGGCGGCACGGATCCGCTCCGGCTCTGCCGCGATGCGCCGCAGCAGTCGCCGGTAGATCCCCGCCATCGCCGCCGTGCAGGCCGCGCTGCGCCGGTCCAGCAAGGGCAGCAGGGCGAGACCGCGCTCGTAGTAGGACTCCGCCCGGTCGGTCTCGAAGCGCACCAGTGCCGCGAACCGGTCGGCCCGGTCGCCCAGTCGTCCGGTCGGGTCCAGCTCGAGGCGGCAGCCGTACCGCCGCAGGTCGTCCAGCGGGAGGTAGACCCGCCCGACGAGCCGGTCCTCGCGCAGGTCACGCAGGATGTTCGTCAGCTGAAGGGCGATCCCGAGCGCGTCCGCGAGGGGCCAGGCCCGCTCGAGCTCGACCGGCCGGTACACCCCGGTCGAGAGGCGCCCTATCGACCCGGCGACGCAGCGGCAGTAGCCGAGCAGGTCGTCGAACGTCTCGTAGGTGCGGCCCTGCACGTCGGCCACGCAGCCGTCGACCAGCTCCTCGAAGGCCGCCACCGGCAGCGGGAACCGGTTCGCGGCGTCGTGCAGCGCCAGCCACACCGGGTCGTCACCGGCTCGGTCGAGGTGCCGAACCGACCACCGGGTCTGGTCAAGCGCCGCCAGCTTTGCCGACCCGGGCAGGTCGCCGTCGCCGATGTCGTCGATGCGGCGTGCGGCGGCGTAGACCGCGCTGAGCGCCTGCCGCTTGTCCTGCGGCAGGAGCCGGATGCCGTACGAGAAGTTCTTCGCCTCGCGTCGCGTGATCATCTCGCACACGTCGTAGGCCTGCTCCACCGTCATCGCGTCACCCCCAGGCCGGCAGCCAGCCAGCACGCGGCGACGTGGTGCCGACGTGGCTTCGGGGGGCCTGGCAGCGGATCGTGACCCGCTCGGGCCAGCGCAGCGACCGCGGCCCGGCCGCCGGCCAGGTAGCCGGACACGGCCAGCCGCCCCCACCCGCGCATGGCGGGGACCAGTGCCGCTCCCGACTCGAGCAGCGCCGCGGCCCGCTCGGTCTCGAAGGCGACGAGGGCTCGCAGCGGCGGTGCAGCGCTGTCCTTGTCCAGCTCCTGTTCGGCCACCCCGAAGCGGCGCAGGTCCTCTTGCGGGAGGTAGACCCGACCGGCCCGGCGGTCCTCGGCGATGTCCTGCCAGTGCTCGACCAGCTGCAGCCCGGTACAGATGCGGTTCGACAGCATGATCCGGTCGTCGGTGACCTGCCCGAAGACGTACAGGACGATCTCGCCGACCGGGTCCGCCGACAGCCGACAGTAGTCGAGCAGCCCGTCGAAGGTCTGGTAGCGAGTGACGTCCTGGTCCTGCAGGTTCGCCTGCACGAGTCGCAGGAGCGGGTCGCGGGGCAGCCCGCACTGCTCGACAGTCGGCCGCAGGCCGGCGACGACCGGGTCCTCGACCCGCTCCCCGCGGTAGAGCCGGTCGACCTCGGCGCGGACCGCACTCAGGCCGGCGCGCCGGTCGCCCCGCGCCTCGTCACCCAGGTCGTCGACGTAGCGGGCATAGCGGTACACCGCGTGCAGCCGGTGTCGGTATCGCGCCGGGAGCACCCTGAGCGCCACCGGGAAGTTCTCGCCGCGTTCCCGGCCACGTGCCTGTCCCGCTGACAGGTGCGAGGCATCGCCCGCCGGGGCCGGTGACGCGGGGACGGGCATGCCGGCACGCTCGTACGTCGGCAGGTCGGGCATGGTGTCGACTGAGCTCCTGTCGTGGCGGATCGGGGTGCGGTCTGCTCGACGGTCCTCCTACCCGAAGGCTCTGCGACGCTCGGTCTGCACGAGTCGGAGCCCGCCGGGCGACAGCCGCTCGCACTCGAGGCCGGCTCGCACCTCGGCGACCACACCTGCGCGGTCGAGCCCGTGCACCGCCAGGAGGTCGGCTCGGCTCCCGTGCGGGAGGTACTCCGACGGCAGACCCAGGCAGCGCACCGGCACCGAGGAGCCGGACCGGGCGACCGCAGCGGCCGTGCGGGTGCCGACGCCGCCCTCGGCCAGTCCGTCCTCGACGGTGACGACGAGCCGGTGCGAGCGCGCGAGCTCGGGCAGCGCGGGGTTGACCGGGAGCACCCACCGGGGGTCCACCACCGTGCACTCGACGCCGTCGGTCGCGAGCTCCTCGGCGGCCTGCAGGGCGACCTCGGCCATCGGTCCGACCGGCACGAGCAGGACCTGTGCCTGCTCGGGTGCGCGCAGCACGTCGAGGCCGTCGAGGTGGTCGAGCGCCGGCACGGTGGTGCCCAAGGACGCCTTCGGGAAGCGCAGCGCGGTGGGTCCCGTGGAGACATCGATCGCCTCGTCGAGCTCGGCCACCAACGTGGCGGCATCGCGAGGCGCCGCCACCCGCATGCCCGGGACTGTCGCCAACATCGGGAGGTCCCACATGCCGTGGTGGCTCGGCCCGTCGGGACCGGTCACCCCCGCCCGGTCGAGCACGAGGGTCACCGGCAGCCGATGCAGGCCCACGTCCAGCAGCAGCTGGTCGAAAGCACGGTTGGCGAACGTGGCGTACAGCGCCACCACCGGGTGTGCCCCGCCTAGTGCCAGTCCCGCCGCGGAGGTGATCGCGTGCTGCTCGGCGATGCCGACGTCGTAGCACCGGTCCGGGAAGTGCTCGCCGAAACGCCCGAGACCGGTCGGTCCCATCATGGCGGCGGTCACCGCGACCACGTCCGGCCGCCGGGCACCGACGCTCACCATGGCGTCGGCGAAGGCGTCGGTCCAGGTCGGCTTCCCCGGTCGAGCCGGCCGTCCGGTGGCCGGTTCGACCACCCCGACCGTGTGGAGGTGGTCGGCACAGTCGGCCACCGCCGGCGGATAGCCCTGCCCCTTGCGGGTGCGGCAGTGCACCACGACTGGTCGCCGCAGCTCTCGGGCCTGGGTCAACGTCTTCTCCAGCGACGTCAGGTCATGACCGTCCACCGGGCCGAGGTAGGCATACCCCAAGGACTCGAACCAGGCGCCCGCGCCGGCATCCGCTCCGGCCGGCACCGGGCACCCGCCCAGTGCCGAGACCAAGGACGCGTAGCCGGAGCCGTCCGAGCTGCCCGCGAGCCGCCGGGCCAAGGCCCCGACCGTGGGCGAGTAGGAGCATCCGTTGTCGTTGACCACCACGACCACCGGTCGGCTGGACCCGCCGATGCTGTTGAGTGCTTCCCAGGCCATCCCGCCGGTCAGCGCCCCGTCCCCGATGACCGCCACCACTGGCCGGTCCGCACATCCGGTGAGCTCGAACGCCTTGGCGAGACCGTCCGCGTACGACAGGGCGGTCGAGGCGTGCGAGTTCTCCACCCAGTCGTGCTCGGACTCGGCCCGGCTGGGGTAGCCGGAAAGGCCGTCCGCGACGCGCAGCTCGGCGAACAGCTCCCGCCGCCCGGTGAGCAGCTTGTGGACGTACGCCTGGTGACCGGTGTCGAAGACGAGCGGATGGTGCGGGGAGTCGAAGACCCGGTGCAGGGCCACGGTGAGCTCGACGACGCCGAGGTTGGAGCCCAGATGCCCGCCGGTGCGGCAGACGGAAGCGACGAGGAAGGAGCGCACCTCCTCGACGAGCGTGCGCAAGTCGTCGGCACCCAGCCTGCGCACATGGGAGGGGGTCTGCACGCCCTCGAGCACGGCTACCTCCATGTCGTCTACCGAGTCGTCTACCGGTCGTCACCCGGCGTCGACGTCCAGATCCGTACCCACGTGTCTGGTGGGGAATCGCGAGATGAACGGACGCTCGCGCACCGGCAGGGCCGGCACTGTTTTCAGGCATCTGCGCCGAATACCACCTGCACCATAGCGACAGCCCATAACTAACCCGTCCGTGCCGTCTCCGTGTCGGGCGTCTCGTCGCGAGCGGCTCGCTCCGAGGCGTCGCCGGTCGCCTGCGTCTGGTCGTACCCGCGGGCGACCGGTGAGATGTCGGGCGGCGGGATCGGCGCCATGCGGTCCTCGTCGCGCAGCGGGCGGCCATGGACGTCCTCGACGCCGGTCAGGTACTTCACCGCGGCATGCACCGACGCGACGATCGGCACCGCCACGAAGACCCCCACCACTCCGCCCAGCACCGCACCTCCGGTGATGGCCACCACGATGGCCACCGGGTGCAGCTGTACGGCGCGACCCACGATGAGCGGCTGGAAGACGTACCCCTCGAGATGGTTCTCCACGGCGAGGACGACCAGCAGGATCAACGCCCCGACCGGACCCACCGAGAGCAGGGTCACGAGCACGGCGACGCCGCCGAACACCACCGCGCCGACATCGGGGATGAAGCTGCCGACGAAGACGAGGACGGCCAGCGGTACCACGAGGGAGGTGCCGAGCAGCCACAGCACCACCCCGACGACGACTGCATGGATCGTCGCGATGACCGCCGTCCCGACGAGCCAGCCGGAGAGGACGCGCCAGGCGCTGTGCCCCGCGCCGTTGACACTCGCCCTGGCGCGGTCGGGCACGAGCCGCACCAGCCAGCTCCACAGGCGGTCACCTTGGGCCAGGAAGAAGAAGGTGAGGAACAGGGTGAGCACGAGCCCGGTCACGAGCTTGACCAGGAGGCGGCCCGTCATCAGCAGGTCGCTCACCACGACCGAGCGGTTGTTCTGGAGCCAGATCTCCAGGCGCTGCTGGAGCGTCACGAACGGGGCGTCTCCCATGCCCGGCACCTGGGCCAGCACACCGCGTACGTTGTCGCCGATGCGCGACACGTCGCCGACGAGCTCGTCTGCCCTCGACTGAAGCTGGGTGACCACGAAGTAGACCACTCCCACGCCGGCCGCGAACGCGGCGGTGAGCACCACGGCGCTGACCAGGGCCCGGGGGATCTTGCGCCAGGTGAGGAGGTCGACAACCGGCGCCAGCAGGGCGGTGAAGACGAGCGCGAGGAACGTCGGCACCACCACCAGTACCAGCTTGCCGAGGAACCAGACCACGGCGTACGCGGCGGCCGCGAGCAGCAGGAACCGCCACGCCCATGCTGCCGACGTAGCCAGCACCGGCGATACGTGACTACGCCAGCCGGTCGCCTGCCCGCCTACCGCCGTGGAGCCTGTCCTAGCCATGCGCTCCTCCTTTCCGTTGCACCGATTCAGATCGCCTCGAGTCCGCGCGGCAGGTGCCTCGCGCCGTGCCCTGCCAGACCGGCAGGAGGTCTTCGCGCACCACGTCGGCCCACGACGGGTGGTCCGCGAGCGCGGTCGCGCGGGCGCGTCGGCCGATCGCTTCCCGACCCTCCGGGTCGGCGACGAGGGCGGCCAGTACCGACGACCACGCATCCGCGTCCCCGCCGCCCACGAGGATCCCGTCCTCCCCCGGTGCCGACAGCCACTGCCCGGTTCGTGCGCCACGAGGCAGCACGACCGGCAGCCCAGCCGCCATGGCCTCCGCGACGACGTTGCCGGCGGTCTCGCTCAGCGACGGGAACGCGAGCACGTCGCAACTGGCGTAGACGCGCGCCAGCTCGCACTGGGCGAGATGGCCGAGGAACGTCACCCGCTCGCCGAGCAGCGACGAGATCGCGCCGGTAGCGGCGCCCTGACCGGCGACCACGAGATGCGCTGGCCGACCCGAGGAGCTCAGCCGTCGCACCGCCTCCGCGACCGTCGGGGCTCCCTTGGTGACGTCGACCCGGCCGACGAAGAGCACCAGCGGCAGGTCCTTCGGCACGCCGCAGCGTCGAGCCAACCAGGCCCGGTCCGCACGGTCGGGACTGAACAGGGCGGTGTCGACACCTCGTCGCAGCCGGGAGACCGGCACCTGCGGCACGGTCGCGGCGAGCTCGTGGTGGTCGGCCGGGTTGGAGGCCAATAGCCAGTCACACGCCCCGAGCACCCGATCCCGTCGCCGCCGAGCCAGCGCCGGCGCGACCCGCGCCAGGTCGCTGCTCGCCACGTGCCGGCGCAACACCGGGGGCAGGCCGTCGACGACCTGCCCGGCGTACATCGCCGTCAGCATGGGGACGTCGGTGTGCACCGACCCGACGAGTGGGTGGTGACCCCGACGGGCCAGGTGCACGGCCGTCGCCGCGAAGGCGAACAGATGGGTCACGTGCCACACGTCGTGCCGGCGCAGCCGACGGGCGAGCCTGGAGTGGTAGGGAGCCAGGTCGGACGGGTCCACCCCGCCCACGAGGTGGCCCAGGCGACGGGTGTCCCACACCGGGCGGAGCGTCTCGAACCGGACGTTGTCGGCCAGGGGTTCGACCGTCTCCTCGGTGCCGAGGGTGTAAACGGTCAGGTCGACGTTGACGTCGACGGCTGCCTCGGCAAAGCGCTCCCAGCACTTCACGTGTCCGCCCGCTGCCGGCCCTCGCTCGAGCTCGACGAGCACCGCCACCGACAAGGGCCTGCTGTCCGCCACGTCGCCCCGGTGCCCCTTGGGTGGACGACTCAATCCGCTCCCTCACCTTCGTACCGTCTCGATTGGGCAACGACCGGAGCGCGGCGACGCCCGGCGACCGACAAGGACCGGGGAACACAGAGCGGCTGGTGACGCATCAGGCGGCAGTTCTTCGGGGCTCAACGCCCGATGGGTCACTTGAGGGCACGCACCCGCTCGCGCAGCGCCCGCTCCTTCGCCCGCAGCTGGCGCTGGCGGTCCTCGATCTCCTCTTCCCACTCGCGCAGGGCTCGCTGGTGGTCGGTCGCAGGCGGTCCGGCGGTGTCACCCTCGCGGGCGGTCGCCTCCAAGTCGGAGAGCTGGGTGAGCTGCTGCTCGGCCCGGTCCAGTCGCTGCCCGAGAGTGGCCATGTCGCCGTCGTCGCGACGTGGGCGGCTCTCGATCCGCTGGAGTGACTTCTCCACCCCGCGCAGGTCGTGCTCGATCTCGTCCTCGGTGCGGTAGGCCCGCCCCTCGGCCTCCTTACGCTGCATCTCCTTGCGCTTACCCGTGACCAGAGGCGACGTCGCCAGCAGGAAGATTCCGGCGGTCATGACGGCCAAGGCCACGATCTGCAACCCCAGCGGCAGGACACCGAAGGCGAGGGCCCCACCGAGCACACCGACGCCGATCCCGATGCCGGCCAACGGCTCGATGGCTGCCAGCGCCGGGTAGGACGCCGCCAAGGGAGCCATCTCGTACGCGCTCTGGGCCAGCAGTGTCCCCACGACAGCGGTCACCGGCACGGCATAGGAGGTCCAGTTGGTCAACAGACCGGTCAAGCCGTCGTCCAAGAAGCTGTGCACCGCGACCTCGGTCAGGCCCGACTGCAGCCCAAACAGCATGCCGGCGCTGGCACCGAGCATCGGTGCCTCGCGGGCGGGATTGAGCCGGCGCGCCAACAGCACCAGCGTGGCGCTGACCAGGCCGATCGCGGCCGCGGTGACCGCCCACCGCCACAGCGGGGCGCTACTGTCCTCGGCGGGCTGCGGACGTCCGATCGCGATGAAGGCGGCCAGGCCGCCAGCAGTCGCGAGAACGCCCAGCCAGTCGCGTCCGGAGAGACGTTGCCGGGCCCATGCCGCTGACAACGGCAACGCGAACAACAGCCGAGAGACCAGCAGGGGTTGGACGAGGGCGACGCTGCCCACCCCCAGCGCGGCACTGCTGAACCCGTTGCCGACGAGTGCGGTCGCGACGCCGACCAGCCAGACCGGCTGTCGCACCAGCCACCACAGCAGGCTCAGCTTCAGCGACTTGCCCGGCGGGGCCTCGAAGGCGACGTGCTGCTGCACGACCGACCCCACCGCGAAGAGCAGCGCCGCAGCGAGGGCCAGAAGATACACCGCCATGGCAGGTGTCTTACCCATCCAAGTGGGCACTAACGCGTTGGCCCCGCAAAGATGTGGAAGATGTAGAGGAGAACGCGCGTGCAGCTCTTCGTGGCGATTCCGGCGGCCGTGGCGGCCGGGGCGTGCTTCGCCGTAGGTGGCGCCCTGCAGCAGCGAGTAGCCAGCCAGCGGCCCGAAGGCGAGTCGCTCTCGTTTCGCCTCCTTGGAGAGCTGGCCCGCCAGAAGATGTGGCTGCTGGGGATCGGGCTCGCCGTGGTCTCCTACGGCTTCCAGGGGCTAGCTCTCGGGTTCGGTCCGCTGTCGCTGGTCCAGCCGCTGATCGTCACCGAGCTGATCTTCGCCCTACCGCTGTCGGCCTACCTGAACGACGTACGCCTGGGGTGGCACAGCTGGCTGGGCGCTGCCATCGTCGGGGGCGGGCTGGCGGTCGCGATCATCGCCGCCAATCCCAGGGAAGGCGACCCGATCGCGAGCAACCTGGGCTGGTTGGTGGCGCTTGGCGCGGTGGCGGTCGCGGCCGGGGCTGCGTTGCTCATCGGACGCCAGGCCGACGCGGGCCCCGTGCGCGCCTCCACGTTTGCCTTCTCCGGCGCTCTCATCATGGGGTTCCAGTCCGCGTTGTTCGACAACACCATCGAACACATCGGGCAGGGCTTCGTCGCTCTCTTCACCGCATGGCAGACCTACCTGCTGGTGATCGCGAGCATCGGTGGCCTGCTGCTCATCCAGAGTGCCTACCAGGCCGGTCCGCTGACCGCCAGCATGCCCGTCATCGACAGCACCGAGCTGGTCGTCGCCGTGGCGATCGGTGTCACGCTCTTCAACGAGCCCCTCCCCGACGGTCTGCTCAGGCAGACGGTGACCGCGATCGCGCTCGCCGTGGTCATCGTCGGCATCATCGTGTTGGACACCTCCCCGGCGACACAACGCCTGCACGAGAGCGAACAGGAGGACCAGGAGGAGACCGAGGAGCAGGAAGAGCGGGAGCGCACCGGCTGACACCGGCACCCGACCCGCCCGGGATCTGGCGCGTGAGTGCGTCGTCCATCGGCGCGACCACCGTGCCGAACTGCCGACCGCGGGCTCGCTCTCTCGGTGCGGTTTCCGCGACATGCAACGGTTCGCACGCCGGCCGCGCTAGGCCGTCGATCCGCGTACGCTGGCGAAGTGACGGTCGCCCCCGATGGACGCAAGCTGCTCCGCCTCGAGGTCCGCAACGCCCAGACTCCGATCGAGCGCAAGCCCGAGTGGATCAAGACCCGGGCGAAGATGGGCCCGGAGTATCAAGAGCTGATGAGCCTGGTGAAGGGCGAGGGGCTGCACACCGTGTGCCAGGAAGCGGGCTGTCCCAACATCTTCGAGTGCTGGGAGGACCGCGAGGCCACCTTCCTCATCGGTGGTGACCAGTGCACCCGGCGCTGCGACTTCTGCCAGATCGACACCGGCAAGCCCGCCCAGCTGGACCGCGACGAGCCGCGGCGAGTGGCCGAGTCCGTACGCGCGATGGAGCTGCGCTACGCGACCGTCACCGGAGTGGCGCGCGACGACCTGCCCGACGGTGGCGCCTGGCTGTACGCCGAAACGATCCGCCGGATCCACGACCTCAACCCGGACACCGGCGTGGAGATGTTGGCACCGGACTTCGACGCCGAGCCCGACCAGTTGGCCGAGGTGTTCTCCTCCCGCCCCGAGGTGTTCGCCCACAACATCGAGACGGTGCCGCGGATCTTCCGCCGCATCCGTCCCGGCTTCCGCTTCGAGCGCTCGTTGGGCGTACTCACCGCCGCCCGAGAGGACGGCCTCGTCACCAAGTCCAACCTGATCTTGGGCATGGGCGAGGAGACCGGTGAGGTCGTCGACACGATGCGGGTACTCCACCAGGCGGGCTGTGAGCTGCTCACGATCACGCAGTACCTGCGACCCTCGGTGCGCCACCACCCGGTCGACCGCTGGGTCAAGCCGCAGGAGTTCGTGCAACTGCGGGACCAGGCGCTCGAGATCGGTTTCGCCGGGGTGATGTCGGGGCCGCTGGTGCGCTCCTCCTACCGAGCCGGCAGGTTGTACGCCCAAGCGATGGAGCGTCGCGACGACATGCCCGCGTCGGCTTAGCACGGGCGTCCCGGGCCGCCCTCTGGCTCGGTCACCCGCCTCTCCAGCACCTCGCCCGAGTCGTCACCCCGCCGACCCGGCACCTCGCCCGAGTTGTCACCGTCAGCGAGGGCTATCACCCCTGCACACAGTGACAACTCCACCGACGTCGACCCGGCCGCGACCGCGACCGCGACCGCGACCGCGACCGCGTAGGCTAGCCGGGCCCCGCCCGGCGGGGCGTCACCCCACCCGCGACAGATCAGGGCCGCCACGCATGTCGACTCCCGCCGCTCCCCCGAAGGGACGCCTGCGCCAGATCGCCCAGGCGTACCGGATCACCAAGAAGTCCGACAAGCGGATCGGCTGGATCCTGCTGGCTTGGTTCCTCGGTGTCGGTCTCCTTGCGGGGGCCCTCGCCGGCTGGCTGATCCACCCCGTCTTCGGGGTCGTGATCGGCGTGCTGACCGGCCTCATCGCCGTCCTCGTCGTCCTCGGCCGGCGCGCCGAACGTGCTGCGTACGCCCAGGTCGAGGGTCAACCGGGTGCCGCGGTGGGTGCACTGCAGATGCTCAAGCGAGGCTGGGTCGTCAAACCGGCGATCGGCTTCACCAAGAGCCAGGACGTCGTGCACCGCGTCGTCGGCCGTCCCGGTGTGGTCCTCGTAGCGGAGGGCCAGCCGAGCCGAGCGCGACACCTGTTGACGGCGGAGAAGAAGAAGCACGCCCGACTGGCCGGTGAGGTGCCGGTCTATGACATCGTCGTCGGCGAGGGCTCCGGCGAAGTGCCTCTGCCCAAGCTGGCCAGGCACATCCGCAAGCTGCCGAAGAACATCCGCCCCGCAGAGATGACCGAGCTCGTGCAGCGGCTGCGCGCCCTCGACGCGATGCGCCCGCAGGCGCCACTGCCCAGGGGCCCGATCCCGGCCAGTGCCCGCGAGGCCCGCCGGATGATGCAGGGGCGCTAGGGGACCGTCCCGCCCCAGCCGTCGCTCAGCGGCTGTTGACCACCACGGCGTCACCTGCGAGGTCGTGCAGCCCGCGCCTATCGCGGTCGGCCACCAGCGGCGGGATCGCGAGACACAGCAGCAACGCGCGCAGCGCAGCCCGGCCCACGCCGAGCGCCCGGTCGCGGGCCCGCACCCGTACGACCCGCAGGCCGAGCACCCGGTGACCGATGGTCGTGCCCAGCAGACCGGTGAGCACGGTGGTCTGCAGCCAGAGCACCAGCAGCGGAGCCCACTGCACGAAGCCGTAGCCGGTCCAGACGTCGCGGCCGACGAAGGCGGCCACGATGAGCAAGGACACCGCCCAGTCGACGGTCAGCCCGCCCAGTCGTCGCCCCCAGCCGGCGACCGCACCCGGGCCCTGGGCCGGGAGCCCGATACGTGCCCCGGCGCGGTAGTCGGCGAGATCGTCGGGCGGCAC
>JBBSMD010000033.1:0-18435 GCA_038233355.1 Propionibacteriales bacterium
AGGCTCGTACGGCTCTGGCCGGATCACCCCACGCGCTGCGCGCGGCGCCTGCGCCCGCTGGGTCCTCGGTGGTCGCCAGCCGCGCTGAGACCACAGCCACCAGCGCCGCCAGCTCCTCCTCGTCCGGCTCTCCGTTGACCACCCGCAGCAAGGGTGGCGCCGTCGCCTCGTCTGCTGCGCGCTCTCGCCCCTCGCTCACCGCGTTATGGGTCGCTCGGGGCTCACCCGCTGCGCGCTCTCGCCCCTCGCTCACCGCGGCCTCACAGCGGGATGTTCCCGTGCTTCTTCGGCGGCAGCGTCTCCCGCTTGGTGCGCAGCAGCCGTAGCGCCCGCGTCACCTCGGCGCGCGTCTCGTGCGGCGTGACCACTGCGTCGATGTAGCCGCGCTCGGCGGCGATGTAGGGGTTGGCCAGCGTGTCCTCGTACTCGGTGATGAGCTCGGCTCGGCGCGCCTCCGGATCATCGGCGTCGGAGAGCTCGGCGCGGTAGAGGATGTTGACTGCCCCCTGCGCGCCCATCACCGCGATCTGGGCGGTCGGCCAGGCGATGTTGAAGTCGGCGCCGAGGTGTTTGGAGCCCATCACGTCGTACGCACCGCCGTACGCCTTGCGGGTGATGACGGTGACCAGCGGCACCGTCGCCTCGGCGTAGGCGTAGATCAGCTTCGCGCCGCGGCGGATGATGCCGTTGTACTCCTGGTCGGTGCCGGGCAGGAAGCCGGGCACGTCGACGAACGTCAGCACCGGGATGTTGAAGGCGTCACACGTGCGGACGAAGCGGGCGGCCTTCTCGCTCGCGTCGATGTCGAGCGTGCCGGCGAACTGCAGCGGTTGGTTCGCGACGACGCCGACGCTGTGGCCCTCGATGCGCCCGAAGCCGACCACGACGTTGGTGGCGAACATGGCGTGCACCTCGAGGAACTCCGCCTCGTCGAGCACCGCCTCGATGGCGGTGTGGATGTCGTAGGGCTGGTTGGCCGAGTCGGGGATCAGCGTGTCCAGTGCACGATCGGTCTCCGACGGCTCGAGGTCGACATCCTCGGCGTAGCTCGGCGGCTCCTCGAGATTGTTCTGCGGCAGGTACGACAGCAGCGCCCGTACGTAGTCGAGCGCGTCGTCCTCGTCGGTGCCCATGTAGTGGGCGTTGCCCGAGCGGGTGTTGTGGGTGCGGGCGCCCCCCAGCTCCTCCATCGTCACGTCCTCGCCGGTGACGGTTTTGATGACGTCCGGGCCGGTGATGAACATGTGGGAGGTGCCGTCGACCATCACGGTGAAGTCGGTGACCGCGGGGGAGTAGACGTGGCCGCCCGCGCAAGCGCCCATGATCAGCGAGATCTGCGGGATGACTCCCGAGGCGTGCACGTTGCGGCGGAAGATCTCGCCGTACAGCCCGAGGGAGACCACGCCCTCCTGGATGCGGGCGCCGGCCCCCTCGTTGATGCCGACCACGGGGCAGCCCGTCTTGGTGGCCAGATCCATGATCTTGCAGATCTTCTCGCCGTACACCTCGCCGAGGCTGCCGCCGAAGACGGCGAAGTCCTGCGCGAACGCGCACACCTGGCGGCCCTCTATCGTGCCGTAGCCGGTGACGACGCCGTCTCCGTACGGGCGGCGGTCGGCCAGGCCGAAGTTCGTGCTGCGGTGCCGGGCGAGCTCGTCGACCTCGACGAACGTCCCCTCGTCGAACAACCGCGCCACCCGCTCGCGGGCGGTGAGCTTGCCACGGGCGTGCTGCTTCTCGATCGCACGCTGGGAGCCGGCGTGCACCGCCTCGTCGAGGCGGCGGTCGAGGTCGGCCAGCTTACCGGCGGTGGTGTGGATGTCGATCTCCTCCGGCGGCGTCTCGAACTGCTCGGCGGGGGACTCCTCGGCGCTCTGAATCACGAAGCCTGACCCTAGCGGCGGGCGTGCCGCGCCTGGCCGGCTGGCCGGCTTGGCACTGCTGCGCCTGCGTCGGCGGGCGTGGCTGGCAGGCTGGTGGTCGTGGCCGCCGCGTGGACCGACCTGTCGCGACCACCGCTGGACGCCGTGGCGGCTCGGGCGGCCCTGGTCCGGCCGGGTACGCGGTGGACTGACCTAAGTGTGGTGGCCGAGACGGCCAGCACGAACGCCGACGTGGTGACCGAGGCGCGGTCCGGCACCGCAGCCGGTCTCGTGGTGGTGGCCGAGCACCAAAGCGGTGGCCGCGGCCGGCTCGATCGCGGCTGGCACGCACCGCCCCGATCGGGTCTCACCGTGTCGGCCCTGGTCCGGCCCGAGGTGCCGTCCGCGCGGTGGCCGTGGCTGCCGCTGCTGGCCGGCGTCGCCGTCGCAGAGGCCTGCCGGCGTACGGCCGAGGTGGACGCCGTCCTCAAGTGGCCCAACGACGTGCTGGTCGACGAGCGAAAGCTTGCGGGCGTGCTGGTGGAGCGGGTCGAGGGGCCAGCCGGTCCCGTCGCCGTCGTCGGGATCGGGCTGAACGTCTCCTTGCACGCGGCGGAGCTGCCGGTGCCACGAGCCACGTCGCTGGCGATCGCGGGGGCGTCGACGCTCGACCGGTCGGTGCTGTTGCGTGCGCTGCTGCGTACGTTTGGCTCGCTGCTCGACGCGTGGGAGGCCGTCCAGGGAGACCCGGCCGTCGGCCGGCCAGGTTTGCACGCCTCGTACACCGCCCGCTGCGCCACGCTCGGGCGCCGCGTCGAGGTCGACCTGCCCGATGGTCGCCGGCTGCGCGGCGAGGCGGTCGAGGTGGATGGCGGTGGCCGGCTGGTGGTGGTCGACGCCGCCGGGGGAAGTGTCGCGCTCGGAGCCGGTGACGTCGTCCATGTGCGTGGTCCGGGTCACTGACCCGGCGCTCGGGACCGGGCGGGCTACGACGTGACACGATCCGGCCATGTCCATGCAGGGGACCGGAGGCGAGGATCCGGGTGCGGACTCGTCCCCGCTCGGACCCGAGGCGCTGGAGCAGGTCGTGCTCGGGGAGGCGCCGAGCCTCACCGGGCCGGAGGTGGCCGAGGCCGCGGACATGCCGTTCGAGCAGGCGCGACGGCTCTGGCGCGCGCTGGGCTTCCCTGACGTCGACGAGGCGACCCCCGCGTTCGTGGCGGCCGACCGGCGGGCGCTCGAGGTGGTCGTGGACGCCTGCCAGGCCGGCGCGTTGGACTTGGAGACGGCGATCCGCCTGACCCGGGCGTTGGGCAACACCATGTCGCGTCTCGCCGACTGGCAAGTCGCGACCCTGACCGAGCTGGTCGAACGGCGCCAGCAAGCCGGTAGCAGCCGGCTCAGCTCGGCGCTCGACCTCGGCCAGAGCGTGACGCCGGCGTTCGAGGAGCTGGTCGTCTACGCGTGGCGCCGCCACCTGGCCGCCGCGGTCGCGCGGGTCGCGTCCCTGGGTGCCGCCGAGGCGGACCTGCTCACGACGTCGAAGACCGTCGGATTCGCCGACCTGGTGGGTTTCACCCAGCTCACCAACGGCTTGGACGACGACAGTCTTGCGACGCTGGTCGAGACTTTCGAGACGCGATGCACCGACCTGGTGACCGCGGGCGGCGCGCGCGCGATCAAGTCGTTGGGCGACTCCGTGCTCTTCGTGAGCGACGACCCGGTCGGGGCGGTCGAGGTGGCACTCGCGGTGGTCGACGGCATCGGCGGCGAGGTGGCCCTGCCCGACGTGCGGGTCGGGTTGGCCACCGGGTGGGTGACGAGCCGGCTGGGCGACGTCTTCGGGCCACCGGTCAACCTCGCCTCCCGGCTCACCGCGGTGGCCCGGCGCAACCGCGTCATGATCGACGAGGCGACCGCCGAGCTGCTGGGCGAGCAGTACGAGACGCGCCGGCTACCGGCCCGACCGGTACGCGGCTTCGGGACTGTCGAGCCCGTCACCGTCCGGCGGCGCTGGACCTGGGCCGGCTGACCCGGCCCGCCGGGCAGGGAAGACGAACCGGCGGTAGGCCCAGAAGCGGAACGCCGTGCCGAGCGGGAGACCGACCATGTTGGCCGAGATGTTGTCAGCCAGCGGGCTCCTCAGTCCCAGGAGGTAGTGGCTGATCCCCAGGCACGCCACTGCGATGCCCATGCCGAGGGCGTTGAGGGCGAAGAACCGGGCGTACTCGCCGCGGCGGTCACCGAAGGGCCGGTCCCGCCACGTCCAGTGCCGGTTGCCCAGGTACGTCACCACGGTGGCGGCGACCACGCTGAGCACCTTGGCGGTCAGGGGCTTGTGCTGCAGCAGTCCCGGGTCGCCGGCGAAGCGGAGCAGGTTGAAGATCCCGACGTCGACGACGAGACCGGCCAGCCCGACCAGGCCGAACGTCGTCAGCTCGCGCAGCACCGAGCGCCACCGGCTCGTCGCACCCGCCGGTGCGGGCACCAGGGGCGGGCTCGTCACGATGATCGAGGGTACTGGCCCGGGCGCCGCGGACGTATGCGAGCAGATGAGCCGAGCGGGGCAGGCCGATGCCGCGCAGGTGGGCCGGGCAGGTGGCGTCGCGCAGTGGGGCGGGGCAGGTGGGCCGGGCGGGTGCGCCCAGCAGGTGCCCGGTCCGGCGTCGCTACCCTGCCTAGCCGTGAGCCCCTGCCCGGTCCCGGCCGCTCCCGCCAATGCGGCGTCCGGTGCCGTCGACGACACCCCGGTGCAGGGGCCGCGCGTCGCCGTGGTCGGGGGCGGCCAGCTGGCGCGGATGATGCAGCCCGCCGCGATCGCGCTGGGAGTGCCGCTGCGGGTGCTGGTCGAGGGATCCGACGTCGCGGCAGCGCAAGTGGTGCGGGACCCGGTCGTCGGGGACTTTCGCGTCCTCGACGACCTGCTCGCCACCGCGCGGGGTTGCGCGGTCGTCACGTTCGACCACGAGCACGTTCCGCCCGAGCACCTCGAGGCGTTGACCGCCGAGGGCCACGCCTGCCGACCCGGACCGCACGCGCTGCTGCTCGCCCAGGACAAGGGGGTGATGCGCCAGCGGCTGGCCGAGCTGGAGGTGCCGGCGCCGGCGCATCGGCTGGTGAGCGAGCCGGCCGCCGTGGCTGACTTCGCCGCGACGGCGGGCACCGGCTGGCCGCTGGTGCTCAAGACGACCCGCGGCGGCTACGACGGTAAGGGGGTCCACCTGGTCGACTCCTCGGCGGCCGCGGAGGCGCTGCTCGCCCGGCACGGCACACTGCTCGCCGAGGAGCGGGTCGACTTCGTCCGGGAGCTGTCTGCGCTCGTCGCCCGGTCGCCGTCCGGGCAGGTGGCCGCGTACCCGGTGGTCGAGTCGGTGCAGCGCGACGGCGTCTGCGCCGAGGTGACCGCCCCCGCCCCCGGCCTCGCCCCCGACCTCGCCGTACGGGCGCAGCGGCTCGCGATGGACCTGGCCGCCGGCCTCGACGTGGTCGGAGTGCTCGCTGTGGAGCTCTTCGAGACCCGCGACGGGCAGGTGCTGGTCAACGAGCTCGCCATGCGCCCGCACAACACCGGACACTGGAGCATCGACGGGGCGGTGACGAGCCAGTTCGAGAACCACCTGCGCGCCGTGCTCGACCTGCCGCTGGGTGACCCCGCGCCGCGGGCCCGGTGGACGTGCATGGTCAACGTCCTCGCCGGGACCGTCGACCGGCTCTACGACGGCTACCCGCACGTGCTCGCCCGCGACCCTCGTGCGCGGGTGCACCTGTACGGCAAGTCGGTGCGGCCAGGACGCAAGGTCGGTCACGTGACAACCTACGGCGACGACCTCGCCGACGTACGGCAGCGGGCCCGCCACGCCGCCGCCTGGTTCGCCGGCGAGCTGCCACCCGAGGAGGGCTGACGTGGGTGACGAGCCGGCCCGGGTGGGCATTGTGATGGGGTCGGACTCCGACTGGCCGGTGATGCGTGCCGCAGCCGACGCGTGCGACGAGCTGGAGATCGGCTACGAGACCGACGTGGTGTCGGCGCACCGCATGCCCGAGGAGATGGTGGCGTACGGGCGCACCGCTGCCGGACGCGGCCTGCAGGTGCTGGTGGCCGGTGCCGGGGGAGCGGCCCACCTGCCCGGCATGCTGGCTGCGGTGACCCCGCTGCCGGTGATCGGTGTCCCGGTGCCGCTGGCCCACCTCGACGGGATGGACTCCCTGCTGTCCATCGTGCAGATGCCAGCGGGGGTGCCGGTGGCGACGGTGTCGATCGGCGGTGCCCACAACGCCGGCCTGCTCGCCGCCCGCGTCCTCGGGGCCACCGACCCGGTCGTGCGCGCGGCAGTGGCTGCGCACCAGGCGCGCCTGCACGAGGCGGCGCTCGCCAAGGGTGCCGCCGTGCGTGCCGAACGAGCCGGCAGCTGACCCCGCATTTTTCGTCCCGACTCGGTATCGGCGCTGGTCCGGCCCTAGCGGGGGATGTCGGACAGGTCCACTATGTCCTCGTCGCACGCCGGAGAGCCCGGCGTTGCGCATGAACGGGGGAAGTGATGACTCGTATCTCACGCCGTGGCCCGACGCGCCGGAGCCGAGGGTTCGCCGGTGCCGTCACGGTCGTCATGGTCGCCGGCCTCACCGCCGTGGCCGGTCCGGCCCCGGCCGAGGTGGCCATGACCTCGCCCCAGCCGGGGCCGCTGGTCAAGCTGCGCCAGGCCACCGACTCGGTCGAGCTGGTGAGGTGGGGCAAGCGGGTGCCGCTCGACCTCGGCACCTACCTGGTGGCCGGCGAAATCCCGTTCGAGGTGCACACCACCCGACCGCCGGTTGCTCCCTACCGGCACCTGGTCTCTGCGCGCATCCTGCGTCCCGAGATCTTCGGCGGTGACATCACCGTGCCCGACGGCACAGTGCAGAACTTCCGCGGCCTCCCGGACTTCACCCACGTGCGCATCGTCGGTCGCGACGGCAAGGTCGCGGCCAAGCTCACCGCGAGGTCGTGCTCCTCGGCGTACGAAGCGGTGCGGGTGGACCCCGATGCTCCCGACACCTCCCCGTACCCGGGTGGCTGCTGGGGCAGCCACCCGTTCACCCTCGGCGCCGTGCAGGGCATCGAGGCCGGCTGGGGAGTGCCGGCCGTCGACCCCTGGCACGCCCGGGTGAAGCTGGCGCCGGGGCGCTACACCGCACGGGTGAGCATCGACCTGGCCTACCGCAAGCTGTTCGGGCTGTCGCGCCGGGCCGCGGTGCAAACGGTCGACGTGCGCGTGGTGCGAAGGGGCGGGGGCTGTGGTGGCGGCTGCGAGCTGCGCGACCCGGTCGATCCCTTCGACGTCGGCGCCCCAGCCGAGGCGGCCGACGCGCCGCACCAGGTCGTGCCGACCCAGCCGGCGGCCCGTGAGCCGTCCGCGGCGGTCGGCAACCCCCCGGTCTCGGCGATGCCCGATCTACGTTCGTTGCCGTCGCTCGGCATTCGCGCCTTCCGCGGACACTTCCTGGCCTTCGGCGCGACCGTGTGGAACGCCGGCCCCTCGCCCCTGGTCGTGGACGGGTTCCGGCGCCCCGGTGCGGACGTCATGGACGCCTACCAGTACTTCTACGACGCGGCGGGCACGCCGTACGGGCACCGCGCGGCCGGGACGATGGAGTGGGACGAGCGCGACGGGCACCACCACTGGCACTTCACCGACTTCGCGCGCTACCGGCTCCTCGACGCCGACAAGCAGGTCGTCATGCGCAGCAAGAAGGAGGCGTTCTGCCTGGCCAACACCGACGCGGTCGACTACACGGTGCCGGGGGCGAACTGGCGTCCGCGCAACACCGACCTGCACACCGCGTGCGGCGCCGAGCAGGCGTTGGGGGTACGCGAGGTGCTGGACACCGGGTCGGGAGACACCTACTCGCAGTACCGGCCCGGACAGTCGTTCAACCTGCAAGGACTCGCGTCGGGCCGGTACTTCATCGAGGTGACCGCCAACCCCAAGGGCAACCTCGTCGAGTCCGACACCACCAACAACACCGCCTACCGCAAGGTGCGCATCGGTGGACCGGTCGACGGCAAGCGCACCGTGAAGGTGTTCGACGTCGGGCTGGTGCACACCCGCTGAGTGCGCCGGTCAGCGCTTGCTTCTCGTGGTGACCGGCAGCCAGCCGCTGCCGGCTAGCGGCCGCGGCGTAGGTACGCGCCAACGAGCCGGCCGAGGGCGGGGGAGCGGTCGGCGACGCGGGCCACCGCCCGACCGGCGCGGTAGCGCACCGAGCGGGCGGCGCTGGTGGCCCGGGCCCGACGACCGGCACCGGCTGGCGCGTCGCCCCGCTTGTTGGCCCACCACGACGTGGCGTACTCCTCGCCGAGCCCGGCGAGGGCCACCAGTGAGGCGTCGAGCAGCTCCTCGGTGGTGACGTCATCGGGGCGGCGTCCACTCACCGGGAGCGGCGTCAGCTCGTCGAGATCGCCGACCACGGGGTAGCCGGCGCTGCGGACGTCGCGCACCATCTCCGCACCGCGCGTCCGCGCCCAGGCCAGCTCGTCGTCGGTGAGAGCGTGCCGCACCGGGGTCAATCCGTCGGCAAGGCGGCGGACGATCGTCAGCTTGATCGCTTTGTCGAACTGTCGGGCGTCGAGGTGCCGCATCATCGGCGTCAGACGGCGCAGCAGCTCGGTGCCGACGAGCCCGACGTTCTCGTTGGCCCACGCGGCCTGCCGGGGCAGCTCGGCAGCGTCGAAGCCGACCACGGAGCCGATCCGCTCCACCAGCAGGTCGGGTGACGCGCCGGGTGGAGGCACCGTCACCACGTGGACCCGCTCGACGCCGACGTGTCGCGCCCAGGTCGCCAGCACGGCCGGCAGGTCTTGTCGGACCCAGAACCCGCGGGCGGGGTTGGTGCCGATGCGGGCGGGGTCACGTACCGCGTCGACGAAGGCGGTCCACTGGAACGTGCCGCGGTTCTTGACGTCCTCCTGCCAGGCCGAGGGCAGCACCCGGCCCAGGTCCCGCACGGTGACCACGACATGGACCTCGGCGGCGCCCCAGGAGCGCACGGCGCGGCGGGCCTGTCGCGGGCCGGCCAGCGAGAGGTGCTCGTCGCACAGCAACACCGTGGGCGCCTCGTTCACCGGCACCTTTGCCACCGCTTCTGCCAGCGTCGCCCACGCCCCTTCGATCCGGGCATCCGCGGGGGCGCCGCGCTGTCGGCGCCCGAGCAGGTCCCAGGCGGCGAACACCTGGCTGGGCATCCGCTTCCCCTCGCCGCCGGGAAAGAGCACCCCCTGCCTGCGCAGCGGGGCGCGGTTGGCTCGCATCAGCTGCTGTACGTAGGTGGTGCCGGTCTTGTGCAGGCCGATGTGCAGGTACACCTGGCGGGTCGGTGGCACGGCGGGCTCCCGGGTGTCGACGGCGGTGATGCGCATTGTTGTGACGAACGGCCAGCTCAGCCAACTCGGCCCGTTCCGGCACCGCTGAACAGTGCTCCGGCGGGCTCGTCGGCACGTCGCGCGAGCAGGACCGGTGTTACCGGACCCGGGTCGCCGACGAGTCGCGCGAGCGGGTCGTCATCGGTTCGGCCGACTGGCAGTCCGTGTCCAACCGAACCAGCCAGCCTCAAGCGAGCAGATGCATCCCCGCAAGGCGCGCGGCACGTCGGTCGAGGGTGACCGTGTGCTGACACCCGGCGAGGCGCCCGAGCTCCGCCACCACGGCATCGGCGAAGTCTGCGCCCGTGCGGCTGTGATCGACAGCGGAGCGGACAACGTCCGCATGGTCGATCCGCAGCTCCCGCACGTTCAGCAGGCGGTCGATCAGGTCGGCACACCCAGCCGCGTCGACCTGATACGCGCGGCGGAGCACCCAGAAGATCTCGACTGTCGTCACCAGGCTGATGAAGCCCGGGGTCGTCGCGGTCAGCGTGTCGATGACCTCGGCGGCAGTTGCCGCCTGGTCGGTCTCGTCCTGGACGAGATAGCGGATGACGACGTTGGTGTCGAGGCCGAGCACGCGTCGGCGTCGTGCCTGGCGTCGGCGTCGGCACTGGCGGCACCGGCGGCGATGGCGGCGTCCATGTCGTCCACCGTCACGGGGTGCGAGGGTGAGGCCACCGTCCCCTTGAGCTCTCGGACCGAGCCAGTCTCGACTCGGATCTCGTAGTTACCGACCTCGGTTCGTACGAACGCCAGGCGGGACCCCGGCCGCAGGCCGAGCCGGGCGCGCAACTCGACGGGGATGGTCACCTGACCCTTGCTGGTGACAGTCGCGGACGACATCGCGCTCTCCTTACTGAAGGTAAGGAGAGCATGCTGCCCCCCGAGTCCGTCGGACCGGACAGCGACGAAGCGGCGAGCAGCGGGGCACCGCCGCAGGTGACTCGCCGGTAGCATCGGTGGTGACCAGCCCCGTGAACCAGTGACCGTGACCCGATGCCAACGACCCGACCAGTAACCCCGTCCCATGAACGCGCAGGCCGGCCGAGCCGGTCCGCCGAGTGGAGAGCCGCCGCACGATGAGCGCCGACGCCTACCCGCTGTTCGGGCTGTCGGAGGAGCACCGAGCCGTCCGACAGGCCGTACGCGCGTTGTGCGACGACAAAGTGGCCCCGCACGCGGCCGAGGTCGACGCAACCGGCGAGTTCCCCCAGCAGGCATACGACGCTCTGCGCGCCGCGGACTTCCACGCCCCGCACATCCCCGAGGAGTACGGCGGTGCCGGAGCCGACGCGCTGGCCGCCTGCCTGGTCATCGAGGAGGTCGCGCGCGCCGACGCGTCAGCCTCTCTGGTCCCCGCCGTCAACAAGCTCGGCACCATGCCGCTGCTGCTGACCGGCAGCGACGAGCTGAAGCAGACCTACCTGCCGCCGGTCGCTCGCGGTGCCGCGATGTTCTCCTACTGCCTGTCCGAACCGGAGGCCGGCTCCGATGCGGCGAGCATGCAGACCAAGGCCGTGGCCGACGGTGACCACTACGTCCTCGACGGGGTGAAGCGCTGGATCACCAACGCCGGCGTCTCGGCGTACTACACCGTCATGGCCGTCACCGAGGCGGGCGCCGGCGCCAAGGGCATCTCGGCGTTCGTGGTGGAGAGGGACGACGAGGGGGTGTCCTTCGGCGCACCGGAGCGCAAGCTCGGCATCAAGGGCTCACCGACCCGGGAGGTCTACCTCGACCAGGTGCGCATCCCGGCCGCCCGCATGATCGGCGCCCCCGGCACCGGTTTCCGCACCGCCATGCAGACCCTGGACCACACCCGCATCACCATCGCCGCACAGGCGGTCGGCATCGCCCAGGGGGCGCTCGACTACGCGCTGGGATACCTGTCGCAGCGGCGGCAGTTCGGCCAGCCCCTCGCGGACTTCCAGGGACTGCAGTTCATGGTCGCCGACATGGGCATGCGGGTCGAGGCGGCCCGCCAGCTCACCTACGCCGCGGCCGGCCGCTCCGAGCGCGACGAGCCGGACCTGCCCTTCTTCGGTGCCGCCGCCAAGGCGTACGCCTCCGACGTGGCGATGGCGGTCACCACCGACGCGGTGCAGCTGCTCGGCGGCTACGGCTACACCCGCGACTACCCGGTCGAGCGGATGATGCGCGACGCCAAGATCACCCAGATCTACGAAGGCACCAACCAGATCCAGCGGCTGGTGGTCGCCCGGCAGCTGCTCCAGGGCGTCCAGAGCCAGCTGTGAGCCTCACTGACCGGTCGGGCGGCACATCGCCTTGCTGATGCGATCGGTGCGGTCGTCGGCCACCGCTTCGAAGACCCGCGGCGCGAGCTGGGGGTCCCAGGTCAGGCTCGAGGTGGTGGTGATCACCGGCACCGTGCACGAGAGCCCGTTGCTGTCGATGCCCGCCATGGTCCACGCGAAGCGGGCGAGGGAGATCGGGCCGACGTTCTCCCCGAGGGTGAGCGATTCCGCACCCGAGGTGTTGACGTTCCAGTAGCGCAGCGGATTGATCAGCGTCCAGGGGGAGGCGGCCTTCGACCCGATCGAGGCGATGACCTCGCGCTGGTTCTGCACGCGGGTGAGGTCTTGCAGCGCGAAGGTCTTGCGGGAGCGGGCGTAGCCCAAGGCGGTGGGGCCGTCGGCCTCCTGGCAGCCCTTCTTCAGGCTCAGGCCGGCCAGCGGGTCCCGCATGGCCTCCTTGGGGCAGATCTGCACTCCGCCCAACGAGTCGACGATGTCGACGAACCCGCCGAAGCCGATCTCGACGTAGTCGTCGACGCGGATGCCGGTGTTGGCCTCGACGGTCGCGACCAGCAGCTCGGGGCCACCGTCGTCGTACAGGTCGGAGTTGAAGGCGGCGTTGATCCGGTCCGTGTCGTGGCCGGGAATGTCGACGTAGGAGTCGCGCGGGATCGACAGCAGCAACGGCTCGCCGGCGCCGACGTGCAGCAGCAGGACCGTGTCGGTGCGGCTGCCACGGGCGTTGCCGCCGGTGGACAGCTCCTGGCGCTGCTCGGCGTCGAGGCCCTGCCGGCTGTCCGACCCCACCAGCAGGTACGTGGTGCCCGGCTGGTCGGCGGGTCGGTCCCCGGCGGGCTCGGCGTCGACGCGGTTGACCCGCGACCACGCGTAGATCGGCACCGCGACCAGGAACAGCAGCCATGCGGTGGCCAGCAGGGTGATCACCCGGCCCCACCGCACGCCGGAGCCCCGGCGCCGCGATGGGGTGCGTACCGGTGTGGCACCGGTCGGGCTGCGCGGGGGTGCCACGGTGGTGCCGGCACGCCCCGGGGGCGGCAGCCGCATCGGCGGTAGGTGCGCGGCGCCACGCTCCCGTCCGGTTGTGTCGGCCTGGCCGGTGGGCACCCGCTGGGTGCGCTCGGCGTCCGGTGTGGGCCGGCGCAGCGCCTGGGTCCGCTCCGCGTCGTCGCCGGCGGTCGACCCGCCGTACAACCAGGAGTAGTCGGAGTCACCGGCGCGATCATCGGCGGGTCCGGACGGACGTCGTTCAGGCATGCCGGAGACGCTACCCGAGCGCAGGGCCCGATCCGGATCGCCGACGCGCCCATAGTGCCCTCGCACGACGTGACCTTGGTCGCGACGGTGCGGGGGTTAGTCTCCGCTTCGATGACGAGCCGATCCGGCGACCCGGGCGAGCCCGTGGTGCAGCCACGGGTCGTGGCGGTCGTCGTCACCTGGAACCGTCGCGAGCTGCTCGCCGAGTCGCTCGCGGCGCTCGACGCTCAGGAGCGCGCCCCGGCCGCCGTGGTCGTGGTCGACAACGCGTCCAGCGACGGCTCGCCCGGGCTGGTCGCCGAGCGCTTCGCCGAGGCCGACCTGGTGTGCCTGCGGGCCAACACCGGTGGGGCGGGCGGCTTCGCCGCCGGTGTCGACCGGGCGCTGCGAACCCACGGCGCCGACCTCGTGTGGCTGCTCGACGACGACACGATTCCTGGCCCGCGCGCCCTCGCCGCGCTGCTCGAGGGCCGCCACCGGCACCTCGGCACACCGGCCCTGGTGGCGAGCCGGGTGCTGTGGAGTGACGGTCGCGACCACCCGATGAACACCCCCCGACCCAAGCCACTTGCCGGCCGCCGGGAGCGGCACGCGGCCGCGGCAGCCGGATGCGTGCCGCTGCGCTCGGCGTCGTTCGTCTCCGTGCTGGTCGATGCCGCCGTGGTACGCGAGTGCGGTCTCCCACTGGCCGACTACTTCCTCTGGAACGACGACTTCGAGTTCACCACCCGGATCCTGCGCGGGCGGGTCGGGCTCTTCTGCCCCGCCAGCCAGGTGGTGCACAAGACGAGCGCCTTCGGTGCGACCGACACCGACCCGGGCGAACGCTTCTTCTACGAGGTGCGCAACAAGGTCTGGCTGTTCACCCGTAGCCGCGGCCTGGCACCGCTCGAGCGCCTGCTGTACGCCGGCTCCACCCTGCGCCGGTGGGCGCGGACCATCGCCGGCTCCGCCCGCCGTGGTGTGCTCTGGCGTGCCGCCGCTCGCGGCGTCGTGGCCGGCGTGCGCGCCGGTCCGCGACCCACCGAGGCGGTGCTGGCCGCGGCGGGCTACCGCGTCGCGGACGCCGGAGGGCCGACAGCGCACAGCAGTGACCGGGACACGCTCCGATGACCGACCGGCTGCCGTTCACCCTGCTGCTGCCGGTGTACGCCGGTGACGACCCGGACTTCCTGCGGACGGCCTTCGCGAGCGCCGTGGTCGACCAGACCCGCCGGCCCGACGAGGTGCTCGTCGTGCAGGACGGACCGGTCGGGGACGCGCTGGCCGGGGCGCTCGCCGAGCTGTCGGCCGGCTCCCCGGTGCCGGTGCGCCTGCTGGTGCTCTCCCGCAACGCCGGCCTCGGCCCGGCCCTCGACGCGGGGCTGGCCGCCTGCACCCACGACGTGGTGGCCCGCATGGACGCCGACGACGTGTGCGTACCGCACCGCTTCGCAGCGCAGCTGCCGCTGCTCGAGGCGGGCGCCGACATCGTCGGGTCGGCGCTGATGGAGTTTGTCGACGACGTCGACCACGTCGTGCAGGTGCGGGTGCCGCCGCTCGACCCGGCTTGGATCCGCTCGGCCAGCCGGTTCCGCGACCCGTTCAACCACCCGACGGTGGTCTACCGACGCCAGGCGGTGCAGCGGGCCGGCGGCTACCAGGACCTTCCGCTGATGGAGGACTACCTGCTGTTTGCCCGGATGCTGGCCGACGGCGCGGAGCCGGCCAACCTGGCCGAGCCGCTCGTGTACTACCGGGTTGGTGCCGGTGCGTACGCTCGACGTGGCGGGCTCACCCTGCTGGGCTCCGAGCTGGCACTGCAGCGCCGTTTCCGCGAGCTCGGGCTCACCACCCGGCGCCAGTACGTGCGCAACGTGGCCGTACGCGGCGGCTACCGGCTGGTGCCCGAACCGGTGCGCAGGGTGGCGTACCGTCGCCTCATCGCCCGGCGCGGCGTCCCCGACTGAGCGACGGGGGCCCGCCTAGACTTGTGCGCCGTCCCGGTGCCGGCGATGCCGCCGCGGGCCCGTGCGCCGTACCCCTGCCAGCAAGGAGCCGGAGTCACCACCGTGAACCACGATCTCGTCGTCGTCGGGTCGGGTCTGTTCGGGCTCACCATCGCCGAGCGCTGCGCCGACGACCTCGGCCTGCGCGTGCTGGTGCTCGACCGGCGCTACCACCTCGGCGGCAACGCCTACTCCGAGCGCGACCCCGACACCGGAATCGAGGTGCACAAGTACGGTGCGCACCTGTTCCACACCTCCAACAAACGGGTGTGGGAGTACGTCAACCGGTTCACCTCCTTCACCGGCTACCAGCACCGCGTGTTCACCATCTACGCCGGTCGGGTCTACCCCATGCCGATCAACCTGGCCACCATCTGCGAGTACAACGGCCGAGCGATGAACCCCGCCGAGGCGCGCGCGCTCGTCGCCGAGCAGGCCGGGGAGATCGCCTCGGCCGACGCGCGCAACCTGGAGGAGAAGGGCGTCTCGCTGATCGGCCGCCCGCTGTACGAGGCGTTCATCCGGGGCTACACCGCCAAGCAGTGGCAGACCGACCCGCGCGAGCTGCCGCCGGAGATCATCAGCCGGCTGCCGGTGCGCTACAACTTCGACAACCGCTACTTCAACGACACCTACGAGGGCCTGCCCACCAACGGCTACACCGCGTGGCTGACCCGCATGGCCGACCACGACCGCATCGAGGTGCGGTTGGAGACCGACTTCTTCGACCTGCGTGACGACCTCGTCGGCAATGTCCCGGTCGTGTTCACCGGGCCGGTCGACCAGTACTTCGGCTACGCCGCCGGTGACCTGTCGTGGCGCACCATCGACTTCGAGTACGAGGTGGCGCCGGTCGGTGACTTCCAGGGGACGTCGGTGATGAACTACGCCGACGAGGGCGTGCCGTACACCCGCATCATCGAGCCTCGCCACTTCCACCCCGAACGCGACTACCCCGGCGACAAGACCGTGATCATGCGCGAGTTCAGCCGGTTCGCGGACAAGGGCGACGAGCCCTACTACCCGATCAACACTCCCGAGGACCGCGAGCGCCTGCTGGCCTACCGCGACCTCGCCCGCAAGGAGGACCAGGTGCTCTTCGGCGGGCGTCTTGGCACCTACAAGTATCTCGACATGCACATGGCGATCGGGTCGGCGCTGTCGGTGTACGACAACAAGATCCGCCCGCACTTCGCCAACGGTGCGGCCTTCACCAGCGGAGGAGTCGAGGGATGAGCGGTCAGCAGGAGACGACCGAGCGGGTGCTGCAGCGGGTGGTGCTCCCCGCCGACCGCGACCTCGACGTGCTGCCGCTCTACGTCGACTCCGGCGCTGCCCTCGCTGACCCCGGCGACGACCAGGGCTCGCCCGCTCTGACGCGCCCCGAGAACATCCTCGACCGCTTCCGGCTGTGCGTCCCGTCCGACACCCGCGTCTCCTTCGGCAGCTACTTCAACGCGTTCGCGGCCAGCTACTGGCGCATGTGGAGCGTGCTCGACGCCGTCACGCTGCACGTACGGATCTCGGGGACGGGCACCGTGATCGTCTACCGCTCCACCGCCGACGGGCGCTCCCAGCGTGTCGCCTCGGCCAGCACCGAGGAGGACGTCGACACCAGCGCCATCCTGGTGGCCGACACCCCCGGTGGCGCTGTCGAGGCCGACTCGGGTGGGGAGTTCGCGTTCGAGCTGCCGCTGAAGCCTTTCGGGGACGGCGGATGGTACTGGTTCGACGTGGTCGCCGGCGGTGACGACGCGGTCGTCGAGGAGGCGTGGTGGGCCGGACAGGTTCCGCTCGACCGTGCCTCCAGCGGTACCGCGACCATCGGCATCACCGTGATCAGACCCGAGTCGTGTGTGCCGCTGCTCGGCCAGCTCGCCGAGGACGCCGACGTGATGAAGGTGCTCGACGAGGTGCTGGTGGTCGACCAGGGCACCAGCCGGGTCACCGACCAGGCCGACTTCTCCCGTATCGACCTGGCGATGGGAGGCAAGCTGCGGGTGCTCCCCCAAGGCAACATCGGCGGCTCGGGCGGCTTCGCCCGCGCTCAGTACGAGACGGTCCGCGCCGGGCGCAGCGACTACGTCCTGCTGCTCGACGACGACATCGTCGCCGAGCCGGAGAGCGTCCTGCGGGCCATCACCTTCGCCGACCTCGCGCGCACCCCGACGCTCGTCGGCGGCCACATGTTCAGCCTGTTCTCCCGCTCCCAGCTGCACAGCTTCGGCGAGACCATCAACCCGTGGCGTTACTGGTGGGGGCCCGCCACGGGCGTCTACCCCGAGCACGACCTGGCCCGGCGCAACCTGCGCCAGACCCCGTGGCTGCACCAGCGGGTCGACGTCGACTTCAACGGCTGGTGGATGTGCCTGATCCCGCGGGTCGTGCTCGAGGACATCGGGCTGGGGTTGCCGTTGTTCATCAAGTGGGACGACGCGGAGTACGGCGTGCGCGCCGGCGCGGCCGGCTACCCGACGGTGTCGCTTCCCGGTGCCGCGGTCTGGCACGTGCCGTGGACCGACAAGAACGACGCGCTCGACTGGCAGGCCTACTTCCACCAGCGCAACCGCACCGTCGCCGCCTTGCTGCACTCGCCGTACGACCGCGGTGGGCGCCTCGTGCGGGAGAGCTTCAACCACCAGGTCAAGCACCTGCTGGCCATGCAGTACTCCGTGGCCGAGCTGCGGCTGAAGGCGCTGGAAGACATCCTGACCGGCCCGGACCACCTGCACGCGGGGATCGGCACCGCGCTGCCGCAGGCACGCCGGATCCGGGCGCGCTACCCCGACGCAAGCGCCGAGCCACACCCGCAGGCGTTCCCGGCGGTCAAAGCCAAGCCGCCGCGCCGGGGCAGGACACCCACCGAGCCGCGTGGTGCCCTCGCCCACGTGGTCTCGGCGCTCACCGGGTCGATCCACCAGGCGCTCCCGGTCTCTGGGGGCACGCGCCGCCACCCGCAGGCGCGGGTGCCGGCACGCGACGCCCGTTGGTGGCGGCTGGCGCAGCTCGACTCCGCCGTGGTCTCCACCACCGACGGCGCCGCCGCCACCTGGTACCGCCGAGACCCACAACTGTTCCGCCAGCTGCTCGCCCGCACCGTTGCGGTGCACGAGCAGTTCGCGGTGGAATGGCCGCGCCTGGCCCGAGCCTACCGTGCGGCGCTGCCCCGGATCGCCTCGCCGCAGGAGTGGGAAGCCACGTTCGCCGCCGCCGCACCCGCCGGCGACGCCGCGCCGAAGGCCACCGCGCCGGCCCCGGACGCGCCGGCCGGCGACGCCGTGCCGGGAGCCAGCGCGCCGGCCGCGGACGCACCCGACTCATCGCCAGGAGCCCCGAAGGAGCCGCCGGCATGACCGACACGGCGACGCTCGCGCGAGGTGCGGGCGAGCCGCACCCGCTGGGCGAGCTGAAGCCACCACGCGACACGACGGGTCTGGCCGGGGTGTTCCGCCGTCGCTACCTGCTGCGGCTGCTGGTGCGCAAAGAGCTGCGAGTCCGCTACCGCGCGTCGCTGCTGGGTGCGCTCTGGTCCTACGGCAAGCCGGCGATGCGGTTCGTCGTCTACTTCGTCGTGATCGGCATGATCATCGGGCTCAACCGGAACACGCCCAACTTCGCGCTGCACATCTTCGCCGGGATGATCATCGCGCACG
>JBBSMD010000034.1:0-18302 GCA_038233355.1 Propionibacteriales bacterium
CAGGTCGTTAGCGCCAGCCGCGAGATCGCGGCCAGCGCCGACCGGATCTTCGAGCTCGTCGCCGACCCGGCACAGCAGCCGCGCTGGGATGGCAATGACAACCTGGCCGAGGCGCCGTCCGGTCAACGTGTTCGCGCCGTCGATGATGTGTTCACGATGACGACCACGAAGGGCAACGTCCGAGAAAACCACGTGGTCGAGTTCGACGAGGGTCGCCGCGTCGCGTGGCAACCGGCCGAGCCGGGGCAGGCGCCGCCGGGGCACCTGTGGCGGTGGGAGCTCGACCCGGTCGACCCGGCCCACACCCGGGTCACCCACACGTACGACTGGACGCGGCTGAGCGACGAGCGGCGCCTCCCGCGCGCCCGGGCGACCACGGCCGACAGGCTGCAGGCGTCGCTGGACCGCCTCGCCGCCGTCGCGGAACAGGGCGAGCCGCCGAGCTAGAGACCGTGTGCTGCCCGCGGACGCGCGGGCGTCAGAACCCGACCGCGGCGGTCGGGGCCACGTCGGTGCGCATGGCCCGCCACAGCTCGGCGACCGCGCCGGGGCGGCGCTCGGTCACAGCCCGGCCCGCTGCAGCGTGAGCAGGTTGCCACCCCCGAGGTAGGCCGCTCCCAGCGCCCGCGCCCAGACGCTGTCCGCGGCCTACGCGGCCACCCCACAAAGGTTCGTCCGCAAGCACCCCGAACCCCCCGACCTACCCGGCACCGCCTGGATCAACAGGCCAGACCAAGCAGACTCAACAACCCGATCGAAAAACTGACTCAACGAGCTTGACAGGTTCCGCCCTGCCGCGCTGGCTCATTGTCGGGTGGCATACGGCGGATGCGCGAACCGCAGGGCCCTTCACTCCGCCATCCACCAGAATCACCTCGTCATCGGGTTAGCCCAGTTGGTCCAGTCCGATGGCTAGGACGAGTCCGAGCGCGGTGGCTATTCCGGTGGTGTAGCTGTCCTCCTTGAATGCCTTGGGGAACACTTCGGTGGCAAGGGAGGCGGCGACGGCGCCGCCGGCGACGCATCGGATCAATCCGAGCGCCGCGTCGGGAACGCCGGCGAACAGTAGATTCCCGGCCAGCGCCGCGGCGGAGAGCAGCGCGGCGGTTGCGGTCCACAGGCCGAGGACCTTGAGTTTCGAGCGCCCGTTGGCCATCTCTTGCGCGCCCCCGGCGGCCTCGGGGAGGTTGGAGAGGAAGATCGAGCCGGACAGTGAGGCCACCTGGAGTGGTCCCGCGCCGATGAGCGCGACCCCGAGGGCCAGGTTCTCAGGGATGCCGTCCAGGGTGATGGCGGCGAGGAGCCCGCCGCCGCTGTCGGAGCCGAACCTGTTTTTGACGAGTCGGTCGAGCCCTGCAAAGGCTGCGGCGCCGGCAAGGACGCAGGCACCGACCGCCCACAGGGGTGCGACGTCGGTCGCGGGATCGATGAGCTCGAGAACGGCGGCCACGAGCAGGGCCCCGCCGGCGAGGGCGACGATGAAACCTTCAAGTTCGGCAGGCAGGCTTCCGTAGGCACCCCAGGCGGCACCAGCGATGAGCGCGGCCGAGACCACCACGATAACCACAATGGTCAGGAACACCGCGGTCCTTCCTCTGGACCGGCCGGGCGGCCCGTCGACGCCACGAGCAAAGCACAAGCGAGCGTGTACATGGTCTGCGGCCTGGCGATGCCACATCCGGAGGCCCTCGACTCGACATAGTCTTGCGAGTAAAGAGTGTGTTGCGACGGGGAGGTCAATCCGCCTGTCTCTGCCTCCGGTGAAGGTGAAACCAGAAGACGAGTGAGACCCCGGCGATGACCGAGCCCATGCCTCCCAGGGCGAGATCCGAGATGGGTAACCATTCAGGTGGCTTGAGCTGGTTCTGGTGGCCGCCATGGGGTCCGGTGATGCCGTCGTGGAGGGCGGTGGAGGGCGGTGAGGACGTCGTCGCCGTGTTTTCGGACGGTGGAGAGGTAGGCGAGAACACCCCCCGCCCGAATGGCATCAGACGTAACCCATTCTGGGCGGAAGGATGCAGGTCAAGCTCGTGTCACCATCTGCGGTGCTGGACAGACTGTGGCCGTCTGCATCGCGCTCTTCTTGCGCCAGCACGGGGTGAAGCAAGCCAGCCCACAACGGTGAGAGGACACCGCGCAGGTGGGCCGTTCCCAGCGCATGCGGCAACCTCGTTGTGGCGGCAAGGACCGCTCCGGGCCTCCTATCGGATGTGAGCACGTGCTGTCCGGGCCTACAGAATCAGCATCTGGGCAAGCACGTGCCGCACCTGGTCGAGCTCGTCCGCCGACAGGGTGGTCTCGGGTGCATGACGGCGGAACCGGTCGGCAGCAACGGTGCGTATCTGTTCGGTAATGACCCAGCCGCCACCGGAACCGACCTGGACACGATGCATCCAGCCTCGACGCTCGAGACTCGTCAACGGCAGCACGCTGACCAGATGGCCAAGCGTGACCTCGAGGTGGAAACGGGACGAAATCACGAGCGCGGGCCGATCCTTGCCCTGCTCCCGGCCGCGTACGGGGTCGAAGTCGACGAACCACACCTGGCCCGGCCCGATCGGTGGCTGGCTCACGCGGACCTGTCTGCCCATGCGTCCCCGATCGGGGCGTCGGCGCCCGCGAGGTCGTCCGCCTCGGCGAGGTAGTCCGTCCAGCCTTGTGGATCAGACTCGCGGTACCGGTGGACCGCGGCGACGGCGGCAGCCTGCCAGTGCTCGTCAATGAGTCGACGCACGGTCTCATCTGCCGAGGCGCCGCCGAACTCCTCCCGACCCATCTGCTGCACCCGCCGACGGGTCTCGTCACTCACACGCAACATGCGAACCAGTATACGTCATTGTAAACGCTACCGTTTACCGATAGGTTAGCATGTCTGCAGCACGAGCCGCCGCTCAGCCACCGACCGGTGCACTCGGAGCGTGCCCGTGCCAGCTGTTCCACAGCGCCGCGTACGAGCCGTCGGAGTCGACCAGCTCGTCGTGTGAACCGATCTCGGCGATCCGGCCGTCCTCGACGACGGCGACGCGGTCGGCGTCGTGTGCGGTGTGCAGCCGGTGCGCGATGGCCACGACCGTACGACCCTCCAGCACCGCGCCGAGCGAACGCTCGAGGTGGCGGGCGGCGCGCGGGTCGATCAGCGACGTCGCCTCGTCGAGCACCAGCGTGTGCGGGTCGGCCAGCACCAGCCGGGCGAGCGCGATCTGTTGCGCTTGCGCCGGTGTGAGGTCGCGACCACCGGAGCCGACGCGGGTGTCGAGGCCCTCGGGGAGCGCCTCGACCCAGGCGAGCGCGTCCACCGCCGCCAGGGCGCCGCTCAGGTGTGCGTCGTCCGGCTCGCCGTCGACGGCTAGGGCCAGGTTGTCGCGGATCGTGCCGACGAAGACGTGGTGCTCCTGGGTGACCAGCGCGACATGACCGCGCAGGTCGTCCAGCGGCAGCTCGACCAGGCCCACGCCGCCGATCGTCACCGCACCCGTACGCGGCCCGTGGATGCCGGCGAGCAGCCGGCCCAGCGTCGACTTGCCGGCGCCGGACGGTCCGACGATCGCCAGCCGCTCCCCGGCGCGCAGCGACAGGTCGACCCCGTGCAGCACGTCGTGGTCGCCGTAGGCGAAGCGGACGTCCTCGGCCTCGATCTCCTCGTGCGCGGGCTGTGCCCCGGTCGGCGTCCGGTCCTCCGGCACCCGGGCCACGCCGAGAAGGCGGGCCAGCGAGGCGCCGCCGACCTGCAGCTCGTCGAGCCAGCTGATCAGCCGGTCGACCGGGTCGACCAGCGCCTGCACGTACAGCGTCGCCGCGGTCACGTCCCCCAGCGACACCACCCCTCGGGTGTGCAGCCAGCCGCCGAACAGCAGGGTCACCACGGTCGGCACGACGTAGCCGATCTCCATGGTGGGGAACCAGACGGTGCGCAGCCGTAGCGTGTAGCGCTCGGCGGCGTACGACTCGGCGATGTCGGCGTCCATCGCGGTGCGGCGCTGCTCGGCGAGCCGCAGCGCGTCGACGGTACGTGCGCCCTCCACGGTCTCGGCCAGCGTGGCGTTGATCTCGGCGTACGATGCGCTCTCGCGCAGGTAGCCGTCCTTGGCCCGGGCCAGGTACCACCGGGTGCCGAGCGCCACGACCGGCACGCCGAGCAGCAGCGGTACGACCGTCCAGATGCCGACCAGCAGCGTGGCGACCACGGTGAGCACCGTGGTGACGACCGCGATGATCGTCTCGGGCACCGCGTAGCGCACCGACCAGCCGAGCGCCTCGACGTCGCGCGAGGCGCGGGTGAGGAGGTCACCGGTGCCGGCGCGTTCGACGGTGCTCACCGGCAGGTCCAGCGCCTGCTCGACGAAGTCCTCGCGCAGGTCGGCCAGCACCGTCTCGCCGAGCACGAACGAGCGGTAGCGGGCCAGGCGGGTCAACGCCGTCTGCAGCAGCACGAACACCGCGATCGCCACCGCGATCAGGTCGACTCGCGCGGTGGTGGTCCCGCGTTCGACCGACTGCACCAGCGAGCCGAGCAGCCGCGGGCCGGCGAGGCCGGCGAGCGCCGCGGCCGCGTGCAGCCCCACCGTCGTCCACAGCGCCCGGGGGCGGCGGCGGGCCAGCTCGCGGGCGTAGCGGCGTACGTCCGGCCCGTCGGCCACGGGCAGGATCTCCCGGGCGCTCACTCGTCCTCCCCTCGGGTGACGGTCCATCGGTACGCGGGCACGGTGTCGAGCAGGTCGCGGTGGGCGCCGGTGGCGACCACCCGCCCGCCGGACAGGAACGCCACCTCGTCGACCCGGTCGAGCAGCAGCGGGCTGCCGGTCATCACCACGGTGGTGCGTCCGGCGCGGGCGTCGCGCAGCCGCTCGCCGATGCGGGCCTCGGTGTGCGCGTCGACCGCCGACGTCGGCTCGACCAGCACCAGCACGTCGGGGGCGGCCAGCAGGGCTCGGGTGAGCACGAGGCGCTGGCGCTGACCGCCCGAGTACGAGCGACCGCGCTCGTCCACGGCCGCGCCGAGCCCGCCGGGCAGGGCCTCGAGCACGTCCTCGGCCGACGCGGTGTGGACCGCGGCCAACACCCGTCCCCGGTCGGTGCCGCGGCCGCCGGTGAGCTCGTCGTCCAGCCGTCCGGAGAACAGGGTGGCGGCGGTGTCGCTCACCAGCACGCGGCGGCGCACCACGTCACGGGGCAGCGCGGCCAGCGGGACTCCGCCCAGCGTCGTGTTGCCGGGGACGTGGTGGCCGAGCCGGTCGGCCAGCGTGGCGGCCTCGGCCGGCCGCTCTGCAACGACGGCGGTGAGCCGCCCCGGGCGGGCGACGAAACCGGTGTCCGGGTCGGCCAGGGTGTCGTCGGCAGGCTCGGCGGCCGGGTCGGACGGGTCGGTCACCTCGGGTTGCAAGGTGAGCACCTTGAGCACCCGGTCGGCGGCCACCCGCGCACGGATGAGCTTGTTGGCGAACTCGGTGAACGTGCGCAGCGGCTGCATCAAGAACACGGCGTAGCCGTAGAAGGCGACGAGCTCGCCGGGGGTGATCCGCCCCTGCACGGCGAACCTGGCCCCGAGCCAGACGACCAGCACCACGAACACTCCGGGCAGCAGGATCTGCAGGGCGTCCAGCGTCGACTGCAGCGCACCCACGCGCACGCCTGCGCCGCGCACCCGCTGGGACTCCCGGGCGTACCGGGCGGAGAAGACGTCCTCGCCGCCGATGCCGCGCAGCACCCGCAGGCCGGCCACGATGTCGCTGGCGAGGGTGTTGAGCTCGCCCTGCAGCTCGCGCGCGGTGGCGTTGCGCTGCTGCAGGGGCTTGAGCATCGGCCCGACCGCGAGGGTCAGCAGCGGCACCCCGATCAGCACCAACAGGCCGAGCGTCACCGACGCCTCCAGCAGCAGCACCGCGACCACTAGGAACGCCACGAGCGCACCCACCGCCCGGCCGGCGGTGTCGACCACGCTGCCGACGTGGGCGATGTCGTTGGCGCCGACACTCACCACCTCACCGGTCGCCACCCGCCGCGGCAGCGTCGCTCCGAGGCGAGCCGCCTGGGCGCCCACCAGCTGCACCGTGCGGTATGCCGCGTCGAGCCACATCGAGACGCTGTAGCGGTGCCGCACGATCCCCGCGACCGCCTGGGCGATGCCGGCGGCCAGCAGCAGCCCGGTCCAGTACGCCAGCTGGCCCAGGTCGCCGGGGCGTACCCCTTCGTCGATCGCGCGGCCGATGATGGCCGGCATCACCGCCTGCGCGACCATCCACACCACACCGGTGAGGACGGCCATGGCCATCGGGGCCTTGACGCAGCCGACGATCCACCACAGGTACCTGCCCGGCGAGCTGGTGTCGGGGCGGCCAGGGTCGGCCAGCGGTGGCTGCAACATGTCTTGGCGATCGTACGGACGGAGGCCCTGGCGGAGCGACCGGTTATCGCGGTTGCCGCCTGGGCCACTCGCAGGCGGACCGCGCCGGCCCGGACCCGAACCCCGGCGAGCGGCGCACCGGATGTTCACCGGCTGCTCACGCCCGGGACGCGGCGGCGTCGCGACGTGGGGCGGTGCTCCTGGTGCGCTGGTCCCATGGCCGTACCGGTCCAGCACCGCGTGCTCGCGCGCGACGGCGTCGTCAGCCCACTCCGCGACCGCGGCCGCAGCTGGTCGCCTCGGGTGGTGGAGTCCGAGGAGACGACGACGTCGCCGAGACCGGCCAACGCCGCCATGCGTGTCGTGGAGTCCGGCTCGCCGCGCCCGCCCGCCCGGCCTGTCGTCGTCGCCCACCGCGGTGCATCCGGCTACCGCCCCGAGCACACGATGGCCGGCTACGCCCTCGCCCTCGCGCTCGGCGCCGACGCTCTCGAGGTCGACGTGGTGCCGTCCGCCGACGGTGAGCTGGTTTGCCGGCACGAGGCCGACCTCGCCGTCTCGACCGACATCGCCGAGCATCCTGACCTGGCCGGACACCGGCTGACGCGAGACGGGCACTGCAGCTGGTACGTCGACGGGCTCACCCTCGAGCAGGTGCGGCGCCTACGAGCCCGGGAGACCCGAGCCTGGCTGCGCCCGGACAACACCCGCTACGACGACCGGTACGGCGTGCCGACCCTCGCCCAGGTGCTGGACCTGGTCGAGACGGTCAGCCGCCAGCGGGGTGAGGTGGTCGGCCTCTACGTCGAGACCAAGCAGCCGAGTGCGTTCGCCGCGCGTGGGCTCGCGATGGAGCCGATGCTCACGACGCTGCTGCGCGAGCGTCACCTCGACCGGCCCAACGGCCCGGTGCTCGTGCAGTCCTTCGACTCCGACCACCTGCGCCGGCTCGCGGCCGACACCAGTCTGCCGCTCGTCCAGCTCGTCGACGTCGCGGCAGGGCCTGCCATGCTCACGCCGGCAGGACTGCGGGAGGTCTCCACCTACGCCGGTGGGGTCGCGCTGCACAAGGACTGGGTGCTGCTCCGCGATCCGGACGGCCGGCTCGCCGACACCAGCGCCGGCGCCGCCCTGGTGCGGCGGGTCCACGCCGCCGGGCTGACGGTCGCCACCTGGACCCTGCGCGACGAGAACGCCTACCTGCCCCTCGAGCTGCGCTCGGGTTGCGCACCGGGCGGCAAGGGCGATGCGCACGCCGAGGTGCACATGCTGGCTCGGGCGGGGGTCGGCGCCCTCATCACCGACCACGTGGACACCGCGCTCGAGGGGCTCGTCACCGACCACGTGAACACCGCGCTCGAGGGGCTCGTCACCGACCACGTGGACACCGCGCTCGAGGGGCTCGCCGCAACCGTACGGGCGGAGTAGCGTCGGGCGGACAGTCGATGCCCCGACCGGCGGCCGCGGCGAGCCCCTCGACGGACGGATGCCCATGGACAGCGCCAGCAACCCCGGCAACTCCTCCAGCAGCGACGCGCGCGGGGCGGGCATCAAGCCACCCGAACCCCATGTGATCGTGCTCTTCGGGGCGACCGGGGACCTGGCCCGGCGCAAGCTGCTGCCGGGCCTGCTGCACCTGCAGGGGGCGGGCCTCCTGCCGGAGGGGTGCTTCATCGTCGGTACGTCGCTCGAGGACCTCAGCGACGAGCAGTTCGTCGACCTCGCTCGTGAGTCCGTCGAGAAGTTCAGCAGTCACGACGCGGTCGACGACGAGCGCTGGGACGCGTTCGCCAGCAAGTTGAGCTACGTCTGCCAAGGGAAGGGCCCGAAGGCGCTCGCGACTGCCGTGGGCAAGGTGGAGAAGCACCTCGAGAGCGAGCCGCCGCACCGGCTGCACTACCTGAGTGTGCCACCCAACGCGGCACTGTCCGTGGTGCACACGATCGCGGAGGCCGACCTGGTCGAAGGTTCGCGGATCGTGATGGAGAAGCCCTTCGGCACCGACCTGGAGAGTGCGCGCCAGCTGAACGCCGAGCTGCACAAGACGTTCGACGAGTCGCAGATCTTCCGCATCGACCACTTCTTGGGCAAGGAGGCGGCGCAGAACATTCTCGCGTTCCGCTTCGCGAACGGGCTGTTCGAGCCGATCTGGAACCGCAACCACATCGACCACGTGCAGATCGACGTGCCCGAGGCGCTCGGGCTGGAGAACCGCGCCGCCTTCTACGAGGCCACCGGCGCCTACAAGGACATGGTGGTCACCCACCTGTTCCAGGTGCTCGCGTTCATGGCGATGGAGCCGCCGACCGCCCTGGCACCGGACGCGATCAGCGAGGAGAAGACCAAGGTCTTCCGGTCGATGCTGCCGGTCGACCCGCACTTCGTCGTGCGCGGCCAGTACAGCGGCTACCGCGAGGAGCCCGGTGTCGCACCCGACTCCGAGACCGACACCTTCGTGGCGCTGCGGGCCGAGATCGACAACTGGCGCTGGGCGGGCGTGCCCTTCTACCTGCGCACCGGAAAGCATCTGGCCGAGGGGGCGCGGATCATCTCGATCGCCTTCCGCGAGCCGCCCAAGAGCATGTTCCCCCCGCACTCCGGGGTCGGTGCGCACGGCCCCGACCACCTGACCTTCGACCTGGCGGAGGCCTCCAAGCTCTCCTTGTCGTTCTACGGCAAGCAACCGGGTACCGGCATGAAGCTCGACAAGCTGAGCCTGCAGTTCGCGCTCGACGAGACCGGCCGCGAGGGCGACGTGCTCGAGGCGTACGAGCGGCTGATCCACGACGCGATGCGTGACGACCACACGCTGTTCGCCTCGGCCGAGGGCATCGAGCGGCTGTGGGAGGTCTCCGCGCCGCTGCTGGACGACCCCCCGCTCGTACGCCGCTACCAGCCCGGGTCGTGGGGCCCGAACGCGATCCACCAGCTGATCGCCCCCAACGCCTGGCGCCTCCCGTTCGAGCGCACCTGGCGCACCGCGAGGCCGCAGATGCAGAGCTCGTCGCGCGAGGAGCCCGCAGCCGAGGAGTCCGGAGGCAAGACCCCGGCCAAGCGCAAACCGGCCAAGGAGAGCTGAGCCCGACCGCGTTTGGCGGCCGGCTCAGATCCGCACCACGAAGTACGCCTCGGCCAGCCGGCCCTCGGCCAGGCCCAGGTCGGCGGCCTGGGCCGTGAAGCCCTCCCGCAACCGGCGGTCGAGCTCCACCGGGTCGGGGTGCTGGCTCTCGTGGGACAAGATCGCGGCCATCTTGTCCTCCCACACGTCGGTGACGTCGACCGCGTGGGTTGCGCTCGGGTGCGCCACCAGCCACAGGTCGGTGACCTCCCACGGCTGGAGCCCACGGTCGAGCAGCTCGGGGAACGCGTACGGGTTTCGGGCGGCGGGATACACCGCCTGAACGGTCGCCTCACCGGCCGTGAGGTGGTCGGGGTGGCTGCGGGGGAGGAAGCCCCAGTCGCGCTCGGGGCTCTGCGCCACCACCCGCTGCGGGCGCACCTCTCGGACGGTGGCCGACACCTGCGCCACGAGGTCCGCGGTGACGACCAGCTCGCCGTCAACGTGGCCGAGGAACCGTACGTCGTGCACGCCCACCCGGGCCGCAGCGGCGCGCTGCTCATCGCGGCGGATGCGTGGCACCTCCGCCCGGTCGACGTCGTCGTCGAAGCCGCCGGCCTGGCCGTCGGTGCAGACCAGGTACGTCACCGCGATGCCCTTGCGGGTCCAGGTGGCCACCGTGCCGGCCGAGCCGAAGTCGACGTCGTCGGGGTGCGCGGTGACCATCAGCACACGCTCGACCTGCTCGTCGGGAAGGGGCTCGGCCACGGCGGGCAGCGTAGCCGCGTGTCACCCCTGCCGCCGACGGACCTTGGCAGCCGGACCCGCACGGCGGAGCCTCGGCCCGGTCACCGCCTCGCCGTCGGCCCCCGACCGTAGGCTTGTCCGGTCATGAGCACCCCGTTCCCGATCCCCGATCTGGTCCCAGCAGCTTCCGTTCGCACCAACGGCGAGCGGGCTCGCAGCGACCACGCCGAGGAGCTGCTGGCCGGGCTCAACGAGCCGCAGCGGGAGGCGGTCGTCCACGCCGGCTCCCCGCTGCTCGTGGTCGCCGGCGCCGGTTCGGGCAAGACCCGGGTGCTCACCCGGCGCATCGCCTGGCTGATCGGCCAGCGCGGCGCCCACCCGGGTTCGATCCTGGCGATCACCTTCACCAACAAGGCGGCTGCGCAGATGCGCACGCGGGTCACCGAGCTGGTCGGCAACCGCGCCAAGCTGATGTGGGTCTCGACGTTCCACTCCGCGTGCGTGCGCATCCTGCGCTCGGAGGCCAAACGACTCGGCTGGACCTCCGCCTTCTCCATCTACGACGCCCTCGACTCCCGCCGGCTCATGACGCTGGTGTGCCGCGACCTCGAGCTCGACCCCAAGCGCTACAACCCGCGCGCGGTGCTCGGCTGGGTCTCCGACGCCAAGAACGAGCTGCGTGACCCCGACGCGTCGACCGAGCGGGCCGACAACGACCTGGAGCGCACCTACGCCGAGTGCTACCGGGTCTACCAGCGGCGCCTGCGCGAGGCCAACGCGATGGACTTCGACGACCTGCTCACCAACGCCGTGCACCTGTTCCGGGCGTTTCCCGAGGTGCGCGAGACGTTCCGCCGGCGCTTTCGCCACGTCCTGGTCGACGAGTACCAAGACACCAACCACGTGCAGTACGCCCTGGTCCGCGAGCTGTGTGCGCCGCTGCCGCGAGCCGAGGCCGGCCCGGTGAGCGAGCCGGCCGAGCTGATGGTGGTTGGCGACTCCGACCAGTCCATCTACGCCTTCCGCGGCGCCAGCATCCGCAACATCCTCGAGTTCGAGAGCGACTTCCCCGACGCGCGCACCGTGCTGCTCGAGCAGAACTACCGCTCCACCCAGACGATCCTGTCCGCCGCCAACGCGGTCATTGCGCGCAACACCGGGCGGCCGGTCAAGAACCTGTGGTCGCGAGCCGGTGATGGTCCCCGGGTGGTGGGATATGTCGCCGACGACGAGCACGCCGAGGCGCAGTTCGTCGCCGACGAGATCGACCGGCTCGGTGACGAGCACGCCGTACGCCCGGGCGACACGGCGGTCTTCTACCGCACCAACGCGCAGTCGCGCGTGTTCGAGGAGGTGTTCATCCGGGTCGGGCTGCCGTACAAGGTCGTCGGCGGCGTGCGCTTCTATGAGCGCAAGGAGGTCAAGGACGCGCTGGCGTACCTCCGCGTGCTCGTCAACCCGCACGACACCGTGTCGCTGCGCCGGATCGTCAACGAGCCGAGACGGGGCATCGGCGACCGGGCGCAGGCGTGCGTCGCGGTCCTGGCCGACCGGGAGCGCGTCTCGTTCTGGGAGGCGATGCGCCGGGCCGAGGAGGCGCCGGCGATCGCCAGTCGTTCGCTCAACGCGATCAGGGCGTTCGTCGACCTGGTCGTCGAGCTGCAGCGCCTGGTTGAGGCCGGCGACAGCGCCGACGGGGTGCTCGAGGCCGCGCTGACCCGCAGTGGCTACCTCGCCGAGCTCGAGCGTTCCACCGACCCGCAGGACGAGACGCGGGTGGAGAACCTCGCCGAGCTCGTCGCCGTCGCGCGTGAGTTCGTCGACGACGCCGCCGTGTTGCCCGAGGAGGGTGGCGGCGGATCGGCCAACGACGAGTTGGGGCCTCCCGAGCTGTCCGGGGCGCCCGACCCCGGATCGCTGGCTGCATTCCTCGAGCGGGTCTCGCTGGTGGCCGATGCCGACTCGATCCCCGACACCGACGGCGACGGCCAGGGCGTCGTCACGTTGATGACCCTGCACACGGCCAAGGGCCTGGAGTTCCCGGTGGTGTTCCTCAGCGGTATGGAGGACGGCGTCTTCCCGCACCTGCGGGCGTTGGGGGAGCTCCGCGAGCTGGCCGAGGAGCGACGCCTCGCCTACGTCGGCATCACCCGGGCCGAGCAGCGGCTGTACGTCTCGCGGGCGGTGGTGCGCTCGGCGTGGGGAGCGCCGGCGCACAACCCGGCGTCCCGGTTCCTCGACGAGCTGCCCGGTGACCTGGTCGACTGGCGCCGCACCCAGGCCGACACCACGTCGTGGGGCAGCGGTCCCGGGGCCTCCGGCGTCGGCAACGCGCTGCGACGTACCGCCTCGCGCACGCGCGCGTCGAGCCTTCCCGCCTCGGCGGGGCGCACCACGCGGGAGGTCTTGGCGCTCAGCCCGGGCGAGCGGGTCGTCCACGACTCGTTCGGGCTCGGCACTGTGGTGTCACTGCAGGGGCACGGTGAGCAGACTGTCGCCTCGGTCGACTTCGGGTCGCAGGGCGTCAAGCGGCTGTTGCTGCGTTACGCCCCGCTGCAGCGGCTCTGACGTCCGCAGCCGCTCTGCGGTCTGCGTCCTCTGCGGGCTCCAGCGGCTTTGCGGGCTGCCGCGGCTGCGCGGGCTGTCGCGCCGCCGGTCAGGGCCGTACGCCGTGCTTGGCGAGTGCGCGCACCGGGTCGATCGCGTCGCCACCGCCGGGATGCACCTCGAGGTGGAGGTGCGGGCCGGTCGAGTTGCCCGTGGAGCCGACATAGCCGATGAGCTGCCCGGGCCGCACCTCTCGACCCGGCCGTACCGCGAACGCGGTCTGGTGGCAGTACCAGACCTCGGTGCCATCGGCGAGCTTCAGGATCGTCCGGTTGCCGTACGGGCCCGCAAACCGGGTGGACGTCACCTTGCCGGCGGCCACGGCGACCAGCGGCGTGCCCGCGGGCGCGGCGAAGTCGAGCCCGGTGTGGACGGTGGTCCACAGCATGCTGGTCTCACCGAAGCCCGCGGTCAGCCGATAGCCCGCGAGGGGAAGGACCCACTGCCTGGCGTCGATGCGCTCGGCCTTGCGCTGGGTCTCTCGCGCGAGCTGCGCGAGTGCGGCGCTGCGCTGCTTGGCCTGGGTGGCGGCCTGGGCGGCGAGGTTCGCGTTCGCGACGGCCAGGTCGCGTTCGGAGCTGCGGCTCAGCGGCTGACTGGCGCCGGACCCGATGCCGCGAGTGCCTGGCCCTCCGTCGATCGCGTCCCCGGTATCGCCGCTCGGGTCACCGCGGCGCGGTGCCGACGGGTCGGTTCGACCCGTGGGCGCGCTCGCGGACAGGGCGGGGAAGGGGCTGGCGGCAGGCTCGGCGGACGCATTGGCCGAGATCGCGATCGCCCCCGCACCGGTGCCCATGAGCGTCACTGCCGCGAGCACCATCGAGATGGGCACGCCGCTGAGCCTCGCCCGTGCCTGTCGAGACGGCGGGCGGTGCCCACCGCCGGCCCCGGTCGGCGTCGCGCCGCTGGCCCCCCCCGCGCGTGCGCCGTCGTCTGACCCGGCGCCGTCGGATCGACGCCTCGGGACGGGTGCAGTGGGCACGGATTGCTCCGGGTCGGGACAGTGCTGACGAGGTGGGCTGACGAGGTCGGCTGGCGGGAGTGTGCTGACGCGGGTATACGCAAGCGGTGCAGGTGACGATAACGGAATGGTGACGAGGACTGAAATGTCTCGGCGTCGCAGCTGTGCACGCCGCTATCCCGCCCGTACGACGTCGACGGCCTCCTCGGCGTGCGTCACGTCGCTGCCGGCAGCGCGGGAGCGGCCCCTAAGGTGACCCCAGATCACCTGCACGGCCAGCCGGGTCGGGCGAGTCGTGGTGCCGAGTCGGGAGAACGCCGATGCCGAGACGAATCGTGATGGCCAAGCCGGGGCTCGACGGTCACGACCGAGGCGCCAAGGTCGTCGCGCGGGCGCTGCGGGACGCCGGACACGAGGTGGTCTACACCGGTCTGCACCAGACGCCCGAACAGATCGTGGAGACCGCTCTGCAGGAGGATGCCGACGCCATCGGCCTCTCGGTGCTGTCCGGGGCGCACATGACGTTGTTCGCGAAGCTGATGGAGCTGCTCAACGCCAGCAACGCGCGTGACATCGTGGTCTTCGGCGGCGGCATCATCCCCGACGAGGACATCCCGGCGCTGCAGCAGATGGGCGTCGCCCGCATCTTCACCCCCGGCACCACGACCCACGAGATCACCGACTGGGTCGAGCAGCACGTCGGTGACGCGAGCACTGCCTGAGTCTCCCGGCCTCACGCCGGTTGCGTGTCGCCCACCCAGCCGGCGACGAGATCGGCCACCAGGTCGGGCTCCTGGCGGGGCAGCCAGTGTCCCGCTGCTACGTCGACCCGGCGGCCGTTCGGGGCGTACGAGGCCACGTCGTCGAACAGCGCCGTGGTGAGGAACGCGTCGAGCGCCGCCACGATCGTCAGCACGGGCACCCACGTACGGCCCGGTCCGGGCGCCCGCAGCCGGCGCACCACGTTGGCGCGGTACAGCTCGACACCGCGTGCGGCGTCCGGACCGAACGTATCCGCCCAGTGCCCCTCGCCGTCGAGTCGCTGGCCGCGGGCGATCCACCGCCGCACGGGACGAGCGAGGCGGCGGTACACCAGCTCGGGCAACACCGGGACGTGGAACGCCGCCACGTACCAGGAGCGTCGCACCTGCGCCAACCGGGTGCGGAGGTCGTGGGTGCGGCCGAAGCGGGCGACGTGATCCAGCGACGGCCCGCTGATCGATGTGAACGAGGCGATCCGGCCCCGAAACCGCGGGTCGTCGGCCTCGGCGCACACGGCGTCCCACAGCTGCACCGAGCCCCAGTCGTGCCCGAGCAGGTGTACCGCACCGGTCGGTCTGGTCGCGTCGAGCACCGCGACGAGGTCGTCAACGAGACGTTCCGTGCGGTAGCCGGCCCGGCAGTCGGGCGCGCTCGAGGCGCCGGCTCCCCGTACGTCGTAGGTGATCACGGCCAGCGCGTGCTCGTCGTGCAGCCGGCGTACGACCGGTTCCCACATGTCCTGGGTGTCGGGGTATCCGTGCACCGCGACGACCGTCGGTGCGGCCGGGTCCAGCGCCGGCAGCTCGCGGACGGCCAGCTCCACCCCGGCGGAGGGGACACGAGACTCGACGGCGTGTTCGTGCATCGCGCCCATGCTGCCACCGGCACCCCCGCGCCGGGCACCGCTGGCAGTGGCTAGGGTGCGACTCGATCCCGACCGGTCGGCTCCTGAGCGCGTCCACGCCCGAGGGTGCCGACCCGGCGACCGGCAGCGAGAGGAAGCGGGCGAAGAGACGTGGACCTGATGGAGTACCAGGCAAAGGAGCTCTTCGACAAGCACGGCGTGCCGCTCACGATGGGGGTCGTTGCCACGACGCCGGCGCAGGCGCGCGCCGGCGCCGAGCAGCTCGGCGGCAAGGTCGTGGTCAAGGCTCAGGTGCAGGCGGGGGGTCGTGGCAAGGCCGGTGGCGTCAAGCTGGCGGCCGACCCCGACGAGGCCGCCGCCCGGGCCGAGGAGATCCTCGGGATGTCGATCAAGGGGCTGACGGTGCACCGGGTGCTGGTCGTGCCGACCGCGGAGATTGCCGAGGAGTACTACTTCTCCTACCTGGTCGACCGGTCCAACCGGAGCTACCTGTGCATTGCCAGCGTCGAGGGCGGCGTGGAGATCGAGGAGGTGGCCCACACCAACCCCGACGCGATCGCCCGGGTGCCGATCGACCCGGGCACCGGGGTCGACGAGGACAAGGCCCACGAGATCGTCCGTGCGGCCCGCTTCCCCGACGACGTGACGCCGGCCGCGGTGGAGATGGCGCAGGCGTTGTGGCGGGTCTTCCTCAAGGAGGACGCCAGTCTGGTCGAGGTCAACCCCCTGGCCCGGCTGGGGGACGGCTCGCTCGACGCCCTCGACGGCAAGGTCACCCTCGACGCCAACGCCGACTTCCGCCACCCCGACCACGAGGCCTTCGAGGACACCGAGACCGCCGACCCGCTGGAGGCGCGGGCCAAGGACAAGGGGCTCAACTACGTCAAGCTCGACGGGGAGGTCGGCATCATCGGCAACGGTGCCGGTCTGGTGATGTCCACCCTCGACGTCGTCGCCTACGCCGGGGAGGCGCACGGCGGGGTGAAGCCCGCCAACTTCCTCGACATCGGAGGCGGCGCCTCCGCCGAGGTGATGGCGAACGGACTCGAGATCATCCTCGGCGACGACCAGGTCAAGAGCGTCTTCGTCAACGTCTTCGGCGGCATCACCGCGTGTGACGCGGTGGCCACCGGCGTCGTGCACGCGTTGCAGATCCTCGGCGACACCGCCACCAAGCCGCTCGTCGTACGCCTCGACGGCAACAACGTTGCCGAGGGCCGGCGCATCCTCACCGACGCCGGGCACCCGCTGGTGACCCTGGTCGACACCATGGACGGCGCCGCGGACCGCGCCGCCGAACTCGCTGCGAAGTAGAGGGGCTTGGCATGGCCATCTTCTTGACCAAGGACAGCACGATCGTCGTGCAGGGCATGACCGGCTCGGAGGGGCAGAAGCACACCCGTCGCATGCTGGCCTCCGGGGCCAGGGTCGTCGGCGGCGTCAACGCGCGCAAGGCCGGCCAGCACGTCGACTTCGACGGCACGGCGCTGCCGGTCTGCGGCAGCGTCGCCGAGGCGATGAGCGAGACCGGCGCGGACGTGTCGGTGGTGTTCGTGCCGCCGGCGTTCACCAAGGACGCGGTGCTGGAGGCGGTCGAGGCGGACATGCCGCTCGTCGTCGTCATCACCGAGGGCGTGCCGGTGCACGACACCGCCGAGTTCCACGCCGCCGCGCAGTCGAGCGGGCGCACCCGGGTCGTCGGGCCGAACTGCCCCGGCCTGCAGTCACCGGGCGCCTCCAACGCCGGCATCATCCCCGCAGACATCACCGGCCCCGGCCCGATCGGCTTGGTGTCGAAGTCGGGCACGCTGACGTACCAGCTGATGTACGAGCTGCGCGACCTGGGCTTCACCACCGCCGTCGGCATCGGCGGTGACCCGATCATCGGCACCACCCACATCGACTGCCTCGCGGCGTTCGAGGACGACCCGGACACCGCCGCGATCATCATGGTCGGCGAGATCGGCGGGGACGCCGAGGAGCGGGCCGCGGACTACATCGCCGAGCACATGACCAAGCCGGTGGTCGGCTACGTCGCCGGCTTCACCGCCCCGGAGGGCAAGACGATGGGGCACGCCGGTGCCATCGTCTCCGGCTCGTCGGGCACGGCTCAGGCGAAGCAGGAGGCGCTGGAGGCGGCCGGCGTGCAGGTGGGTAGGACGCCGTCGGAGACGGCACGGCTGGTGCGCGAGATCGTCGAGGGCTGACCCACCGCGCGCGGCCGCGCGTCGGTCGCGGACAGCGACGCCAGCCAGGGGTTCAGGCTGCGGGCAACGTGCCCAGCGGGCGGTCCGGACCGAGAAGAGCGCCGTGGAGGACGGGACCTCACACCGCGGGCAGTGCGCCCAGGCGGTCGCCCGCCCGCAGGACGAGGCGGTCGAACGCCCGGCCGGTGACGTCGTGCTTCGGCGTCGGGGACAACGCCACCTGCGCCACCCGGTCGTGCCGGCGTACCAGGCCCATCCGGTAACGCAAGGTGCGGTCCTTCGGCAGTGCGAACTCGAGCCGCCAAGTCCGGGCGGTCAGTCCCTGCCGGTTCAGCCGGTGCGGGGACCTCACTCGCGCGGAGGACACCCGACGTTCGCAGTTGTCCAGCCGCGCGACCGCCCGGTCCACGAAGTCCTTGGCGGCCCTGCGGTCGGCGAACCTCCCGAGCGTCTCGCTCAGTCCGAACGTACGCGGCAGCTTTCGCGCGCGGGGCACCACGAACGTGCGCTGCTGCTCCTGCCGCACTCCTCGCACCGAGAAGTTGGTGCTGTCGCAGGGGGTGGCCGAGGGGTTGGCTCTGGCGTCGACCGGCTCGGTGCCGACCCAGACGGCACGCACCCCCGACACGTCGGGCAGGTCGACCGCGTCGAGGAAGCCCGCGCCGACACGCGGGGCGGCGCGGCTGATGCGCGTTGCGGCTCGGTCGACTACGAAGCCGTCCGCGGTGGCGGATGTCGCTGTCTCGCCGCTGGTC
>JBBSMD010000035.1:0-18123 GCA_038233355.1 Propionibacteriales bacterium
CACTCGATGCACTTGCGGAACTCCTGGCCCCGCTCGACGTCCTCCTGCATCATCCGCCGCTTGCCGTCGGCGTCGGGCGGGCCCGGGGCGAAGGCGGGCAGCTCGCGCGCCTTCTCGTAGTTGAACCCGACGTCGGTGACCAGGTCGCGTACGACCGGGAACGCCCGCAGCGGGGTCACGGTGATCGTCTCGGTCGGCTCGAAGTCGGCCAGCCGGGTCATGCACATCAGCCGCGGGCGGCCGTTGATCTCCGCCGAGCACGAGCCGCACTTGCCGGCCTTGCAGTTCCACCGCACCGCGAGGTCACCGGCCTGGGTGGCTTGCACGCGATGGATCGCGTCCAGCACCACCTCCCCCTCCTCCACCTGCACGGTGAAGTCGACGAGGTCACCGCCGGCACGGTCACCGCGCCACAGCCGCATCGCCAGGTCGTACGCCATGAGGTCCCCTCAGCTCGGGTCGAACAACGGTCGCAGGTCGCCCGGCATTTGCGGCAGTGGCTGGCGTGCCATTGCGACCTCCCCGTGCGCGTCGAGCGTCAGCGCCAGGTTCACCGTGCCCCAGGCGTCCTCGGTGGCCGGGAAGTCCTCTCGCGTGTGCCCGCCGCGCGACTCGGTGCGTTCGCGGGCCGCCACGGCGATGCAGCGGCTGACCAGCAGCATGTTCGGCAGGTCCAGCGCCAGGTGCCAGCCGGGGTTGTACTGCCGATGACCCTCGACGATCAGGTGCTGAGCCCGCTTCTCCAGCTCGTCGAGCCGGACCTGGGCCTGCGCCAGCTCCTCGTCGGTGCGGATGATCCCGACCAGGTTCTGCATCGAGTCCTGCAGCTCGCGCTGGAGTGTGTACGGGTTCTCCCCGCCGGTTGCGCCGGACTCGAACGGCGCGACCGCGGCGTCTGCGGCGGCGCGCACGTCGTCCTCGTTGACGGCCGGTGCGCCGCGACCCAGCCGGTGGGCGGCGTACGCGGCGTGCAGACCGGCGCGGCGGCCGAACACCAGCAGGTCGGACAGCGAGTTGCCGCCCAGCCGGTTGGAGCCGTGCATGCCACCGGCCACCTCACCGGCGGCATACAGACCGGGGACGGTGGAGGCACCGGTGTCGGGGTCGACCTCGACCCCGCCCATCACGTAGTGACAGGTGGGGCCTACCTCCATCGGCTCGGCGGTGATGTCGACGTCGGCGAGCTCCTTGAACTGGTGGTACATGCTCGGCAGCCGTTTGCGGACGTACTCGGCGTCGCGGCGAGAGGCGATGTCGAGGAAGACCCCGCCGTGCGGGGACCCGCGGCCGGCCTTGATCTCGGAGTTGATGGCGCGGGCGACCTCGTCGCGGGGCAACAGCTCGGGTGGGCGCCGGTTGTTGGACTTGTCGGTGTACCAACGGTCGGCCTCGGCTTGGGAGTCGGCGGTCTCGGCCTTGAAGTACTCCGGGATGTAGTCGAACATGAACCGCTTGCCCTCGGAGTTGCGCAGCACTCCGCCGTCGCCGCGCACCGACTCGGTGACCAGGATCCCCTTCACGCTGGGCGGCCACACCATCCCGGTCGGGTGGAACTGCACGAACTCCATGTTGATGAGGCTGGCCCCCGTCCGCAGCGCCAGCGCGTGCCCGTCGCCGGTGTACTCCCAGGAGTTGCTGGTGACCTCGTAGCTCTTGCCGATGCCGCCGGTCGCCAGCACGACCATCGGCGCCTCGAACACCACGAAGCGGCCGCTCTCGCGCCAGTAGCCGAAGGCACCGGCGATGCGGCCGTCGCCCTTGAGCAGCTCGGTGACGGTGCACTCCATGAAGACGTCGATGCCGAGCGCGACGGCACGCTGCTGGAGCGTACGGATCATCTCCAGCCCGGTGCGGTCACCGACGTGGGCCAGGCGGGCGTAACGGTGACCACCGAAGTCACGCTGGGAGATCAGCCCGTCGGGGGTGCGGTCGAACAGCGCCCCCCACTCCTCCAGCTCCAGCACCCGGTCGGGAGCCTCCTGAGCGTGCAGCTGGGCCATGCGCCAGTTGTTGAGCATCTTGCCGCCGCGCATGGTGTCGCGGAAGTGCACCTTCCACCCGTCGTCGGACCACACGTTGCCCATGGCGGCCGCGATGCCGCCCTCGGCCATGACGGTGTGCGCCTTGCCGAGCAGCGACTTGCACACGATCGCGGTGCGCGCCCCCACCTCGTGCGCCGCGATCGCGGCGCGCAGGCCCGCGCCGCCGGCACCTATGACGATCACGTCATACGCGTGCCGCTCGAAGTCGGTCGGGCTCATCGGCGACTCCTCTCAGAAGAACCGCGGATCGGCGAAAGCGCCGGTGGCCAGCAGGTAGACGTACAGGTCGGTCAGGGCGACGGAGAACAGCGAGTACCACGCCCAGCGCGGATGGTTGGCGTTGAGCCGCGACACCAGCGTCCAGGCGCGGTAGCGCACTGGGTGCTTGGAAAAGTGCCGCAAGCGCCCGCCGATCACGTGCCGACACGAGTGGCACCCCAGCGTGTAGCCCCAGATCAGGACGATGTTGACGACGAAGATCAGGGTGCCGAGGCCCACGTGGCCCCACTCCCCGCTGGTGTCGCGGAACGTGAGCACCGTGTCGAAGGTGAGGACGCACGAGACCAGCACGGCGGCGTAGAAGAACCAGCGGTGCAGGTTCTGGAAGATCAGCGGGAAGCGCGTCTCACCGGTGTAGCTCTTGTGCGGTTCGGCCACCGCGCACGCGGGCGGCGAGAGCCAGAACGACCGGTAGTAGGCCTTGCGGTAGTAGTAGCAGGTCAGCCGGAAGCCCAGCGGGAAGATCAAGACGAGCAGGGCCGGCGACAACGGCCACCACCCGACCGGCTGGCCGAAGTCACTGGCCCCCTCGACGCAACCGTCGCTCAGGCACGGGGAGTAGAACGGCGAGAGGTACGGGGTGGAGTAGTAGTTCTCGCCGCTGAACGCCCGCCAGGTGGCGTACACGACGAAGGCGGTGAAGACCGCGAAGGTCACGGCCGGGTACAGCCACCACCGGTCGCGTCGCAGCGTCTTGTCGGGGATGTCGGCGCGCTGCCCGCCGAGGACGCCGTGGCTCACCGAGGCGTCCGCAGGCCGAGACCACCGAGACCCTCGGTCTCGGCGTCGGTCCACAACGACTCGTCGTACGGCACGTCGGGGATGACCTCGCGCGTCACCGGCGCCGGCGCATGGTGCCCGGGCATCGGTGGCCCCAACTCGTCGAGGCACTCCACGATCCGCTGTACGTCGGAGCGGAGCCGCCGCACACCCAAGGTGTCGCCGTAGGCCGCCTCCACCTGGCGCACGGCCCGAGCGAGGTGGTCGGCGTGCTGGCGCGCGGCGGCGACCGGATCGGGGTCGGGTTCACTACCGACGGTCATACGGTCCTCCTGCACGCGAGTGGGGGCCATGGTTACGGCTCGGAGCCCATCGAACCGTAACGGGGGTCACATGGTAGGCAACGCGCCCAGGTCAGCAGGCGGCCAGGTCCCTCGGGAGGTTCCTTCGCAAGCCCTGGTGCAGATAGACCGGTGCACCGCAGACCGTGGCCACCAGCCGGTAGTGGCGCTCGACCGCGGCGGCCAGCCGTCCGGCGGAGTCGATGCCCCAGGAGTTGAATTCCTCCCGCTCGATCAGCCACGTCGGTGCGTGCGGTCCCGACAACCGCCGGACCAGCAGGCGCAGGCGCGGGTCGAGCGTGCGCATCGGCAGGCTCCACAAGAACGGGTACGCCGGCTCGAGACCTGACCGCTGCACCAGGTTGGCGTGTCCGTAGGTGACGAACATGGTGTCGTCCGGGCGGGCCGCGCGGCCCAGCACCGCGACGAGTGCTCCGTCGACGTCTCGATTGCTGGTGAACGAGTCGACCACCGGTGCGGCCGCCGGCACGGCCGCCGCCACGCTCGCGGGGGCGGTGGTCGCCGTCGTGGCCAAGACCGCCGACGCCACGACGGCGGCTACCAGCAGGTTGCCCCGGCGGCTGACGGTCGTCGCGCACGCACCCATCGCGAGGGCAAGTACGGGGACCAGCCCGAGCAGGTAGTGCAGCCAGAAACTGCCGCCCAGGACGACCCCGGCCACTCCGGTAGCCAACATCGCGACCAGCGCGAGGGTTTCCGGCTCTCGCGCGGCCAACCGGTGACGCTGCCACCACAGCGTGGCGAGCGTGACGACCAGCAGCCCGCTGATCAGACCGAGCCCCAGCATCAGCCGCAATCGAATCAGCGGAGCCGTCATGCTCTGACTGGCGAGAACCTCCGCGGCCGAGGAGCGGAAGCCGTACATGGAGAACAGCAGGCCGTCCACCCCCACGCTGGTGGTGGCCGCCCAGTCCAGCACCGCGAGCACCGGCCCGGCCACGCCGGCGGCGAGTCCGGCGAGCACGCGCAGGACGTCGCCACGGGCCAGCTGCCCCCGCAGGCCGGACGCCACCGTGAGCACGACGCCGAACACCAACGCGTCGACGAAGTTCTGCTTGACCAGCACCGCCGACGCGGCGACGACGCCCGCGGCCACCGCCCACCAGAACCGTCGGCCGGTGTGCGCCCGCACCGCTTTCAACACGAGCACGCAGCCGGTCAGGACCAGCGGCGCCGCCAGCAGCTCACCGTCGACCTCGTACGCGCCGAGAGCCGGCGTCGAGGCCAGCGCCGCCGCCGTAAACGCGGACCAGAGCGCACCCCGCCTCCCACCGAGCAGCCAGCCGCCGCAGCCGGCGGCGGACACGAGGCCGACGACGAGCCCGAGCGCCAGCCAGCGGGCCGACTCGATCCCGCCGAGGGCGGCGGCCGCCCGCCAGAAGAGCAGCAGCAGCGGCGGTCGGTCGACGAACAGGTGTCCATACAGTCGGGGCCCGTCGTCGTGCCAGCGCTGGGCCACCAGCAGGTACCCGGCCTCGTCGGGGAAGGAGGGCGCGGCCAGCGTCGGCAGCCGCAGCGCGATCGCGAGTACGACCGCGAGGCCGACGCCGAGGCTCGCGGTGCGACCGGCCCCTGACCGCAGCGCAAGCACTCCTGCACGCTAGCGATCCGTACCTGAACCTTTGATGAAGACGCGGACTGGTGACACGCGGCTCGGATGGTCTCGGTCCAGGCGCCCGTCCAGGCGTGCGGGCTGTCGACGCAGTGATGTCTCGAGACGGTGCGGCCGGGGAGGTGACCGCGGGCCGGTGGTGTGGCCTGCGATGCTGCGACTCGTGCGGATCGCGACCTGGAACGTCAACTCGATGAAGGCGCGCATGCCCCGCCTGCTCGACTGGCTGGATCAGCGCGAGCCCGACGTCTTGCTGGTCCAGGAGACCAAGTGCGCGGACGACGGCTGGCCGGCGCTGCTGCTGTCCGAGCGCGGTTACGACTCCGCCCACCTCGGCACCGGGCGATGGAACGGCATCGGAGTGCTCTCCCGCGCCGGCCTGGAAGACGTGACGTACGGGCTGCCCGGGCAGCCGGCCTACGAGGGCGTCGCCGAGCCGCGCGCGATCGGGGTCACGTGCGCCGGGGTGCGGCTGTGGAGCCTGTACGTGCCCAACGGGCGCAGTGTCGGCAGCGCGCACTACGCCTACAAGCTGGCGTTCCTGGCCGCTCTGCGCGATCAGGCCGACCGAGAGCTGACCGGTAGCCAGCAGCCGTACGCGCTGCTCGGCGACCTCAACGTCGCCCCGCGCGACCAGGACGTCTGGGACATCCGGGCGTTCGACGGCCACACGCACGTATCGGCCGCCGAGCGGTCCGCCCTGGCCGACCTGACGGGTCTGGGGCTCACCGATCTGCTGCCGCGAGCGTCGGCCGCACCCGGCGACGAGCGCCCGCCGTACACGTTCTGGGAGATGCGGATGCTGGGCTACCAGAAGGGCCGGGGTATGCGCATCGACCTGGCGCTGATCAACGCCGCGCTCCGTGAGCGGGTCCGCGACGTGTGGGTCGACCGGGACGCCCGCAAGGGGCAGGGCCCCTCCGACCATGCCCCGTTGGTGCTCGACCTGGCCTGAGCGGGGCTGACGTGTGCCGGAGCCCGACTGGGTCAGACCAGTGCGCCGCGGGTGCCCTCCCGGCGGGTGTCGATGGCCAGCGCGGCGACGTTGAGCACCCCCCAGCCCAGCGCGGCGCCCATGATCTTGGCGCGTGAGTCGGCGTCGGCGCGCGGACCGAGCACGGCGGCATCGGCCACGTCGCAGGCGATCCGGGCGAGCATCGCCGCTCGTACCGCCTGCGGTGACCGGGCGAAGACGCCGATCGAGCTGATGGCCAGGTCACGGCCGCCGAAGACGTAGGCGACGACGTCGTAGTGCGGCTGCTGTACCGGGTCGGACGTCATGTTGTCGCCGATGTGGCGTGGCTTGACCAAGGCGAAGACCGAGTACGCGAGCGTGGCGGCGGACATGGCGCGGCTGAGTGGCATCGACATGATGCCGACGGTATCCGCGCCCGGGTCGTCGCGCCGGTCGAGCACCGAGCAGGGCCGCACCGGGCAGGGCCGCACCGGGGCTTCGAATCGGTGGCACCCGGTGGGCCGCACCGAGTGGGGTCGCACCGGGCAGGGCCGCACCGAGTGGCGGGAAACCGACCTCCAGACGGGATCCGGCGGTGCATTTGCCGCCACTCGACACGCCGTCCGGGCTCGGGTCAGGTCTCGCGGACGACTTTGGCCGGGTCCTTGTCGGTGCGCAGGCCCCGGTACGCCGGGTGCCGCAACCGGCCGGCGGACGTCCACTCGGCGAAGCGCACCTGCGCGACGAGCCGCGGCTCGGCCCAGTGCACGGCCCGCTCGCGCGGTGGGTCGACGAAGGGCGCCGTGGAGCGCTCCAGCGGCGCGAGCCGGGACAGCAGGTCACGCAGGGTCGGGTCGGTGTAACCGGTGCCGACCTTGCCGGCGTACCGCAGCAACGGACCCTCGTCGTAGTAGCCGACCAGCAGCGCGCCCAGGCCCAGCCGAGCGCCGGTCGGTTCGGTCCACCCGCCGACCACGACCTCCTGCTCTCGTACGCACTTGAGCTTGAGCCAGTCGCGGGATCGGCCCGGCGTGTAGCGGCTGTCGGCTCGCTTGGCGATGACCCCTTCCCACCCGGCGGCGCACGCCTCGGCGTAGAGCCGCTCACCGGCGCCCTCCACGTACGCCACGAGCCGCAGTGGAGGACGCCAGCTCAGCACGTCGGCCAGGAGCTCCTTGCGCGCTCGCAGCGGGACGCGTCGCGTGTCGTGACCGTCCCAGCGGACCAGGTCGAACACCTCGTAGCAGACCTCGACGCCGGTGGCAGCGATGCGGCGTGGGTTGTCGAGGTGGATGCGCCGTTGCAGCCGAGGGAAGCTGCTGCGGCCCGTGTCGTCGTAGGTGACCACCTCCCCGTCGAGCACGGCGTCGTCGACGGCGAGCGTGGCGTCGAGGGCGGTGACCACCTCGGGGTAGCTGGCGCTGACGTGGTTGCCGTTGCGCGACCACAGCCGGGTGCGGCCGTTCGCACGCTCGGCGAGCACCCGTACGCCATCCAGCTTGGGTTCGAACAGCCAGCCGGGGTCGGAGAACCGCCGCTCGGTGGGCGTGGCCAGCATGGGCTCGAGCACGTGCGCCAGTCTGCCCACTGACCATCGGGACGCCGCGCGTGACGGACCCCGATCGACTCCTGGACGGCCGCCCCAACGAGACGAATGGTCGCAACCTCGTCCGGTGTGGAGCCCGCCGAGGCGGTGCGGAGCGGGGCCGAGACGGTGCGGAGCGGGCCGAGACGGTGCGGAGCGGGCCGAGACAGCGTGAGGTACGAGGCCCCCAGCGACGCCCGGGTCTGGCTCATCGACGGCGAGGTCTTCACGGCGTTCATCACGCGCCGGCGGCGCGCTGGTGGCCCGGTTGGATCGGGGTGGCCCCGGTCCAATAGGGCGGCATCGGGGTGGCCCCGGTCCAATCGGCGAAGGCACCGGGGCCACCCCGATCCAACCGCAGAGCCGGCTCGACGGCGGCAACGCTCCTCAGCGCTGGTGCAGCGGCGGTCCGTCGACGGGGCAGTACATGCGGTGGCGCTCGGGCGCTACCGTCGCCCCGGCCGGGACCGGCCGACGCGGCTCCGGGCTCGCCGGCTCGGGCTCACCTGCCGGTGCCTGCTCGGGGTCGCCGACCGGTGCCGGTTCGGTCGCGCCGACCGGTGCCTGCTCGGGTTCGGCACCAGGTGCGGCCTCGTCCGGCACCGCGGAGGGGCGAAGGCAGTTGTCGATGGTGGTCGCGGCGAGCAGACCACCGGCGACCAGGAGGCCGGCGGAGACGAGCATGGCGACGTCGAACGCGTTGCCGAACTGGACCGGGTCGCGGTAGTCCTGCTCCGACAGCCCGGTGAGCAGCGGCAGCACCGCCACCGCCAGCAGCGCGGCCACCCGCGCGACCGCGTTGTTGACCCCGGACGCGACCCCGGCGTGCCGGGTGGACGCCGCGGCGAGCACCGTCGTGGTGAGCGGGGCGACGGTCAGTGTCAGGCCGAGACCGAAGACGGTCACCGCCGGCAGCACGTCGAGCAGGTACGACGCGTCGGCCCCGATCCGCAGCATCAGCAGCAGGCCCACGGCGCTGACCAGCGGCCCGGCCGCCATCGGCAGCCGCGGACCGATCCGTTCGGCCAGCGCGCCCACCCGCGCCGACCCGAGCAGCATCAGCACCGTCACCGGCAGCAGCGCCGTGCCGGCCGCCAGCGGGCTGAAGTCCGCTACGACCTGCAGGTGCAGGATGAGCAGGAAGAACACGCCACCGAGGGCGGCGTACACCGCGAACGTGACCAGGTTGGCCGCCGAGAACTGCTTGGAGGCGAAAACCTCGAGCGGCATCATCGGGTGGTTGCTGCGCCGCTCGTTGAGCACGAAGCCGCCCAGCGACGCGACGCCGGCCGCCCCGAGCAGCACGACCACGCTCGACGCGCCCTGTTCGCCGGCGGTGATGAGGGCGTACGTCACAGCGCCGAGCCCGAGCGCACCTAGCGCGGCGCCGGCCAGGTCCAGGTGCGGCACCGCGTCGGGGTCGTTGCTCTCGGGCACGTGCCGGGCGGCGACCGCCACGACCACCACCGCCAGCGGCAGGTTGAGCAGGAAGATCCAACGCCACGACAGCGCCTCGATCAGGTAGCCGCCGATGAACGGCCCGGCCGCACCGGCGATTCCGCCCAGACCCGACCAGGCGCCGATCGCGCGCCCGCGGTCGGCCGGGTCGAAGGAGGCGGCGATGAGGGCGAGGCTGCCCGGGGTGAGCATCGCGCCGCCGATGCCTTGGAGTGCCCGCGCGGCCACCAGCAACCCGATGGTGGGGGCGACCGCGCACAGCAGCGACGCGAGCGCAAAGAGCACGATGCCGGCGACGAAGACGCGGCGGCGCCCGTACCGGTCGCCCAGCGAGCCCCCCAGCAGGATCAGCGCGGCGAGGGTCAGCGTGTAGCCGTTGACCGTCCACTGCAGGCCGGCGAGGCCGGCGTCGAGGTCACGGCCGATGGCGGGCAACGCGATGTTGACCACTGTCGCGTCGAGCATCGCCATGCCCGAGCCGAGGACGGTCGCAAGCAGGACCCAGCGACCCGCGGGCTCGTCGAGGCGAACCCCGCCCGACGGCTCGGTCTCGACCGCCATGACGCGCTCCTCTCCCGGTGGTCCCACCCGCGACTGTGCTCGCCGGTGGCGGCGTTGGCAACGTCGGATAGCGTCGACACCGCCGGGTCGCCTCGGCCGTCGGTGAGGGCTCGATCGTGGTCGCGCAGGTGCACCAGGTGTTGGCCGCCCGCTGAGCGCGGTCCGGACGCCCGCGATCACCTGTGCTACGAGGCGACGGCTCCCTCGAGCGGCAGCAGGACCGTGACCGTCATGCCGGGCCCGTGCTCGCACGGCGTCCCCACGGTGCTGCCGAAGGAGCAGTGCCGACCGGCCGAGCACAAGCGCAGCTCCCCCCCGGCGGCCTCGACCGTGCTAGCCACCAGCGACAGGCCGAGCCCGGCGCCCGGTCGCGATCTCGCCTCGCTCGACCTCGTGAAGCGCTGCGGAGCCGTGGCGAGCGTCTCTGCGTCCATCCCGTCGCCGCTGTCGCTCACCACGAGACGCGCGTGCGCATGGACCTGCTCGACGGTGACGCTGACCGGCGGTCGTCCGTGCAGCGCCGCATTGTCCAGGAGGTTGTCCAGCAACTGTTCCAGCGCCCGCTGCGGCGCGCGCACCACGAGCGATGCCGCGGTCTCGACCCGCAGGGCATCGGGCGCGGCGAAGCTGTGCTCCGGAGCCACCAGGGTGCGGCGGCGTTCGGCGGTGTCACGCACCACTCGCGCCAGGTCGGCAGGCGCCGAGGCCTCGGTGCCGGGCGTACCCAGTCCGAGCAGCTGGTCGGCGAGCCGGGCGAGGTGTTCGACGTCGGTCTCGACCTCTGCGAGCACCGCCTGGTACTGCTCCGGCGAACGGGGGCGCCGCCGGGCCAGCTGCGCCCGGGTACGCAGCAAGGTCAGGGGCGTGCGCAGCTCGTGACTGGCGTCCTGGACGAACCGGCGTTCGTGGTCGAGTGCCGCCTCGAGCGCCGCGAGCATCGAGTTGAGGGTGTGGCCGAGCCGGGTGATCTCGTCATCACGCCCGGGTGGTACGTCCAGCCGGACACCGGTCGCACCGGCGGCGATGTCGGTGGCCTGCGCCCGGTAGCGCTCGACCGGTCGTAGGGAGGCACGTGCCAGCCGGTCCCCGACCGCGGCCGTGACGACCAGCGCGCCGAGTCCGGCCGCCAGCAGCTGACCGAGCAGCTCTCGCAGCGCCTCGTCTCGCTGGTCGCGCCGGACGGCTACCACCAGCACTCCCCCCGGGCCGCTGCCCGCGGGCAGCGCAGTGGCGTACAGGCGCAGCGGTCGCTGGCTGGCAGGCAGGAGCGCTCCGACGTCCCGGGTGACCGGGTGGTCGCGCGCGGCCGCGACCGTGGCAGGGTCCAGCACCGGCGCCGCCCCGAGGGCCGGGTCGTGGCTCAGCACGTCGCCTCGGGCGTCCAGGACCTGGTAGCCCTCGCTGGGGCTGAGGAGCTCCGGCGGCCGGTCCAGCCTCCCCCGCGCGTTCACCGTCGGGGCCAGTGTCGACGCGGCGGTCGCGAGGTCGTCGTCCAGCCGGGCGTCGAGCGCCACCTGGACCCGCCAGTAGACGAACGTCCCGGCGGCCGCCAGCACCACCACCATCGCGGCGGCAAAGCCCGCCACCAAGCGGACGCGCAGCGGCACTCGCGAGAACCGCCCGCCGCTCATGACGGGTGGGGCTCCACCCGGTAGCCAGCCCCCCGCAAAGTGGTGATCGTGTGCGTCCCGAAGGGCCGGTCGATCTTGGCGCGCAGGCTGGCAATGTGCACGTCGATGACGTTGCTGCGAAGGTCGGTCTCGCCGTCCCACACCTCGTCGAGGATCGTGAAGCGAGTGACGCACTGCCCGACCCGGGCCACGAGCAGGTGCAGGATGTCGAACTCGCGAGCGGACAGGTCGATCTCCACGCCGTCGCGAGTGGCGCGCCGAGCCAGCGGGTCGACCTCCAATGAGCCGACCCGCAGCGGTCCTTCCGTGACGTCGGCCGTGGCGCGCCGGTGCTGTGCCCGGAGTCTGGCCAGCAGCTCGTCGAGGTCGAACGGCTTGGCCAGGTAGTCGTCGGCACCCGAGTCCAGCCCGGCGACCCGGTCTCGGACGGCCGAACGGGCCGTGAGGACGATGACCGGAATCCGTACGCCGAGCTCACGCAAGCGTCGGCAGACGCTGAGGCCGTCGAGTCCGGGCAGCATCCAGTCCAGCAACAAGACGTCTGGCTCGTGGGGTGACCCGCCTGGCATGGCCGCTGCGAACGCGGTCCGCCCGTCGTGGTACAGGTCGACCTCCCAGCCGGCCTCGCCGAGCGACTGCTCGAGCAGCGCGGCCAGCCGCTGGTCGTCCTCGGCCACCAGGACCCGCACGCGGTCCTCCCTCGGGTCGCCGGCCCGCACGAAGGGCCACTGCACCCGACGGTAGTCACCGTCCGATGAAGGTGCGGTGAATGCTTGGCGGCACCATTACCTCGACTCACCGCAGCGGCCGGCTTCACGAGGGCTTCACGTGTGCTTCCTAGCGTCTGGAGACGTGAACACCCTCGCCATCGGCGCCGCGCTCGCGGCGGCGGGCGGCTTCGCCGTCTCCACCGCGCTGCAACAGCGCAGCGCTCAAGCAGCACCGGCGACGGCCGGCTCGGTGCGCCTGCTGGCCCACCTGAGCCGCCGACCCGCGTGGCTGGCGGGCATGACCGCCGGGGCGGGCGCGTTCGCGCTGCACGGGCTCGCCGTACGTACCGGTGCGCTCGCACTCGTCCAGCCGCTCCTGGTGTGCGGGGTGGTGTTCGCGCTGCCCGTGCGGGCGGCGCTCGACCGCCGCCCACCCGCCCTCGGTGAGCTCGGGTCGGCGGCCATCACCGCTGGCGGCATCGCCGTGTTCGTGGTCGCGGCCGATCCCACTCCGATGACCGGCCGACCGGCGACGTCTGGTGCTCTTGCGCTCGTCGGTCTCGGGTCGCTGCTGGCCCTCCTCCTGGCGCACGGCGTGCACCGGGGCAGCGGCCTCGCCCGCGGTCTGGGGTACGGAGCGGCCGCCGGCGTGCTGTTCGGACTGGTGGCCGGCTTGCTCAAGCTCACCGTGCTCTCCATCGGTGGCGGGGCGGGGGCGGCGATGTCCTCCGGATCCTGGTGGTCCTCGTGGTCCCTGTGGCTGCTGGTGCCCCTCGGTGCGACGGGTCTGGCCCTCAACCAACGGGCCTATCAGCAGGCGCCCTTGTCGGTGTCCATGCCGGTCCTCAACGTGTTGGAACCGCTAGTCGCGATCGCTTTCGGCGCCGTCGTGCTCGGCGAACGACCCGCCCTGGCGGGTCATGCCCTGCTGGCGGAGGGTCTCGGCCTGGGTCTCATGGCGCTGGGGGTGTACCGGCTCGCCCGTGCGGAGGCGCGGCCCAGCCCCCTCCCCGGTCCTCCGCGGACCACCCGTCGTCCGGAGGCATTCGGGGACCCGAAGACACCCGGCGACGCGGCCCTCCGGCACGCACTCACCACGAGGAGCAACGCATGATCGACACGATGGCACTCGGCGCCCTCATCGGCCTGCACGTGGCCACCTGGGGTGCCTACAAGGACACCCCGTACGAGGGGTTCCAGCTGTCCAGTCACCTGCGCAGTGTCGCGGTCGCGGTGGTGACGAGCCTGCTGGTGTCCGCCGCCGTGTCGAGCACCGCCGGCGTCGTGGTGACGATCGGGGTGGTCTATGCGCTCGAGCGGGTTGGTACCGAGTGGTGGAAGGCGATCCTGCGTGAGGAGGACCAATCGCGCTACACCATCCCGATGCGGCTGGCCTTCCGTGGGAGACCGGTCCAAGGTCGTGGTCGGCGGTACGCGGTGGGTCTCCTGCTCCTGGCCGCGCTCGTACTGGGTTGCTGGGCCCTCACCTTCCTCCAGCACTCCGCTTCGGGCGTACCGCCCTGGTCGGTGGTGCTCGGCGTGGGCGGGGTCGGGGGGTGGGCCACGGCCGTCGGTGGCGCTTGGAAGGACGCCCCGGTCGAGGGGTTCAGCCGCTGGAAGTTCCTGCGCAGCCCCGCCGTGGCCACCGCATGGGCGCTCCCCCTGTCGTTGCTGACCACCGACTGGTTGATGCTGTGCCTGGCATCGGCCGGATTCGCGGTGGCGAGCATCGAGACGTACAAGACCTTCCTGACCAAGGGCAGGCCACCGGGCAAGTTCGCCGACCGACCCGTCCTCGCGGTCCGTCCGGCCCTTCGCCAGTGCCTGGCCTGCGGGCACGCTGCCTTGTGGGGGATCATGGCGTTGACGCTCGCCGGCTCGCTCGCGGACCCGGTCGCCGGCCTGACCGCTGCCTGGGTGCGGGCGATGGCCGCACAGCTGCCGGAGCTGATGCTCGAGACCGTGGTCGCCGTGGCTGCCACTCTGGCATTGATGGTGACCGGCTCGAGTGCCCGGCGCACCCTGGTGGAGGTGAGCGCGTGAGTGGGTTCATGGACCAGCTGCTGTCGGTGCCGGCGCCGCTGGCGTACGCGCTGATCGCAGCGTTGGTGTTCAGCGAGGCGGCGATCTTCGTCGGGTTCGTGTTGCCTGGCGAAACGGCTGTCGTGCTCGGCGGGGTGCTCGCCTCCACCGGCCGGGTCTCGCTGACCGCGCTGCTGATACTGGTGGTCGCGGCGGCGGTGGTGGGTGACACGGTGGGCTACGAGGTCGGCAAGCACCTGGGTGGGCGGGTGCTGAGCCTGCGCATGGTCCGCAAACGCGAGCAGCGCATCGACCGCGCCCGCGAGTTCCTGCGCGAGCGGGGCGGCTGGGCGGTGTTCCTGGGCCGCTTCACCGCGTTCCTCCGCGCAGTCATGCCGGGCCTGGCGGGGCTCAGTCGCATGCCGTACGCGACGTTTCTCGCCTTCAACGCCGCCGGCGGCCTGATCTGGGGAGTGGGGGTGGCCCTGCTCGGCTACTTTGCCGGCAACTCCTACGCCAAGGTGGAGAGCCTGCTCGGCCGCTCCAGCGCGCTGCTTGCCGTGGTGCTGGTCCTCGCCGGAGTCGGCTGGTGGTGGTGGCGCCGTCACCACCACCAGCCGGACCCAGTCGAGGAGACCCCTGCCGGGCACCGGCCGGTCACCTGACGTTTATCCGATCTTCTTCTTGCTGCTTCCTAGCCTTCCGCTGACCGGTCGAGGTGACCGGCGCGAGGAGGGATGGCAATGAGCTCGGCTCTAGCAGAGGCGTTGGGGGTCAGCACCCGCGCGGGTATCGACGTCGTCGCGTTGATGGTGCTGGTCGGATGGTTGTACCGCCGGCGTCAGTCGGTTCCGGAGATGCCGTCCGTGTTGGCGGCGCTCAACGTGGGCCTACGGGCCAGCCGTCCCGCTCGCGGGCAGCAAGCGCTTTGCATATTGGTTTAACTAGTATGCATACATGGGTTCGCTGCTCCAGGTTCGTGACGTGCCCGAGGAAGCCCGCCGTGCGCTCAAGGCTCGAGCGGCGAGCCGCGGGCAGTCGCTCAACAGCTACCTGCTCGACGTGATCGAGCGGGAAGTCGCTCGCCCGACCGTGGCGGAGGTTCTGGCGCGCGCTGGCGAGCGGGCCGAGCGGGCGACCGCTTCGGGGGTGGACGCCCTCGACGCCGCGCGGCGCGAGCGCGACGAGCAGCTGACCCGTCGCGTGGGCGAGTGATCGTCGTCGACGCAGCGGCGGTCGTCGATGCGCTCACCGGCATGCAGGGCTGCCAAGAGCTGCGCAACTGCCTCGCCGCTGAGGAGCTGCACGCGCCCGCGCTCCTGGACTTCGAGTTCGTCTCCGCGCTGCGGGGCCTGACCCTTGCCGGACGCCTCACCGCGACCAGAGCAAACGACGCGCTGACCGACTTCGAGGCCCTCCCCATCCACCGCTGGGTAGCTGGCGACGCCCTCCGCCGACGTGCCTACAGCCTCCGGGAGAACCTGACCGCCTACGACGCCGCCTACGTGGCCCTCGCGGAAGCACTGCAATGCGCGCTGGTCACCCGCGATGCCCGCCTCGCCCGATCCAGCGGTCACGCCGTGCCGATCACCGTCCGCTGACCGATCGGCCACGGGCACACCGGTCGCGTCAGGTGCGGTGGGCCTCGGCGCGGTACCGGATTGCGCTGCCGAGCCGATAGCAGCACCGCGGCACGTCGCAGCGCTCACCGACCCCTGACGACTCACCCGGCGGCGTGCTGGCGGCCCACCGACTCGATGACGTCCGCGCCGGTACGCAGACCGTCCGCGCCGCGGATCTGCTCCCCCGCTTTCACCAGCCGGTCCCGCAGCCCGGTGTCCGCGAGCAGCTCGTCGACCGCCCCGGTCAGCTGCTCGTCGGTGGGCGGTGGAGAACATCCTCTACAACGTGCCCAACGTGCCCAACGAGGCCGCGATGGACCTGGTGCCGCCCAAGGTGACCAAGCCGTACCCCACGTTGCAGGTGTCGCCGGAGGAGCTGCTCGAGGGCGAGTCACTCGTCGACCTCGGCGAGGCAGCGCCCACGTACATCCAGATCGCGACCGAAGTCACGGCCAGCGGCGGATGAGCCGGTCCGGCAGCCGGGTCGAGCGCCTCGTCCTGCTCGGACCGGGACTGGCGTACCTGACCCTCTTTGCCGCGGTGCCGGTCCTGCTGGTCCTGGCCACGTCGCTGTTCCAGCGGGGGCGGTTCGGCGGCATCGTCTACGAGCCGACCTGCGACAACTTCACCCGCGCCCTCGGCCCGGTGTACCGCGAGGTGTTCTCCGGCTCGGTCCTGATCGCCGGGGTCACCACGCTGCTCGCCCTGCTCATCGGCTACCCGTGGCGTACGGCATCGCGCTGCTGCCCAGCCGGTGGCGCACGGTGGCCCTGGTGCTGGTGGTGGTGCCGTTCTGGACCAACTTCTTGATCCGCACCTACGCCTGAATCGTGCTTGCAGCAGAGCCGGTTCGTCGGTGGCGTCTCGACCATCGCGGTCGAGGTTGCCGGGCACGGGCGACCGCTGCTGCTAACGAAGCCGGGCGCCAGCGACGTCGCCGACGGCCAGCAGGTCGAGCTGTCCTGGCCCTCCGAGCGCGCGGTGCTGCTGCCGGACCCCCCGGCATGAGCGCGTTGGCCGACTGGGGCCTGGCCCGGGCCGCCCCCCGGCCGGTGTGGTGGGACCAACCTGGAGCGCCTCCGGTCGCGCCGGCACTCGCGGGTGCCGCGCGCGCCGACCTGGTGGTCGTCGGCGGCGGTCCGACCGGCCTGTGGGCGGCGATCACCGCCAAGGACGAGGATCCCGGGCGGAACATGGTGCTCCTCGAGGCAAACACCGTCGCGTACGGCGCATCGGGACGCAACGGCGGCTTCATCTCCGACTCGCTCACCCACGGACTCGCCCACGGTGTCGTGACGTGGCCAGGAGAGATGCCCGCGCTGTTGCGACTCGGGCGCGCAAACCTCGCCGAGACCACCGACTTCCTCGACAAGGAGCGGATCGACGCACGGCTGCGCCTGTGCGGCAAGAGCGTGGTCGCGACCCTGCCGCACCACCTCGCCGCACTGGAGCGGGCCTGCCGCCTGCACGAGGCGTACGGGGAGGACGTCTCGCTGCTCGACCAGGACGAGGCCCGGGGCGACGTCGGCTCCCCCACGTACCTCGGCGCGCTGCGGGTGCGCAGCGGCGGAGGCCTGGTCGATCCGGTGGCACTGTGCCGGGGCCTGGCCCGCGCCGCCGACGAGCGGGGGTGCGCCGGCACGAACACACCGCGGCGACGGCGCTGGAGCCGGTATCGGGCGGCGTCAAGGTGCGCGCGGCGGGTGGCTCGGTCTCCTGCGCTGCGGTCGTGCTGGCGACCAACGCCTTCACCCCGCTGCTGCGGCGGCTGCGGCTGTGGATGCTGCCGGTGCACGACCATGTGCTGGCCACAGGCCGCTGTCGTCCGACGAGCTCGAGTCGCTGGGCTGGCGGCAGGGGCAGGGGGTGACCGATGTCGGCAACCAGTTCCACTACTACAGCCGTACCGGTAACGACCGCGTCGTGTGGGGCGGCTATGACGCGGTCTACTACCGCGGCAACCAGGTGCAGGCTTGCCCCGAGCAGGTCGACCGCTCGCACCTGCTGCTGGCCCGCCACTTTTGCGCGACCTTCCCCCAGCTCGCGCATGTCGCGTTCACCCACCGCTGGTCCGGGATCATCGACACCACCAGCCGCTTCACGCCGATGTTCGGCACCGGACTGGGTGGACGGGTCGCGTACGCGGTCGGCTACACCGGCCTCGGTGTCGGATCGTCGCGCTTTGGCGCCCGGGTCGCGCTCGACCTGCTCGCCGGCCGCGACACCGAGCGCACCCGGCTGTCCATGGTCCGACGCCACCCGGTGCCGTTCCCGCCCGAACCGCTGCGCCACCCCGTGGTGCAGGGCACCCGAGCCGCGCTCGCCCGCGAGGACATCGACGGGCGGCGAGGACTCTGGCTGCGCACCCTCGACCGCTTCGGCGTCGGCTTCGACAACTGAGCCGGCCACGTCGGTGGGTCTGCTGCTGCCTGGAGGCCTGCTGATACCACGTTGTCGTGGTGACGTGCTGCTTGTCATGGCTTCGAAGCCATGAGCAGCAGCACGCAGCCATGAGAAGCGCGCGGGGCCGCGTGGCCTCGCCCGAGCAGGTCGAGCGCCTTGGC
>JBBSMD010000036.1:0-18067 GCA_038233355.1 Propionibacteriales bacterium
ACCCACCCCCTGGACCGGTCCGGCCTACACCGAGCACGGCGGTGACCAGCTGCGGGCGCACCAACCCTGGGCAGGCGCCCTCGGCGTCTACTCCTGGCTGGGCTACGTCCCCGGGCCCTTGCTGTTGGCGTGCCTGGCGCTGGGCACGCTGGGTCTCCTCGGTGTCGGCCGCGCCCGCCGGTCCGGTCTGCGCGCCCGGTGCCTGCTGCTCACCGGCACCGGCGCCGGGCTACTGCTGGTGCCGGCGCTGACCGCCGACTTCTCCTGGCGTTACCAACTGCCTGCACTGGTGCTGCTGCCGGCCGGCGCGGCGGTCGCCTACACCGCCCTGCGCGTCGGGCGGCCGACCGGACCTGTCACCGCCAGCGGGGGCTCCAGCACCCGGACGCGGTGACAAGTCGCGTCAGTCGCACGCGCCGTGACCGCGGGCTGGACCCGCTGGCGGCGCTGGCGGCGCTGGCGGCACCGCCACCACGGCGAGCACCGACTGGCCGAACGGTGGCGTCCACCGGCGCTCCAGCGCCCTGGTGATCGGCACCACCAACCGGTCATAGACCCGGGTCAGCCCCGGCCGAGGCCCGCCGATGCCCCCTCGGCGTACCGCGAGCCACCACGCGATGCCACCGAGTAGGTTGACCGGACGCACGAGCTCCGGCTCGAGGCCGGCGCCGCCGATCGCAGCCCGCAGCGTGTCGGGGGTGTAGCGACGGACGTGGCCGACGCGCCGATCGAAGTCGCCGTAGAGTTGCATGTACCCGGGCACCCACACCACGATCTTGCCGCCCGGCTCGACCAGCTGGGCCAGGTCACGCAACGCCTCGCTGTCCTGTTCGAGGTGCTCGAGGACGTTGATCGCGACGACTGTCGACACCGGAGCGCCGAGCCGGCCCCTCGCGTCCTGCAGGTCGAACCGGTGCGCCTCCACCTCGGGCCGCCGCGCGAAGCGGCGCCGCATGTGGTCGACGCACGCGGGGTCGACGTCGGTGACGACGAGCCGGCGCAGACCGCTGAACTGGCTGGCGAACTCGCCGAGCCCGGCGCCGACCTCGAGCACCGAGGGGCCGCAGTGGCGCGCGATCAGCTCGAACTGGTACGCCCGGTAGCGCTGCTGGTGCTGCCCGGACGCGTCCTCGAGGGACCGGCCGGTGGCCTGGGTGAACGAACCGGTCCCGGCGCGGTCGCTCACCGGCGCTCCTGACTGCGCGCCGTCCTGGCAGGAGCGGCAGCGGCTCGCTCGAAGAGCCGGTCGAGCAGGAGGAACCGGAGCACGAACACCACGCCGTACACCGCCAGGAACGTGCCGCCGACGAGGACGGTGCGCAGGCCGTGGCCGGTGTCGACGAGCGCGTCGTGCACGACGCTCGTCGCGACGCTGGCCAGCAGCAGCGTGCTCAGGACGATCGAGACGTACGGCAGCAGCTCACCGACGAGGTCGGGCCGACCGCGCCGTCCCCACGCCCAGGTGCGGTTGAGCCAGTAATTGGGCACCGCACCGGCCAGCCAGCCGAGGGCCGAGGCGACCACCGGTGCGGCGTGCAGGGCGCCGTAGAGGAGCAGGAAGGCCACTTCGCTGCACAGCGTCGCAACCACCGAACCGGTGACGTAACGCCAGACCTTCGCGTCGAGTGCCCGCCGGCCGGGTCGTCGCGGCCCGGCGGTGCGCAGACCCTGGCCTCGCATGTCCACACGATGTCACCCGCGGCGGCCGTGGAGACGCCAGCCCCTCGGGTCAGCCGTCGGCGGCGTGTTGTCGACCGCGTACCAGGTAGGCGAGTCCGGCGCCGACGAAGAGCACCGCGGAGACCGCCAGCCACCGCCAGGCGTAGCCGTCCGCGCTCAGGCCGGTAGTGGCCTCGTACCCCTCGACCAGCCGGAAGATGGCCGGGAGGAACATCAACAACAGCATCCCCGAGAGCGCGAGCGGCACCCGCACGTAGTTGGCCCAGGGCCGTGGGCGCGACCGCTCGATGCGGTCGTGGTGGCGACCCTTCACCAGCCGGTCCACCGCCGCGTACGCCGGCAGCAGCACGAGGTCGTGCAGGACCGCGGCCCCGACGAACCACACCGCGACGGAGAGGGCGTTGCTGGACAGCAGCTGGAAGGTGGCGAAGCCGGCCACCACGAAGCTCACCAGCAACGAGACGAGGTGCAGCGGGTGAGCGCCGTAGGTCTGCACGAAGGAGTGCACGGCTCAGACCTCGAAGGTGAGGCGCTTGACCCACTTGGTGTTGTGGACGCCGGGGTTGTTGGGCACGATCACGCGCGCCGGGAAGCCGTGGTCGAGGGAGAGCTCCGCGCCGTTGACCCGGAGGGCGAGCAGGCTGTCGGGGTCGAGCACCTGGTTGCCGCGGAGCCGGACCGTGCCGAAGCCACCGTCTTGCAGTGACTCGACGAGCACGGAGGCCGGCTCACTGACTCCGGCCAGCAGGGCCAGGTCACGCAACCGGACGCCGGTCCACGACTGCGCCGACGTCGACCACCCCTCGACACAGGCGATCGGCAGCGCCGCGGTGTGCTGAGCCAGCCCGAGCAGCTGCTCGCGGTCGAAGGACATCGACTCGCCGCCACGCAGCTCGAGCCGCCACGACGGGTCGCTGGCGGCGTCGGTCAGGCCGAGCGCTTCGGCGGTCTTGTTGACCTGGAAGCCGTTCGGGCCGTTGCCGGGATCGGTGTAGCGGGGGGCCAGCAGCGCGGTGCGGCGGAGCACCCCGCCGACGCTCTGCCCGGCGGTCAGCGCGAGGATCAGCAGCGACCCCCCGCCGACCGCTGCGAGCGCCCCCCGGCGCGAGATCGTCGCCGGTGCCGGGTCAGGACTGACCAGGCCGTGCTCGTCGGGAGGCTCCGGGCGGGTGTGCGCGGTGTCGGTGCGCGCGACCTCACGCAGCGACCCCGAACGCAACGAGCGCACCAGCGTGGGCAGCTTCAACCCGACGTGGGTGACGAAGCCGGCCATGAAGATCCAGGCTCCGTAGAAGTGCAGGGGGTAGAACGACGCCGGGAAGGCGTACCAGTACTGGATGTTCATCACGCCGGTGACGAACTCGAACACCACGCCGCCCACGAGCAGAAGGAGGGACAGGCGCTCCAGCCCGTGCGCGAGCGACCGTACCGGCGGCCAGGTGAAGAGCTTGGGGATCACCGACCAGAGCTTGGCCAGCAGCACCGGCACCAAGACGAGGCCGAGGGTGACGTGCAGCCCCTGGTTGACGCGGTAGAACCAGGTGGGACTCGTCGGCCAGTCGAACAGGTAGAACGCCAGCGGCCCGGCACCCGGCGTCTTGTCGTTGCCCGCGAGCTCTGGGTTGTAGGCGGCGTAGGACAGCAGGCCAGTGACGAACAGGACGGGGATGCCGATCAGCAGGATCGCCCCGAACACCGACGTGAGCCACGGGCCACGCAGCGGGCTGCGCCAGAAGGCGGGCCGGGTGGGTCCGGGTGGGGGGTGCTCGGCCACCGCCTGTCGCAGCTGCGACAGGCGGCCGGCCGACTGCTCGACGTGGGCACCCACTCGGTGACCGTAACCGCTCGCGGTGGTCTCTGCGGAGAGTGCGGCCGTTCTTAGCCGATTCTTGTGCCACCGGCTGCCGGCGCTCGCGGTTCGGGCGAGGCAGGATGGGTGGCTCTCGTCGACCACGGAGGTTTACCTGTGTCACTCACCTTGGGCCGCGGACCGTGGGCACCGCACCGTGCCGGCCACGCCGGTGATCCACTGCCGGAGCGCACCGCCTACCTCGAACCCTGGCCGCGCCGCGTTCACGCCGAAGCCGGCGGGCACACGCTGTCGCGCAGCGACCGGGTGCAGGCCCTGCACCGCACCGGCTCGATGATGACGCTCTACGTCCCGCGCGCCGACGTAGATGAGTCGCTGCTCACTCGCGGTGAGACCGAGACCGTCGACGGGCTCGGTAGGGTCACCCGCTGGCACGTCGAGGGGGCCGACGAGCCGTCGCCTGGTCGGTCGATCCCGGCGGGCACGCTCCCCCCGAGCTGGCCGACCTGCTCGGGATCGACGTGGCCGCGCTCGACCACTGGTACGAGGAGGACGAGGAGCCACTGGGCCACCCTCGCGACCCGTACCACCGGGTGGACACCCGCCGCTCGAACCGGCACGTCGAGGTGCGGGTCGACGGTGAGGTCGTCGCTCGGACCGAGCGGCCGATCGCCCTGTTCGAGACGTCCCTGCCGCCGCGTTGGTACGTCCCGCGCGACGACGTCACGGTGTCGCTGACGAGCACCGACACCCACACTGTCTGCCCCTACAAGGGAGTCGCGTCGTACTGGAGCGTCGGTGACCGGGCCGACGTCGCGTTCTCCTACGAGGACCCGCTGCCGGAGTCCCAGGCGACACTGGGCGCCGTCTGCTTCCTCGGCGACGGGGTGACCACGACCGTCGACGGCGCCGAGGACTAGCTCAGCGCTGGACGGGCACCGTCACGGTCTCGCCGCCCCAGCCGTTGGCCTGGTCCCGACCCTCGACCACCACCTCGTCGACACCGGACGGGATGCGCACACCGGTCAGACTGCGGGTGAAGGGCTGCTCGCCGGCATGATCGTGCAGCAGCTCACGGACACCGAGCACCTCGCCTTGCGGAGTGGACACCCGGAAGGCGTCGGCGTAACGCTCCGGCGAGTCGTACGGCGAGGAGATCGTCGCCTCGGCCGTGCAGGTCGCCTCGCCACCACACTCGACGGTCGCCTCGACGACGTCGGGGAAGCGCTGCGTGGAAGACGCGGAAGACGACGTGTCGTCCGTGCCGCCGTCGGAGCCGTCCCCGCCGGTGCCGCTGCCGACTCCGCTCTGGTCGGCGCCGCACGCGGACGTGGTGAGCACCGCTACCACCAGGGCAGTCCGGCCGAGCAGCTCTCGCACCCGGTCATGATAGACGCGCATGACGCACCATCGCGCTCGACGTGCTCGACCCGACCTCCACCGCACTGGCGCTTCCCGGCCGGGCGCGAGACGCTGCGCACACGCACCGCACGGGACGCCCGCCTGCGCACCGGACTCAGCCACGGGAGACCAACGATGGCCAAGCACGCTCACCCACTCGGTATCGACATCGGCGGCAGCGGCGTCAAGGGCGCGCCGGTGGACCTGGCTGCCGGCACCTTTGCCGCCGACCGCATGCGCATCCCCACTCCGACCCCCTCCACGCCGGACGCGGTGGCCGACGTGGTCGCCGAGATAGCCGACCACTTCAAGGACAAGACCGGCGACACCCCGGTCGGGATCACCGTCCCGGCCGTGGTCACCCGCGGGATCGTGCGGACGGCCGCCAACATCGACCGGTCCTGGATCGGCACCGACGCCGAAGCGCTGCTCGGTGACCGGCTCGGCCGACCGGTGCAGGTGGTCAACGACGCCGACGCCGCCGGGGCGGCCGAGATGCGGTACGGGGCGGCGCAAAACGTCACCGGTCTCGCGTTCATGGCGACGCTGGGCACCGGGATCGGGACCGCGTTGGTCAACCACGGCACGCTCGTGCGCAACAGCGAGCTGGGCCACCTCGAGCTCGACGGTGCCGACGCCGAGTCCCGGGCCGCCAACTCCGTACGCGAGGACGACAAGCTGTCCTGGGAGGAGTGGGCCGAGCGGCTGCAGCGCTACTTCGCGCACGTCGAGGACCTGCTGTGGCCCGACCTGATCGTGGTCGGCGGAGGGGTCTCCAAGCACGCCGAGCGCTACCTGCCGCTGCTGCACCTGCGCGCGCCGATCATCCCCGCGCAACTCGGCAACGCCGCCGGCATCATCGGGGCCGCCTGGCTCGCCAACGAGGGCTGAGCCAGCCCGATGTGTCGGTGGGCGTCTCTACCGTCACGCGTCTCGACAGGTGACTGCGACAAAGGAGGACGCGATGCGTGAGCAGGACGTGTTCGTGCTGGCCGACCGGGCTCTCGAACGGGTCGTCGGGCAGATCAGGGACGACCAGTGGGTGATGCCGATGCCACCCAACTTCGCCACGATGGGCAGCCGTTCCGAGCCGTTGACCTTGCGCGAGGTCATCGGCTACCACGCCTACGACGACGCCTGGGTGCCCGACATGTTGGCCGGCCGCACCATGGCCGAGGTCGGGACCGAGCGCTTCCGAGGCGATCTTCTCGGCGACGACCCGCAGGGAAGCTTCAGCGCGCTGGTCGAGGCCGCGTGCGCGGCCGCCGAGGCGCTTGACGACCCGGAGCTGGTGGCGCACTGCTCCTTCGGCGACTTCCCGGCGCGGGAGTACCTCTGGCAGGTAAACGGGTTCCGGGGGTTGCGAGCGCACGACCTCGCCGTGGTGATCGGAGCCGACCCGATACTGCCTGACGACCTCGTGCGCGGTCTCTGGGAGGAGATCGAGCCCCATGCCGAGGAGTGGCGCCAGATCGGCATCTTCGGCCCGGCGGTGCCGGTGCCGGCCGACGCACCCTTGCAGGACCGGCTGCTGGGCCTCACCGGGAGACAACCCGACGGCTCGTACTGAAGCCACGGGCTCGGTGCGGGCGCGCGACCGGGCTCGGCGCCGCAGGCCATCGGTCAGCTCACAGGTCGACGACCTCGTTCTCGCCGGGCTCGGCCCGCTCACCGGTGGCGCGCGCCTTGGCGTAGCTGAGCAGCGTGCTGACCCGCCCGCCGGGGCTGTCCCAGTACTCCCCCGTGTCGGCGTGCACCTTGATCAGCACGACGCCGGGGCTGGTCGGGCCGTCGGGGAACCACGCCTTCAGCGCGTCGTTCCACAGCTGCTCCGCCTTGTCGGCGTCCTCGACCACCTCGGCGGTGCCGTACAGCGACACCCATGAGCTGCTGTCGCTAAACGCCGCGTTGACCTTCGGAGTCGTCGACACCTGGGCCACCTTGCAGGAGTCACGGTCGGAGAAGAACCACAGGTCCCCGTCGAACTCCGTCTCCTGCACTGCCATCGGCCGGCTGACCAGGTGCCCGTCTGAGTCGGTGGTGGTGAACATGCAGAAGCGGAAGTCCTCGAGGAGCTCGGCAACCTTGTCGGTTTCGTCAGTCATGAGCTCCACCCTGCAACCCGGTGCCGGGTCACGCATCTCCAACCACTCCGAGGTCACGCGTCCGAGGAGGACGTCGAAGGCCGCGTCGGGTCAGCTCTACGCGTCGCTCAGCTGTCGGCGCTGGTCGTCACTCAGCACCAGGTCTCGCATGGTCACCAGGTCGGCCAGCTGGTCGACCGTACGGGCACTGGCGATCGGCGCGGTGACGGTGGGTTGGTCGGCCAGCCAGCGCAGCGACACCGCGGCCATCGACGCCTGTTGGGCGTCGGCGACCTCGGCGAGGGCAGACAGGACCCGGTCGCCCCGCTCGCCGACGTAGGCCGCGGCGCCCTCGGCCCGAGGGGAGTCGACCTGTTCCCCCGGCCGGTACTTGCCGGTCAGAAACCCCATGGCCAGCGCGAAGTAGGGCAGGCAGCCCAGCTCGTGCTCGGCCACCACCGCGCGCAGCTCGTCCTCGTAGGCCGGGCGTTCCATCAGGTTGTAGTGCGTCTGAAGGGCCACGTAGCCGGCCGTGCCCTGCCGTGCCGCTGTCTGCACCGCCTCGGTCAGCCGCGGTGCGGAGTAGTTCGACGCGGCGACGTAGCGCACCTTGCCGGCCTGCACGAGCTCGTCGAAGGCGCTCAACGTCTCCTCCAGCGGCGTGGTCTGGTCGTCGCGATGCGCGTAGTAGAGGTCGATCGTCTCCACCTGCAGGTTGCGCAGGGAACGCTCCGCGGCAGCCTTGATCTCACCGGAGGACAGCGGGCGCTCCTTGTCGCCGGGTGACGCCTTGGTCGCGACCACGACCCGGTCCCGCTCACCGTGCGAGCGCAGCCACCGGCCCAGGATCTGTTCGGAGCGCCCGTCGCCGTACGACTCGGCGGTGTCGACGATCGGGCGCACCGTACTCGGGGTGGCGTCGACGTAACGGTCCAGGACCGCTCGAGACGTCGGCTCGTCGGCGGTCCAGCCGAACACGTTGCCGCCTAGGCAGAGGTCGCTGACGGTCAGGTCGGTTCCGGGGATGCGTGGCACGGGTCCACGCTAGAGGCATGCCAGGGCGGTCCCGACCGTGGCCCTCACGCTTTCAGCCGTCCAGCGAGCGCTGCTGACGATCGACCAGGCGTGCAAGGAGGACGCGGCAACTTCTGGCGCACCGTGAACCATGAGCGGACGACAACCGGAACGTGACGATTGTGTATCGGCGCGGTGGCTCGAGGCTCTACGGCTCTACGGCTCTACGGCTCTACGGCTCTGCGGCTCTGCGGCCAGGTTTCGATGGCGGCCGTGTGGCCCGGCGTATCGGCGTACTTGCGGTCGTCGGTGACCAGCGGCACGCCGAGTGACTCGGCCAGCGCTACGTAGAAAGCGTCGTAGGCGGTGAAGTTGTGGCGCAGAGCCAGACGTCAGCAGCAGCCCGCGCGCCGCAGAGGTCACTTCGGCATCGATTAGGGCTGGGGCGTGGAGGTACCGCTGGTGCTCGAACCATTCGCGGAGTCCGGCGTCCTCTCGACGGTTCAGCAGCAGCCGGACCACGATCGAGGCGTCGACGACGGTCATTACCGGCGGTCGCCCTCGATGAACGATGTGCCTTGTGGGCGCTCCATGCGCCCAACGACAAGGCCGCCAATGTTGAGCGACCCGTGCCCGCCGTGAACCCGGTCATGACCGCGCGGCCGGCGGGCCGAGTACGCGTGGGTCAGCGTGCGCGCACCCCCGGCGTGCCGTCCGGGCCGTCACCCCTGATCTCGACGTACGTCGGCGACATCTCCTCGAGCACCCGCTGAACTTCCGGCAGCGGGAACTGTGTCGCTTCCGCCACCGCGCCGACGGTGGTCCCGCCGCCGACCCGGCTGAGTTCCACCACGACGTCGTAGACCTCCATCCCCTCGGGGTTGAGGGCGCTCAGATCATGACTGTCATCGCCGGCAGTCCGGTCGGCCCCTTCCGCCGTCCCGGTGGACTGGTCGCCGGGGGTCTGGTCGCCCTCCTCCGGTGACGCAGTGGCCTGGTCGCGGATGGCTCGGGCCTCGGCCCGGTCGCGAAGAACCGGAGTGTCGGACCCGTCGGCGGCTCCGGCGGCTTCTTGTGGCGACGTCGTCACCGGAGGGCCTCGGCATCGACGTCTGACTGCGCCCGGTTGCGCTCGTGGCCCGGCGTCTTCGCGCCGTGATCGATGTCCTCGGTCTGAGCGACCTCTGGCGGGACTGTGGCGTCGGCGTCGAGGCGGTGGTTGCCGGTCATGTCCGGCCCGGTCGGTGTGCTGGTCATGATCGTGTGTATCGCAGGTGGCACTGGGGCTCAACCCCACGCAGGCGGGGGTGCCCCGCGTGCACCGGTGCCCCACCATGGCCACGATGGCTCACCCTGCGCCGCTCGTCGTCTCGCTGCTGCTCGACTGGGAGGCGCAGGCGTACTTCGACGAGTTGCGCCGCCGGCACTTCCCGGCTGAGCGCAACACCACGGCTGCCCATGTGACGCTCTTCCACGCACTTCCAGCCGGTCGAGTCAACGACGTGGACCGGTCGACCGCCGACGCTGCCCGACGGCCGGCCTTCGCCGTACGCGTGTGCGGAGTGCGGCTGCTGGGACACGGTGTGGCATACGACCTGCAGGACGCAGGGACGAAGGACGCACGTTCGGGCGACGACACACGGCCGGGCGATGCACGGCCGGACCACGTACGGCCCGGCGACGCACCGCTGGACGCTGTGCACGCACGTTTGCGCACGCAGTGGCTTAGCCACCTCACCCGGCAGGACGCGCAGCCACTGCGCGCGCACGTGACGGTGCAGAACAAGGTCACGCCCGCGACCGCGCGCGCCCTGCACGCCGAGCTGGCGGCCGACTTCGTGCCGTACGACGTGCTCGCGACCGGCCTGCGCTGTGGCGCTACCGCGGCGGCCCGTGGGAGCCGGTCAGCCGGCACCTGTTCCACGAGCGGGAGGCGCTCAGATGAGCGTCGACCAGTACGTCCAGAACCGCTCGAGCACCAAGACCAGCACCGCGACGAACCACGCGGCCACGACCGCGCCCCGCCAAGACCACACCGCGTCGACGACGCGACCGGCACCAGTGCCCGGACCGGTGAAGAGCCGCAGGGTGTGCAGCACCGTCCACACCGCCAGTGGGATCGTCACCGCCCACACGACCATGCAGTACGGGCAGAGCGCACCGATGCGGTAGAGGCTCTGGAACACCAGCCAGTGCACGAAAGCCGCGCCGAGCAGCGAGCCGACCGAGAGACCCGCCCACACCCAGCGGGGCAGCCCCACCCGGCTGGTGACCAGGACCCCCAAAGTCAGCACCACGCTGAAGGTGACCACCCCGATGAGGGGGTTGGGGAAGCCGAAGGCCGACGCCTGCGGCGTCTGCATGACCGACCCGCACGACAGCACCGGGTTGATGCTGCAGCTGGGCACGTAATCGGGGTCTTGAAGCAGCTTGACCTTCTCGATCGTCAACGTGAGCGCCGCCACCAGGCCCAGGCCCCCACCGGCCGCGAGCAGGCCGACCAGGCCGGCCGTGGGTGCCGACCGGTCCCGGCCGACTGCGGGTGCGGGATCGACGCCCCCTTCGGTGTCGGCTCGTACCTCGGTGCGCCGTCGTTGACCGGCGTGCGGGGTCTCACGCACGCTCATGGTGCCCGAGCCTCCTCGACCGCGGCCTGCACGTCGGCGAGCTGGAAGCCGTCGAGCTTCTCACCGTTCACGAAGATGGTCGGGGTGCCCGTGACGCCGTCGTCGGTGGCGGCCTGCGTGACGGTCGCCACCCAATCCTCGTAGCGCAGATCCTCGATGCAGGACTGTACGGACGCCGCGGCACCGGCCTGAGTGGCGAGCTGGGTCAGCTGCTGGTCGTTCAACCCGGCACCTCCCTCGGCCGGCTGCTGGTCGTACAACGATGCGTGGAAGTCGGGCCACGCCTGCGGGGACTCGGTGGCCACGCAGGCCGACGCGTTGAGGGCGCGGGTGGAGTACCGCGTGCTCGACGCCCGGTCGAGGAAGGCTACGCCGCGGTACTCCACGGCGACCTCGTCGCTGGCGATCCACTCATCGAGCTGTGCCGCGGACTGCGTCTCGAAGGCCTGGCACACCGGGCACTGGAAGTCCTCGACGACCTGCACGGTCACCGGCGCGTCCGCGGCACCGAGACGCACCGCACCGTCGCCGGTCACGCCGCCGGGCGTACCACCGGCGGTGGTGGCCCCGTCGTCTCGCTGGGACAGCACGGCGACGGCCACCCCCAAGACCAGCACCAGCGCGAGCGCCACCGCGCCGGCCTTCAGCAGCAGGCTGCGGCGTTGCTCGGCGCGCCGCTGCTCCGCGCGCATGGCCGCTGCCCGCTGGCGGGCCGAGCCACCCGGCTTGTCCTTCGGCCTTGCCATGTCTTTCCTGTCTACGACGGGGCGAGGTCACCACCGTAGGCAGACGTCTCCACGGACCGGAGCCCGGGCGCCGTGTCGCGGCCGGTTTGCGACGTGCGTGGCAGAGTGCGGCGCATGTGGATCGGCTGGCTCGAGCTCGACCTCCTGCTCGGCGACGTGCACTCCCTGAAGACCAAACGCTCGCTCGTGCGACCCGTGATCGCCGAGCTGCGGCGCCGCTTCGACGTGGCCGCCGCCGAGGTCGACTCCCTCGACCTGCACCGGCGAGCCGGGATCGGGGTCGCCGCGGTCGCCGCCGACGCCATCCACGTCAGCGACGTGCTCGACGCGGTCGAGGCCAGCGTGGCGGCGCGTCCCGAGCTCGACCTGCTGTCGGCCCGCCGGGCGCTGCGGCGCAGCGACGACTGACGTCGAACCCGGTACGCCTCAGCGGTGGTGCAGCAGCAGGATCGCGCGGTCGTCGTGCGCTGACTCGACCCGGTCGAGCAGCCGCTGCGCCGAGCCGTCCCAGCCGGTTCCGTGCAGGCGCTCGGCCTCTCCGAGCAGCTTGTCGATGCCGATGCGGAAGTCCCGACCAGGGGTCTCGACGAGGCCGTCGGTGTAGAGCAGCAGCGCGTCACCGCTGCGCAGCTGGCCGGTCGCGGGGGCGAAGCCGCCGCCGGGCAACAGACCGAGAGCGGGTCCTCCGGATTCGAGTTGGTGCCAGGTGCTGGAGCCGGCGCTGAACTGCAGGCCCGGGGGGTGACCGGCCGTCCGCAGCTCGTAGCACCCGGTATCGAGGTCGATGCTCAGGTGCGCAGCCGTCGCGAACCCCTCGTCCCAGCTCTGCCGCAACAGGTAGGCGTTGGCCGCTGGCAGGAACTGGTGCGGCGGCAAGGCGCCCAGCAGGCCGCCGAGAGCACCAGACAGCTGCAGCGCACGCGTACCGGCCCCCAGGCCCTTGCCGGACACGTCGACCACCACAACTTCCAGCCGCGTGCGGGTGGGGGTGACGGCGACGATGAAGTCGCCGGCGAACTCGTCGCCCCCGGCAGAGCGCATCAGCGCCTGCGCGTACCACTGCTCGGGCAGGGACGGCAGCTCGCTCTGCGTCAGCAACCGGTCCCGCAGATCGATCAGCATCTCTTCCCCCAGACCGCGGGGACCGCCGAGATCGGAGTGGTGAGAGGCGAAGATCAGCAAGCCCGCGGCCAGCACGATCACGGCGAGCGTGGCCAGCCGTACCGGCTCGACGTCGTAACCGTCGATGGCGGCCATGCTGCTGGCGAGCACCACGACGACGAGGACGGCGAAGCGCCGGCGTTCGAGCACCAGGAGGCCGAGCACCATCGGCAGCAGCACCGCGCTCAGGGGGATCCACGAGTCGGTGAGCACGGCAAGGGCGACGACCGCCACGGTGAGCACAACCAGGACGAGCAGGCTGACGTTCGGGTCGCGGCTGCGGCCGACCGCAGTGCTGCGCAGGCGCGGTCGTATGTCCCAGGCCCGCGCGGCTCCGGCGCGCGCGCCGACACCCGACGCGGCCCGGCTCACCTAGCCACTGTAGAGGGCGACTGGGTCATCGAGTGGTCGCCGGCGGAGCGGTGAGACGCAATGGTTGAGACGGTGGGGATCGCGGTCACCCCTCGTCGGGCAGCGGGGGGAGCGTGCCGTCGGCCTCGTAGGCGGCTAGCATCGCCAGCCGTCGAGCGTGTCGAGCCTCGCCCGAGAAGCCGGTCGCGAGGAACAGGTCGACGAAGTGCAAGGCTTCGGCCTCAGTGTGCATCCGGGCGCCGATCGAGAGGACGTTCGCGTCGTTGTGCTCGCGGGCCAGCCGGGCCGTCTCCGCACTCCAGGCCAGCGCCGCCCGCACGCCGGTCACGGCGTTGGCGGCAATCTGTTCGCCGTTGCCTGACCCGCCCAGCACGATCCCGAGACTGCCCGCCTCGGCGATGACCGCCTGCGCTCCCCGCAGACAGAAGGTCGGGTAGTCGTCGTCGGGGTCGAACGTCCACGGTCCGTGGTCGACCACCTCGTGGCCGCCGCCCCGGCAGTGCCGCACCACCGCGTCCTTCAAGTCGTACGCGGCGTGGTCACTGGCTACGTGGATGCGCATCCGCGCAGTCTGGCAGCAGGAAGGCCGTCGCGGTCAGCCCCGAAAGGGGCGCCCGTCCAGGTCAAGAAGGGTCGCGGGGGCCGGTTCCGTCGAGGAGCGGGTCGCTGGGCCGGTTCAGTCGAAGATCGGGTCGCGGTCGCGGGTGCGCTTGAGCTCGAAGAAGCCGTCGGTGCCGGCGACCAGCACCACGCCGTCCCACAACCTGCCGGCGTCCTCGCCCTTTGGCGCCGGACTGACGACCGGTCCGAAGAACGAGACGCCTTCCACCGAGATCACCGGCGTCCCGACGTCGAGGCCGACCCGGTCCATGCCGTCGCGATGCGACTCCTCGAGCGCCTCGTCGTACTCGGTGGAATCCATGGCGTCGGCGAGCTCGACCGGCAGGTCGACCTCGGTCAGCGCCTCTTCCACCATGGCGCGGTCGACCTCGCGGCCCTGCAGGTGGATCCGCTCGCCAAGCGCGGTGTAGAGCGGTCCGAGCACCTCCGGACCCGCCTTCTGGGCCGCGGCGATGCACACGCGCACCGGCCCGAAGGCTCGTTGCATCCCTTCTCGGTAATCCTCGGGAAGGTCGCGTCCCTCGTTGAGCATGGCCAGGCTCATCACGTGGAACTGCGTGGTGACCGATCGCGCCTGTTCGACTTGCAGCATCCAGCGCGACGTCATCCACGCCCACGGGCACACCGGGTCGAACCACAGATGCGCGGTACGGGGCTGCTGGCTCTGCTCGTCGCTCATCTGGGTCTCCTCGATCGGGTGTCGCATGCCTGGCCTTGCCGCCTGCAGCGGTTTCCCGGCGCGAGTTGTTCCCGCTCGCATGCCACACTGCCGCTCATGCCTGGTACCAACCTGACCCGCGACGAGGCGTCCGAGCGCGCCCGCCTGCTCCAGGTCGACTCCTACACCGTCGAGCTGGACCTCACTGATTCCGACACGACCTTCACCTCGGCCACCACGATCCGGTTCACCTGCTCCGAGCCGGGAGCCGCCACCTTCGCCGATCTCGTCGGCGCGACGGTGCGCGAGGCCACCCTCAACGGTCGACGACTCGACCCGGGCAGTGTCTACAGCGACTCGCGCCTGGCGCTGGACGACCTGGCCGCCGACAACGAGCTGCGGATAGTGGCCGACTGCCGCTATTCGCGGTCCGGGGAGGGCCTGCATCGTTTCGTAGACCCGGCCGACGACCGGGTCTACCTCTACACCCAGTTCGAGGTGCCGGACGCGCGCCGCGTCTACACCACCTTCGAGCAGCCCGATCTCAAGGCCACCTTCACCTTCTCGGTGACCGCTCCCCACGACTGGGAGGTGGTCTCCAACGCCGCCACTCCCGACCCAGTCGAGGTCAGTCCCGGTGTCTCCCGCTGGGACTTCGCCCCGACGCCGCGGATCTCGACCTACATCACCGCGCTGGTCGCCGGGCCCTATCACGTCGTGCGCGACGCGTACCAAGGCGTCGACGGCGAGATCCCGCTCGGACTGTTCTGCCGGCGGTCCCTGGCCCAGCACCTCGACGCCGACGAGATCCTCGAGGTCACCAAACAGGGTTTCGAGCTGTTCGAGCGGGTCTTCGCGATGGGCTACCCGTTCGGCAAGTACGACCAGCTCTTTGTGCCGGAGTACAACATGGGCGCGATGGAGAACGCCGGTGCGGTGACCTATCGCGACGAGTACCTGTTCCGCTCCCGTCAGACCGTGTCGGCGTACGAGACCCGGGCCAACACGATCCTGCACGAGATGGCGCACATGTGGTTCGGCGACCTGGTCACGATGCGCTGGTGGGACGACCTGTGGCTCAACGAGTCGTTCGCCGAGTGGGCGAGCCACTTCGCGAGCGCGGCCGCGACGCGCTACACCGACGCGTGGACCGGCTTCACCAACCTGCGCAAGAACTGGGCCTACCGGCAGGACCAGCTGCCCTCCACCCACCCGATCGCCGCGGACAACCACGACCTGGAGGCGGTGGAGGTCAACTTCGACGGCATCACCTACGCGAAGGGTGCCTCCGCGCTGCGCCAGCTGGTCGCGTGGGTCGGCGAGTCGGAGTTCCTGGCCGGGCTCCGCACGTACTTCGCCGAGCACGCGTACGGCAACACGGTGCTCGAGGACCTGCTCCGACACCTCGAGCAGGCCTCTGGTCGCGAGCTCGGCTCGTGGGCGAAGGAGTGGCTGCAGACCTCGGGGGTCAACACGCTGGCGCCGGTCTTCGAGGTCGACGACGGCGGCGCCTTCACCTCCTTCGTCGTGCGGCAGAGCGCTCACCCCGACTTCCCCACGCTGCGCCGGCACCGCATCGCGATCGGGCTGTACGACCGCACCGACGCCGGGCTGGTGCGCCGGCACCGCGTCGAGGTCGACATCGCCGGGGAGGAGACCGGCATCGACGCCCTGGTCGGCACCTCGCGTCCCGACCTGGTCCTGCTCAACGACGACGACCTGACGTACGCCAAGATCCGCCTCGACGAGCAGTCGCTGGCCACGGTGGTCGAGGGCATCGACACGGTCAGCGAGTCGCTGCCGCGGGCACTGTGCTGGGGCGCTGCGTGGGACATGACTCGTGACGCCGAGATGCGAGCGAGCGACTTCGTGACGCTGGTGCTGCGAGGCGTCGCGACCGAGACCGACCTCACCGCCGTGGGCGCCCTGCTGCGTCAGGCACAGAACGTGGTGACCCTCTACACCGCGCCGCCGCACCGCGAGGAGCAGCGCGAGCGCTGGGAGCAGGGGCTGCGCAGCCTGGTCGAAACCGCCGAGCCGGGCAGCGACCACCAGCTCGCGCTGCTACGGGCGTACGCGTCGGCTGCGCGCAGCGAGGAGGCGCTCGATTTCGTGCAGGAGGTGCTCGACGGTTCAGCCAGCCTGCCCGGGCTGGCCGTCGACACCGACTTGCGCTGGGTGCTCGTGCAGGCCCTCGCCCGTCGCGGCGTCTTCGGCGAGGAGGAGATCGACGCCGAGCTGGAGCGCGACCGCACCATCGAGGGGCAGGAGCGAGCCGCTGCCGCGCGTGCCGGCCGACCCGACGCGGAGGCGAAGGAGCAGGCTTGGCAGCTCGCCGTCGATCGCGACGACGTGCCCAACGAGACCCAGCGCTCGATCGCGGCGGCCTTCCAGGTGGCCGACCAGGAGCGGCTGCTCGAGCCGTACCTCGACCGCTACCTGCAGGCCGCCGGCACCGTGTGGGAGTCGTTGGGCACCCAGCGCGCGTCCACGGTGCTGGTCATGATGTTCCCGCGGGTGCTGGCGACCGAGGACACCCTGACTCGGGTCGACGCCTGGCTCGAGTCGGCCCAGGTCAACCCGGCGGTCAAGCGGCTCGTCGGCGAAGGGCGTGCCGACCTGCGTCGCGCGCTCGACGCCCAGGCCTTCGATGCGCCCTGAGCCGCTGGCCCACCGCTGAGGGTCACGTTTCTACCGCCCCACCCGCCGATAAGCAGCAGAAACGTGACTCCCATGGGGCGAGGGGGACCTCGGCCGAGGTGCCCCAGATGCGCGCGGGGCGTGACCCGCGCCACCACGGCGGCTCGGTCAGCGTCCAGGCCCGCAGTTTGGTATCGGCAGCAGCACGGCGCACGCCGGCGTGCAGGCGGCGGGTCGTCTGTGCAGGATGGCGCCAGTCGATTCTCGAGACCCGTACGACGACGAGTCCGGTGTCCTCGAATGCCTCCTCACGTACGTTGTCGGCCGCGTGAGCGACCGCTTCGTCGTGCAGGGCCCCGTCGTACTCCACCACCAGCCCGAGCACCGAGTCCAACAGGTCGGGCACGCCGACGAGGCGCCCGTGGAGGTCGAAGACGGGCCGGTTGACCTGCCAACGCCACATGCCGGCCGTACAGCCGGCAAACATGCGCAGCCTGCTCTCTTCCGGGCTAGCCGACCGCTCACTGGCGTACCGCCAGGCGTGGCGTACGAGGGTGCGACCGCGCGTCTTGACATGGCCATCCAGCACCGCCGCCAACTCCGCTCCGGTGGCCAGCCGCCGCCCCTCCGTCACCCGGCTGAGAGCCAGATCGGCGACTACGACGGCCTCGACCACGCCGGGGCTCAGCCGCATCTGGTCGTACGCCGCGCGCGCCGCCGTGGTGACCGGAATCCCCTCCAGCGTGCGCAGCTCGTCTTGTCGCACGTGGCACCGGGTCGGTGTGACCCCGGGACGGGGCCGGATCCGCTGGCCCGGCCCCATATGCACCAGCACCGGTTGCTCGCGGCCCCGACGGTCGCGGCCGTCCACATGGGCCGCGCCGTGCAGGTACAACGCCGCCCATCCGCCGATCGCACCCCGGCCGCCGAGCAGCGCAGCCGCGTCGAGGATCCTCCGGCGCACCGGGTCATCGGTCTCCCCGGCCGGACGTAGGACCCCATGGTGTGGGTGGGTCCAGCAGCGGCGACGCAGCTCGGCATAGGACGCACCCGCGGCGAGTACGTCGCGCACACGCCTGGCTTGCATCTCGGCGGGTTCGGCGGTGACGAGCGCCCGGACATGGTGCGCCTCAGGCTCTGTTGCGGCAGGTGTGGTGGTGAGTCGAGCAGCCGAGGCGGGACGCATACCTCACGGTGACGCCTCTCGCCGATTCGCGTCGTGCGTCGTCCACAGGCCAGGGTCCGGACGGTGC
>JBBSMD010000037.1:0-17539 GCA_038233355.1 Propionibacteriales bacterium
CCTGCACGGTCGCCATGTCGGCAGCGTCCCTGCCGACCCGCGCCGGGTCGTCGGCCAGCGCACGCATCCGGCGCTGCATCGCCTGCAGGTAACGCGGCAGGCGCTCCAGCCGCTCCCGGCCGGTCGAGGACACGAACCCGTTGTAGACCAGCGACGCCAGCTGGGCGCGTAGGTCGTCGGCGACCGACGCGACGCGCACCGCGCCGATCTCCTCGCGTGCACCGGCGGCGAGCGCCAGCACCTGACCGGTCGTCGCCGCCACCTGCACGGTCACGTCGACCAGGTCGGCGCGCACCTGCTCGCGCAGCCGGGCGAAGTCGTCGCGGGTCCAGGCCGGTCCCCCGTGCAGTCCCACCAGCGAGTCGACCGCCGCCGCCGCGCAGTCCTCCAGCAGGGCCGGCACCGAGGGGTACGGGGAGGAGGCCAGCGCCAGCTTGGTGCCGGTGTCCAGCCGGCGGGCGACCTGGGCCGACGGTGCCGGCACGGTGAGCAGCAGCAGCCGGCGCGTACCCGCCGGCATCGCCGCCTCCTGCGCCTCGGCGGACTCCAACACCCGCACCGACACCGTGGCGCCCTCGTCGACCAGCGCGGGGTAGCCGAGCACGCCGGCCCGCTCCACCGTGCGCGGCAGGTCGCCGAAGTCCCACGTCGTCACGTCCCTGCGTTCCAGCTCGGGGGCGATGCGGGCCAGGGCGCCGCGCAGCCGGTCGGCCAGCTGCTCGCGCAGGAGCAGGAGGTCCTTGCCGGTCGCCACCACCTCGCCGTCGTGGACGACCCGCAACGTCATCCGCAGGTGCGCCGGCAGCGCCGCGGGGTCGAACGCGTCGGCCGGCACCGCCACCCCGGTGCGCCGGCGCAAGGCCGTCGCCAGCTGCTCGGCGAGCGGGCCGTAGCCCGGCAGCTCGGCCAGGGCCGCGCGGGCGTGGTCGGGCGCGGGGACGAAGCTGCGCCGCCACTGCTTGGGCAGCGTGCGGATCATCCCGGTCAGCAGCTCGAGCCGGTGACCGGGCACCTGCCAGGCGAAGTCGGCCGGGTCGAGGCGGTGCAGCTGCTCCAGCGGCACGTCGACCGTGACACCGTCAGACGCGGTGCCCGGCTCGAAGGCGTACGAGAGCGGCAGCGCGACCCCCTGGGTGGTGAACGCGTCGGGGTAGGCACTCTCGACGTCGGTGGGCACGGCCTCGGCGCGCACGAGCAGTGAGCGTTCGAGGTCGAGCAGGTCCGGCTGGTCGCGGCGTACCCGTTTCCACCAGGTGTCGAAGTGCCGGCCGGACACCACCTCGGCGCCGACCCGCTCGTCGTAGAAGTCGAACAGCGTGTCGTCGTCGACCACGATGTCGCGCCGTCGCACCCGGTCCTCGAGCTCGGCCACCGACTCGAGGCGCGCCCGGTTGGCGGCGAAGAACGCATGCCGGGTGTCCCACTCGCCCTGTACGAGGGCGTGCCGGATGAACAGCTCGCGCGACGTCTCGGGGTCGATCGACCCGTACGTCACCTGCCGGCCGGCCACCAGCGGGATGCCGTAGAGGGTGACCCGCTCGCTGGCCACCACCGCGGCCCGCTTGCGCGACCAGTGCGGCTCGGAGTAGCCGCGCTTGACCAGGTGCCCGGCGGCGGCCTCCACCCAGGCGGGGTCGGTGCGGGCGACGTCGCGAGCGAAGAGCCGGCTGGTCTCGACCAGCTCGCCGGCCATGACCCACGCCGGCTGCTTCCTGGCCAGCCCCGAGCCGGGGAAGAGGGCGAAGCGGGCACCACGGGCGCCGAGGTACTCCCGGGTCTCCGGGTCGCGCAGGCCCACGTGGCTCAACAGACCGGTGAGCAGCGCCTGCGAGACGGCCGCGGCGCTCGCCGGCTCGTCGTTGGCCGTCATCCCCAGCTCACGGCACGCCTCCCGCAGCTGTGCGTGCACGTCCTGCCACTCGCGGACCCGCAGGTAGTGCAGGTGCTCCTCGCGGCACATCCGGCGAAAGCCGTTGCCGGAGCGTGCGCGACGCTCTGCACGCAGATAGGTCCACAGGTTGAGGTATGCGGTGAAGTCCGAGTCGGGATCGGCGAAGCGGGCGTGGTGCGCGTCGGCGGCCTGCTGCTCGTCGGCCGGCCGCTCCCGCGGGTCCTGGATGCTCATCGCCGACACGATCACCAGCACCTCGCGCAGGCACCCGTTGCGGTCCGCCGCCAGCAGCATCCGACCGAGCCGGGGGTCGAGCGGCAGCTGCGCCAGCCGGCGCCCCGTACCGGTCAGCCGTGCCGGCCGGCTCGACTCGGCCGGCTCGGTGGCGTGCAGCTCGTGCAGCAGGTCGAGCCCGGCGCGTACGGCGCGGCGGTCGGGCGGGTCGAGGAACGGGAACGCCGCCACCTCCCCGAGGTCGAGGCCAAGCATGGACAAGATCACCGAGGCCAGGTTCGTACGGGTGATCTCCGGCTCGGTGAACCTCGGCCGGCTCAGGTAGTCCTCCTCGTCGTAGAGCCGGATGGCGATGCCGTCGCTGGTGCGCCCGCACCGCCCGGAGCGCTGGTCGGCACTGGCCTGGCTGACCGGCTCGATCGGGAGGCGTTGCACCTTCAATCGCTGGCTGTACCGGCTGATCCGGGCCAGTCCGGTGTCGACCACGTAGCGCACGCCAGGCACGGTCAAGGAGGTCTCGGCCACGTTGGTGGCCAGGACGATGCGCCGGCCGGAGTGAGGGGTGAAGACGCGATGCTGCTCGGCGGCGGACAGCCGGCTGTACAGCGGCAGCACCTCGGTGTCGGGCAGGCGGCGTCGCTGGAGGTGCTTGTCGAGGTGCCGCGCCGCGTCGCGGATCTCGCGCTCGCCGGAGAGGAACACGAGGATGTCGCCGGGTCCTTCCGCGACCAGCTCGTCGACGGCGTCGGCGATCGCGACCACCTGTTCGCGCGGCTCTCGGCGAGGGGCCGCCCCATCACCAGCGGAGGGCTGGGTCCCGCCACCAGCGGAGGGCTGCGCTCCATTGCCCGGCGGCAGCAGCGGGCGGTACCGGACCGCCACCGGGTACGTCCGCCCCGACACCTCGACGACCGGGGCGCCGCCGAACGCGTCGGCGAAGCGTTGCGGGTCGATCGTGGCGGAGGTGATCACCACCTTCAGGTCCGGCCGCCGCGGGAGCAGCCGGCGCAGGTAGCCGAGGATGAAGTCGACGTTGAGACTGCGCTCGTGCGCCTCGTCGATGATGAGCGTGTCGTACGCGAGCAGGTCACGTTCGCGCTGGATGTCGGTGAGCAGGATGCCGTCGGTCATCACTTTGAGCAGCGTGTGCTCGCCGACGTGGTCGGCGAACCGCACCGCGTACCCGACGGCCGCGCCGACGTCGCAGCCGACCTCGGCCGCGACGCGTTCGGCGACCGTCCGGGCGGCGAGCCGGCGCGGCTGGGTGTGCCCGATGGTCCCGCGCACGCCGCGACCCAGCTCGAGGCAGATCTTGGGCAGTTGCGTGGTCTTGCCCGAGCCGGTCTCGCCCGCGACGACGACCACCTGGTGGTCGCGGATCGCCTCGGCCAGGTCGTCGCGTCGAGCGCTGACCGGCAGCTCGTCGGGGTAGTCGATGTGGGGCATCGCCGCTCGACGCTTCGCCACCCGCCGCTCGGCGTTGGCCACGGCCGCGGTCAGGGCCTCCTCCTCTGCGGCGCGGCGGTCACCCGACGTACGGCGCACCCGGTCGAGTCGCGGCGCGAGCTTGGCGCTGTCGCGCAGTGTCAGCGCACGGAGCCGCTCGCCGAGGGCCGCGGTAGCCGGGGAGTCCACCGGCCGGCTGGGTGTACGCCCACCACGTCGCCGGTGTCTCGACCGGTGCTCCGGATGCGGCCGTGGGGCGGGTGGCATGACCGCGCCAGGATAGGTGAGGGCCTCAGAAGAGTGCCGGCTGCTCCACCACTCCCGACCTGTCACTCCCCGACGATGCCCTGGCGTCGTGACCCAGTGACAACCCGGGCGGCTCGGGGAGGCTTCCGGCGGGGAAGCCGTCGACCGAGCGGCCCCCCTCCCGGATGCGTACGCCGGCGCTGCCCAGGCCGTGCCGGGCGAGCAGCGGAGCGGCCCGTGCCGCGAGCCGGTCGCGATACCACCCGGCCGCGTAGGCGCTGCCGGCGTACAACCGCTCGTAGCGGGGGAGGAGGTCGGCCCGCTCGCGACGGATCCAGCCGAGGTACCACTCGCGGGCACCGGGACGCAGGTGCAGCGGCACGACCGTGGCCCCGCTCGCGCCCGCGGCGGCGATGCGCCCCAGCAGCGAGTCGAGCTGCTCGGTGGAATCGGTCAACCAGGGCAGCACGGGCGCGACCATCACCCCGCACCGCAGCCCTGCGTCGGCGACCGCTCTCACGACGTCGAGCCGGGCGCTGGGGCTGGGAGTGCCCGGCTCGAGCGCGGCGTGCAGGTCGTCGTCGCCGATGGCCACCGACAGGCCGAGCCCGACCGGGACCGTCGTGGCCGCCTGGGCCAGCAGGGGGAGGTCGCGGCGCAGCAGCGTCCCCTTCGTGAGCAGGGAGAACGGTGTGCCCGTGCTGGCCAGCGCCGCGATGATGCCCGGCATGAACCGGTAACGCCCCTCGGCCCGCTGGTAAGGGTCGGTGTTGGTGCCGAGCGCCACCTGTTCGCGTCGCCACGAGGGCCGGGCCAGCTCGGCCCGCAGCACCTCGACGACATTGGTCTTGACCACCACCTCGGTGTCGAAGCCGACGCCGGTGTCGAGCTCGAGCCAGGCGTGCGAGCCCCGCGCGTAACAGTAGAAGCACGCGTGCGTACAACCGCGCCACGGGTTGACCGTCCAGCGGAAGGGCATGGAGGAGGCCGCCGGCACCTTGCTCAGTGCCGACTTCGCGAGGACCTCGTGGAACGTGACGCCCGCGAACTCCGGCGTACGCACCGAGCGCACGTGCCCGCCGAAACCGGGCAGGGTGGCGCTTTGCTGCTCCACCGCCTGGCCGCTCCACCGCATCCAGCCAGTCGAACATACGTTCGCCCAGACCGCAAGCCCATCGACCGCCTGCTCCGGCAGTTGTCACCGCGAGAAGGCCCTCTGACGCCTCGAGACGGTGACAAGTCGCCGGCTGCCGGTGCCGATCCCGTAGCGTCGAGCCGAGGCGCGTTACCAGGGCGCGTACGAGGGGAGCCGGGATGCGCGGGGTACGACGCGAGCGGCCGGGTACCGGCCAGGAGTCGGTGTGGGACTACCCGCGCCCACCCGCGCTCGTCCCCAGCGGGGAGCGCGTGCAGGTGGTGCTCGGCGGGAGCATCGTCGCCGACACCCGGGTCAGCTATCGGGTGCTCGAGATCAGCCACCCGCCGACCTACTACCTGCCCGCGAGCGTTTTCGGTGACGGCACCCTGCGAGCCGTCGACGGCTCCTCGCACTGTGAGTGGAAGGGCGCCGCGACCTACTACGACCTGGTGAGTGGCGACATCACGGCTGCGCGCGCAGCGTGGGGCTATCCCCGGCCGACCGCGGCGTTTGCGGCGTTGCGCGACCACGTCGCGCTCTACCCCGGACGCGTCGAGCGGTGCCTCGTCGACGGTGAGGTGGTTCGTCCGCAGCCCGGCGAGTTCTACGGTGGGTGGGTGACGAGCAAGGTCGTGGGCCCGTTCAAGGGTGCTCCGGGTACGTGGGGCTGGTGAGGCGACCGTGCGGCTGACCAAGTTCGCCCACTCCTGCATCCGGATGGACACCGGTGCCGGCGTGCTCACGATCGACCCCGGCACCTTCTCCGCGGCCCGGGAGGCGCTGGCCGGGGCCGACGCCTGCCTGCTGACCCACCAGCACCCCGACCACCTCGACGTCGTCGCGCTCGTCGCGGCCCTGCGCGAGCAGCCCGACCTTCGGGTGTGGGGTCCCGACGACGCCCTGGCCCTCGTACGCCAAGAGCTCGAGCCGGGCGAGGCCCCCGACCGGTTGACCGAGGTGGGTCCCGACACCCACGTCGACGTGGCGGGTACGCGGGTGGACACGTACGGCGGCCAGCATGCGCTGATCCACGGACTCGTGCCCGTGGTCGACAACCTCGGCTACCTCGTCGGCGACCGGCTCTACCACCCCGGCGACTCCTTGACCGTCCCGCCGGTGGAGGTCGACACGCTGCTCCTGCCGACCCATGCGCCGTGGTCCAAGGTCGCCGAGGTGCTCGACTTCTTGGTGGCGGTACGTCCGGCGAAGGCCTTCCAGGTGCACGACGCGCTGCTCAACGAACGCGGGCAGGCGGCGGTCGAGGCGCACGTCACCCGCTTCGCCGAGCGGTACGGCAGCTCCTTCGAGCACCTGGACCCGGGTGATACTCGGGAACTGTGACGGGCTCGAACGGCCCGGTGGCAGCGGCGCCGGTGGCGGCGGCCCGGTGGCAGCGGCGCCGGTGACAGCGGCGCCGGCTGGCGTGGGTGTGGCCGCGTGTCTCAGCGGACCCGGTCGACCTTGTCGTGGTAGCGGTGACCGACCACGCCGCCCGCGATCGCGGCGAGCAGAGTGCCGACGAGCACGACTGCCAGTGCGATGAGCCCGCTCCGGGTAAGCGTGCCGGCCGGGATCGGGATCGTCGGCACGTACTGCAACACGTTGTACTGAGCGCCGGCGATCGAGGCGATGATCGCGGCGATGATGGTCACCAGGAGGCCGATGGCCCAGACCCCCATGCCCTGCTTGGCTCCGTCGAAGCGCGACATGCGCCCGGCGACGTACCCACCGGCGTAGTAGCCGATCATCAGCACCACCAGCAAGACGACGCCGGTGACGACGCTGATTGTCGTGGCGTCGGCGCGCAGGTCTTGTGAGGAGATCTGCACGCGGTCGTTCGACCCGATCCCGGCGGCGATCGTGCTGAGGACGCCCGCGAGCAAGATGGTCATGGCGACCGCTACCAGCCAACCGAAGAACGCCGCCCCGAGGTTGAGGCCGCCGTAAGCGTCTTTGCGGCGCTCCTCCGCGCTGGTGCTCGTCGCGGTGACGGGGTTGGTGTGCCGGTGCTCGACGACCCGGTCGACGCCGGTGGCGCGATCGGCCGCGGTGGCTCCGGTGGCCTCTCGGTTGTCGCTGGGACCTGTGGTCATGTCGTCCCTCCAGGAGAACGTGGAGCCCGGTGAGGGCCTGACACTCGAGATCGCCACCCTTGTCGGCTGTCGGCCCGTTAGTACCCGGATCGGCGCAGTGGCACACGCAAGGTGTTCACGCGAGCAGACCTTCACCCCGTCTGTCGCTACGCCTGTTGTCGTTGGCCAGCACGATGGGACCCCCGTGGCCGGGAGCGCGGTGACCCCCGCCGGTTCACAGGATGATCCGCTTGCGGAGCGACCATGACCCTTCTCAGTGCCGTCGTACGTCCACCAGATCCTTGATGATCTCGAAGTCTGCGAGGTCGTGGGTCAACAACGGCACTCCTTCGACCTGGGCCGTTGCGGCGATGGCCAGGTCGATCTGCCGTCGACGCGGCTTCCCACCACGTCGGGCGACTGCCGCAGCCAGACGACCCCAGCTGCGGGCTGTCTCCACGGTGATCGGCAGTGGGTCGAAGGTCGCCTCGACTACGGCCAATCGGTCGGCGCGACGCGCCCGCTCGTTCGCGTCGTCGGTGCTGAGGAGCCCGAAGTGCAGCTCGGTGATCGAAGCGACACTGATGGCCGCCTCGATGTCGGCCGGGACGTCCTCGCCGATCAGTACCGAGGTGTCGAGAAGAGCCCTCATGCGTCGAACGGATCGACCAGACCTGCATCGAGTCGTCCAAGATCCCTTTCCAGGTCGAGCGGTGCCCGACCATGCCAGACCTGGGTCAAGGCAGGTCCGCTGACCCAGCGGTGTCGGCGAACCGGGGACAGCTCGGCGACGGGTCTCCCCGACACGGTCACGATGAGGCTCTCACCTGCTTCGACGCGGCGCAGGACTTCACCGACCTGGTTGCGCAGTTCCTTCTGCGCGATCGTCGTCATGCGGCCCACGGTAGCATTTCTGCTACCTGGACGGCTCGGGACCGACACGTCCAGAGGCGGTGGCCCGCCAGCCACGCCATGAGCACCTCTCGCACCTCGACCGCCCTCACTCCGATTCGCACTGGGCCGGTCGCCGCGTGCTCGCTTGGGCCAAGAACTCATGCATACGCGACGGCACCTCGGGTACAACATGCAGCACGGGCGTCGGCCAGAGGAAGTGCGACGCCGTCACCTACCCGGAGGTACCGCATGATCAGCTCCCAAGAGATCGACCAGGTCATGGGCTCCACCGCCTACGACAGCGACGGCGACAAGGTGGGCAAGATCGGCCAGGTCTACTTGGACGACGAGACCAACGAGCCGGCGTGGATCACCGTCAATACCGGCCTGTTCGGCACCAGCGAGAGCTTCGTCCCCGTCGACAACGCGTCGTTCAGCGGTGACCGGCTGACCATCGCCTATGACAAGGACAAGGTGAAGGACGCGCCGCAGGTGGCCGCCGACGGCCATCTCTCGCAGGAGGATGAGCAAGCCCTCTACGAGCACTACGGCATGTCGTACGGCACCGGCACCGAGACGACGACTACGGAGACCGACCGTGACAACACGCACGGCACGGTGGGCCAGGACACCTCGGGCCGGAACACCGACGACGCGATGACTCGCTCGGAGGAGCGGCTGCGGGTCGGCAAGGCCTCGCAGGAGACCGGCCAGGCTCGGCTGCGCAAGTACGTGGAGACCGAGAACGTCACCGAGACGGTCCCGGTCACCAAGGAGCGCGCAGTGCTCGAGACCGAGCCGATCACCGACGACAACCGTGGGCAGGCCACCGAGGGCGCGGCGATCAGCGAGGAGGAGCACGAGGTCACCTTGACCGAGGAGCGCCCCGTCGTGGAGAAGACCGCCGAGCCCGTGGAGCGGGTGCGGCTGGGCAAGGAGCAGGTCACCGAGGAGCAGACCGTCTCCGAGGAAGTCGCCAAGGAGCGCATCACCACCGACGGCGACATCTCCGACAACCGCTGAGCACACAGCGCCAGCAAGACGCCCCCGACCGTTCGGTCGGGGGCGTCTTCGCGTTCGGTTCCCTCAGGCGCCGTGTCGGGTGAACGGCACTGCCCGCGGCGACCGGGTCGTCTCCAGCCTGGCCGCCTGTTCTCGGGTAGGTGCGGTGCCGCCGAGATGCGCTGGGTGCCACCACGGGTCGGCCTCGCCGGGGAGCGGCCGGTGCTCGGGTCGCTGCTGCACCGACTCGAGCATGGCCTGCAACGCGCGGCCGAGCCTGCGGGTGCCCTCGACGACGTCACAGTCGTCGACCGGCAGCGGCGGCCCGACGCGGATGGTCACCGGCCGGCGGCGTCGCAGGTTCGGGCGGCGACGAGCGGTGAGGATGCGTTGGCCGCCCTCGATCGCCACCGGCAGCAGCGGCGCTCCCGTGGTCCGGGCGAGCGCCACCGCACCGGGCAGCACCGGTCGCACGGTCCACGACATGCTGACGCCAGCCTCGGGGAACACGCCGACCACCTCCCCGTGCCGCAACAGTCGCCGCGCCAGCAGGAACGCGTGCGCGGGGGCGCGCCGGTCCACCGGGACATGGCCCATCCGCCGCATCAGCGGTCCCGCCATCGGGTGTGCCCAGATGTCGTGGCGGGCCAGGAAGCGCACGTAGCGCTGCGAGCGCCTGGCGGCGAGCCCGAGGAAGAGGAAGTCGAGAAAGCTGGTGTGGTTGGCGGCGAGAACGGCCGGGCCGCGCACCGGCACCTGCTCGTCGCCCTCGACCCGAAGCCGCAACGAGAGGCCAGCGAAGAGCAGCCGTGCAGCCGCGATCACGCTCGAGTAAGTCGAGGGCACGAGTGTGCAGCGTACGGTGCGAGACCCGGTTCGCGCGCCGCCCGACCGGTGCTGAGTGGCGATCCCCCTACGATGCGCCGGTGAGACAGCAGTCGCACCGGCTGGGGCCGACGTGATGCCGCCGGCCTCGGGTACGCCAGGTCCGAGCGTCGCCGAGGCCACGGTCCGCGGCCCCCTGCCGCTGCTCGGCCCGGCCTTCGTCGCCTCGGTCGCCTACGTGGATCCGGGCAACTTCGCCACCAACATCACCGCCGGTTCACGCTACGGCTACCTGCTGGCGTGGGTCGTGGTGGCGGCCAACGTCATGGCCATGCTGATCCAGTACCTGGCGGCGAAGGCGGGCATCGCGACCGGTCAGAGCCTGCCGCAGATGTGCCGGGACGCGTTCGCCACGCCGGTCAATCGGATGCTGTGGGTGCAAGCAGAAGTCGTCGCGATCGCGACCGACGTGGCCGAGGTGCTGGGTGGTGCACTCGCGTTGTACCTGCTCTTCGGTACACCGCTTCTGGTCGGCGGCGTGGTGACCGCGGTGGTCTCGCTGGCGGTGCTCGACCTGCAGCGTCGCGGTCACCGGCCCTTCGAGATCGTGGTCGTCGCCATGCTGGCGGTGGTGCTGGCCGGCTTCGCCTACGCACTGGTCCGCGGCGGTGTCGACGGCGGGGCCCTCGTCAACGGGACGATCCCTCGCTTCGCCGGCCAGGAGAGCCTGCTCCTCGCAGCGGGCATGCTGGGGGCCACCGTCATGCCGCACGCCATCTGGCTGCACGGGGCGCTGACCCAGGGACGCTACGTACGAGGCACCGAGCGTCAGCGCCGGGCTCTGGTACGCAGCCAACGAGTCGACGTTGTCGTGGCGATGACGTTGGCCGGTCTGGTCAACCTGGCCATGCTGGTGATCGCTGCCGCCGTCCTCTTCGGGCCGGACCGACCGGTGGTCGACACGATCGAGGGGGCGCACGCCGGGCTCGGCGCGGCCCTCGGACCCACGGCGGCACTCCTGTTCGCCTTGGCGCTGCTCGCGTCGGGCTTCGCGGCCACCAGCGTCGGCACCTATGCGGGCCAGGTGGTGATGGAGGGCTTCTTGCGCCGGCGCGTCCCGCTGCTGCTGCGCCGGCTGATCACGGTGGTGCCGGCACTGGTGGTCCTGGGAGTCGGGGTCGAGCCGACCCGTGCGCTGGTCCTCTCCCAGGTCGTGCTGTCGTTCGGGGTGCCCTTCGCCCTCGTCCCGCTGGTCCTGCTGACCCGCCGGCGAGACGTGATGGGAGCGCTGGTCAACCGCCCGGTGACGACCGCCGCGGCGTCGGTCGTGGCGGCGCTGATCATCGCGCTCAACGTCGTGCTGCTCGGCAGCCTCCTGCGCTGAGCAGGCAGCGCCCGATGCCGTGCTGCCGTGCAGTGTCCGACGAGCACGTACGCCCCACCGGCATCGGCCCGACGGGCCTCAGCTCGTCGACGCCATGGAGGTGTCTGCACGCACCAGCCGCTCGAGGTTGCCGCCGACCACGTCGTCGGCGACCTGTCGAAGTGGTCGCCGTTGGGCGCGGGCGTAGCCACGCAGACGCGCGAAGGCGTCGTCCATGCTGGTGCCGGACCGCTCGGCCAGCACGCCCTTGGCCTGCTCGATGACGACGCGACTCTCCAGTGCATGCTGCAGCTGCTCGACCAGCAGGGTGTTGCGGCTGATGTTGCGTTCCTGAAGCAGGCCGATCGTGGCCACATCGGCCAGCGCCTGACCGAGCGCTAGCTCGCCTTCCCCTAACGTCTCCCGCGCGGCACAGAACAAGTTGACGGCACCGAGCACCTCGCCGCGCAAGCGCAGGGGCAGAGCATGCGCCGAGGCGAAACCCTCCCGCCGCATGGAAGCATGGAAGCTCGGCCACCGGCGCCCGGCGTCGGCACGGGCGACGTTCACCACTTGCCGGCCGCTGCGGCAGCAGTCGCAGCACGGCCCTTCCGCGTTCTGCAGCTCGAAGAGCTCGAGCAGCCGCGTGCTCTCCGTCGACGAGGCGATCGCCGCGAGCTCTCCCCGCTCGTCGTACACCATCAGCCCGACGGCGTCGACGTCCAGCAACGCCACGGTTCGGTCGGCAAGGCTGTGCAGGAAGTCGATCAGGTCGAAGTTGGCGACAAGGGTGTCCGCCAGCTCGACGAAGGTCTCGGCGAGACTTCCTTCTCGGCTCATGCGATCGTGCTCTCGGTCGCTCCCTGGGGGACCGCCGCAACGGCGGTCCCCATCCGCTCCTGCCATCATGCTCCTCCTCGACCCGAGCCGGAACCGTCCACGTCGATCTCGATATCAGCCTGTTCGTCGCTTCCGCTTTCCTCACGTCGATGCGAGACGGGCAGCCACATGCGAGCGACGCCGACTGCGCTGCCGATGGGACGTCCGATGCTGCCCATGAGGCCGAGATCCACCGCCGTCCCGCCCGAATGGTCACCGACGCACCGTTGATCATCGGCCCCAGCGGTGCCGACGCCTCGAGCGCAACGGCGTACCCATGCTTCGCTGCGTACATGGCGGCGTCGGCCCGTTTCATCAGCTGTTGCCGGACCTCTTGGGCGTTGCCGGCGAAGCCGATGCCGACACTCGCCGAGATCTCGATCGCGGCGTCATCGATCACGAACGGCGACGCGAACGCCTCCTCGATGCGGTCGGCCAGGCTGATCGCGTCGGCGGGCGCTTCGAGGTCTTCGCACATGATGACGAACTCGTCTCCGCCCAGACGCGCCAGCGTGTCCGTCGGCCGCACGCGAGAGTGCAGTCGTTGGGCCACCGACACGAGCAGCGCATCGCCGACGTGGTGACCGTGGGTGTCGTTGACCCGCTTGAACCGGTCGAGGTCCACGAAGAAGAGCGCGACCTGCCGCCGCGAGCGGTCGACCCGCGCAGCGGCAAGTTCGAGGCGCTCGTGCAGCACGAGTCGGTTGGCCAGGCCGGTCAGCGGGTCCTGTAGCGCATGCCGGCTGAGCCGTTCTGCCCGTTCCTCGGCGACGGTTCGCGCTTGGGCGTTCAGCAGGTAGGCGCTGGCGACGTCTGCCAGAGTGCCGGCGGCCGCGTACTCCCACGCGTCGAGCCCGCCTGGTTCCTCCCGATACAGGTCCCAGGAGCCCACGGTCACCTGCTGATCCTGCAGGGGGAAGGCGAAGACCGCTGCCAAGCCAGCCGCCTTGGCCGCCAGGGCGAAGTTCGGGAAGCGGGGGTCCTCGGCCAGGGCGGGCACCGTGACGGGCCGTTGCGTCCGGTGAGCGACCAGGCAGGGTCCTTCACCCAGATGGGCTTGCAGCCTCTCGTACCGCAGGGCCGCGTCTTCGGAGGCGGCGATGTAGTGCGGCTGACCCTCCGTCGAGATCCACGTGATCCCGACAGCGGAGACCGGAAACAGGTTCACGACCTGGTGCACGAGCTGGTCGAGGATCGCCTGGACCGCGAAGTCTGTGACCAGGGTGTGCGCGAAGTCGCTCAGGACTCCCCCAAGGGACTCGCCTCGGTCCACAGCCACCACGTCCCTGACCCTCCACACGTTGCTCGTGGGGCCACCGGGGACCGGGGTGGCTGCGCCGCATGCCGTCGGGGTCGTCGGTAGTGGCCCCGGGGCTAGAGGCGCTTCGTCCCGGACTGACCGGAGCGCCACCGGGGGTCACCCGCCGGCTCGCTCGCTTGGCTCCAGAGTTGATGCTCAGGTTCTCCTTGGCGGCTTCGATGGCCAACCGCCGGTGGAGGGATTCCCCGACGCGGAGGTTGAACCACCCGGAGTAGCTGCGCTCCGACAGCGGTACGTGAACCGGTTCGCCCCGAGCTTGCATGTCCTCCACGGCTTCGGCGATGACGTTCTCGAGTCCGCTCAGGGCCTCGAGCTGAGATGGGGCGAGCTGAGATGGGGCGAGCCAGGAGATGGAGGGAAGCTCCAGGCAGGTCGCGACGAACTCCTGATCCTCAACAGACCAGGTGACCCGACAGGTGTAGTGCGAGACGTCAGCACCAGATGTGGTCTGCACCAGCCAGCCTGCGATCGATCGCAGCCAGAAGGCGATCACGTCGGCCCCCTTGACCCATGGCACCAACCGGTCGAAGGGGCGGTACGGCCCTGCGGCGCCCGGCACCACGACGGGCAGACGGCCAGCATCTGGGCGAGGTAGCGCTTGCGCTGACCGGGGGAGAGGTGACGATCTGGCGGACGTACTCCGCACCGATCTGGGCCAAGGTGGGCGAGGGCTGCCCTGGGGTCTTCGAGTGTCCGACGGGGGACTTGAAATGGATGATCGTGGCTGGGAGTGGCTCGATGGTGGTCCTTTAGGCTCAATATGCCGTCGGTTCTGCCCGTGACGGCACCGTTCTTCACCGTTGGTGCACCACCGTGGTGCACGGATTTGGCTCTGCGAGCACCGTGGTGAGACGCGTGGTGAGGGCGCCGGAGGGACTGGCACTGTTCCCGGCGGATCAACCGGCGGCGTTGAGACGGCGAACGATCAGCTGGTTGATGCTCAGGTTCTCCTCGGCCGCTTCGATGGCCAGCCGCCGGTGGAGGGATTCCCCGACGCGGAGGTTGAACTTCCCGGAGTAGCTGCGCTCCGACAGCGGGTCGGGAACCGGTTCGCCCTGAGCTTGCATGTCCTCCATGGCTTCGGCGATGAGGTTCTCGAGTCCGCTCAGGGCTTCGAACTGAGATGGGGCGAGCCAGGAGAGGGAGGGGAACTCCAGGCAGGCCGCAACGAACTCCCGATCCTCAGCAGACCAGGTGACCCGATAGGTGAAGTGCGAGATGTCAGCAACAGATGGGGTCTTCATCAGTCAGCCTCCTTCTTGTCGATCGCCGCCAGGACCTGCCGGACTTGGTAGGGCTTGGCCTGGCCCTTGTCGTTCTGGATGTTCACACGCGGGTCTCCCGGCCACGGAGTCCGAAACACCGCGTGCGACCCTCCGGAGGTACGGGGCGCTCCGAAGTAGTGCTCACACACTTTGTGCAAGTCGGCGTAGCGAACGTTCTGCGGGTTGCGCCTCATGCCGTCGAGGACCTTGCGGAGCGACGTCACCCACCTATGGTACTGCCAGTAGTACTACGGCAACTAGAGATCGCAGCGTGTGCGAAGCCGCTCGCCTGCGGTGAGGTCCGGGTCGACGCCTCGAGGCGTCCGTGCGGGCGATCGTGGTGGTAATACGCGGGCCCCACGGCAGCTGGGGGAGGGGAGGATCAGGCGCTGTGCAGCCAGGCTCGGAGCGCGTCCCGTATGACTTCGCTGGTGTTGGAGTGGTCAGCTTCGGCGCGGGCTTTCAGCGCTTCCTTGAGATCGGGGGTCGAGCCTGACTGGCACGACGCCGGCTGCCGCGGATCCGATGGGCTTGCGGCCGCCCTTGCGACGCAGTGCTGCGGTGTCGTAGCCGGTCTCGGCCTCGTCTGCGAGGCGCTGGATGGTCTGGTCGGTCACAGGGGTCCCGTCGGCGGTGGGGGCCTTCTTCTTGTCTGTCATGCGTGGAGTGTCTCTCCGGTTCATGGCAGCAGGTCGAAATGCTGGGGTCGAGCCTTCATGGCGTGGATGACGAGTTCGACGCCATCGTCGAGCAGCAGGACGACGATCTCAAGGAGCCGGCCACGGTTGTCGAAGCCGAGGCGCAGTTCCCGTGCACAGCCCGAGGTGGCAGGGAGGCGATCTGGCGCGAGACCGAGGACCAGCGGGTCATCTTCCACACCGACCGCGGCACGACCGCTTGATTCCGCCCTCACTGCCTTGGTCGGTGTGGAACACCACGCCGCGGGCGGCGTCGGTGCCACCGTCCGCGCGCATGGGTTGACCGTCAGCCAGCCCTGCTCCGCCGCGTAGCCGAAGACGCCGTAGAGCAGGCCGTGGTAGTTCGCCTTGGTCTCCCAGGACCGGTCCCACTCGATCAGCCATGCCTTGACGTCGGCCTCCTTCACCATGGCGACCGATCGGTCGAAGGGACGGTACGACCCCGCGGCACCCGGCACCACGAGGGAGCAGACGACCCGCACCTGGGCGAGGTAGCGCTTGCGGTGACCGGGGGAGGTCGACAATCTGGCGGACGTACTCGGCACCGATCTTGGCCACGGTGGGCGCCGGCTGCATCGGGTCGGCGTCGGCGTGGGGACGGACGAAACCCTCGCCCTTGACCCACCCGTCGGGCCACTCCTGGCCGGCCGCCTCCACCATTCTCTTGAAGCCCTCGGCGCGGGCCCGGTTCTGCTCGTCGCTGCCGGCCCCGAAGGTCTCGGTCTGCATCCGCCCCGATCTGGACCCCGTCAGACCACCGCAGACGTGCCGCCGTCGGAGCGCTTCTTCTGCTCGATCCAGGCCATGCCGACCAGCTCCCGCACAGTGCGATGTGCACCACTGGTGCACCACTGGGGGACACTCTACGCCTGGACAAACACAAAACCCCAGGTCAGACCTGAGTTTTGTTGTGTCCGAGGGGGGACTTGAACCCCCACCCCCTGTTACGGGGACTAGCACCTCAAGCTAGCGCGTCTGCCTATTCCGCCACCCGGACGTGGCCCGGCGATGGGCCGCGATGCACAGGTGAGCGTACCAAACGGCGCGTCGGATCCGAGCCGACGCACAGTGCAGGATGGGGGCATGAGCGAGCCCCGTGAGCCCCGTCCGTACGACCCCGCGGGCGAGGTGGTCGACCTGTGCCGCGAGCTGATCCGGATCGACACCACCAACCCCGGCGACGACTCCGGGCCGGGGGAGCGCAAGGCCGCCGAGTACGTCGCCGAGCAGCTGTCCGCGGTCGGCCTCGACCCGCAGGTGTACGAGTCGGTGCCGGGCCGGGCCAGCGTGGTCGCCCGCTGGGGCGACGGCGACGAGCCGTTGCTGCTGCACGGCCATCTCGACGTGGTGCCGGCGCAGGCGACCGACTGGAGCGTCGACCCGTTTGCCGCGGAGGTGGTGGACGGCTACGTGTGGGGCCGCGGCGCGGTCGACATGAAGGACTTCGACGCGATGCTGCTGTCGGTGGTGCGGGCCCGGCGCCGGGCGGGTGCCGACCCGGCGCGGCCGGTGGTGCTCGCGTTCACCGCCGACGAGGAGTCGGGCTCGCGGCGGGGAGCGCACTGGCTCGTCGACGAGCATCCCGACCTCTTCGAGGGGGTAGGCGAGGCGATCGGCGAGGTGGGAGGTTTCTCCACCGAGGTCGCCGGGCAGCGGCTGTACCTGCTGGAGTCCGGCGAGAAGGGCATGGCGTGGATGCGTCTGACCGCTCGCGGTGCCGCTGGCCACGGCTCGATGCGTCACCCGGACAACGCGGTGACGGCGCTGGCCCGTGCCGTCGCGGCCTTGGGTGCGTACCCCTGGCCGGTGCAGCCGGGGCCGTCCATGCAGCGGCTGCTCGAGACGGTGCGCGACCTCACCGGTGCCACGTCCCAGGATCCGGACGAGCTGTTCCGCGCGTTCGGGCCGGCCGCGCGGATGATCGGAGCGGGCATCCGCAACACCACCAACCCGACTCGCCTGCGGGCTGGCTACAAGACCAACGTCGTCCCGGGGGAGGCCGTCGCGCACATCGACGGGCGCTACCTGCCAGGCCAGGAGGAGGAGTTCGACCTGGTGGTGCGTGAGCTGGTGGGCCCCGACGTCGAGGTCGAGGTGGAGACCGGAGACGTGGCGATCGAGGCTGAGTTCACCGGCGACCTCGTCGATGCCATGGTGGCCTCGTTGCACGCCGAGGATCCCGACGCCCACGTCGCGCCGTTCCTCATGTCCGGCGGCACCGACGGCAAGGCGTGGAGCCGGCTGGGCATCCGCTCGTACGGCTTC
>JBBSMD010000038.1:0-17202 GCA_038233355.1 Propionibacteriales bacterium
CAGGTCAGGCGGTCGGCAAGGCGTGCGGGTTCAGCGCGAGCTGCGTCCGCACCCGCTCGGCGAGTCGCTCGGCGACCTCCTCGGCGCGCTCCTGGGTCACCGCTTCCACCATCACCCGCACCACCGGCTCGGTGCCCGAGGGCCGCAGCAGCACCCGGCCGGAGCCAGCGAGCGCCTGCTCCTCGCGGGCCACGTCGGCGAGCAGGCCAGCATGGTCACCCGCCCGGGCGCGGTCGACGCCACGTACGTTGACCAGCACCTGCGGCAGCCGCGTCACCACCTTCGCCAGCTCGGCCAGGGAGCGGCGCGTGGCTGCCATCCGGGCGGCCACCTGCAGGGCGGTCAGCACCCCGTCGCCGGTGGTCGCGTACTCGCTCATGATCACGTGGCCGGACTGCTCTCCCCCCAGTGAGTAGCCGCCGGCGCGCATCGCCGCCAGTACGTAACGGTCGCCGACAGCGGTCTGGCGCACATTGATGCCCTCGCGTTCCATCGCCTGCAGCAGCCCGAGGTTGCTCATCACCGTGACCACGAGTGTGTCGTCGACGAGGTGACCGGTGTCGTGCATCGAGGTCGCCAGCACACCCATGATCTGGTCGCCGTCGACGACGGCGCCGGTGGCGTCCACGGCCAAGCAGCGGTCGGCGTCCCCGTCGAAGGCGAAGCCGGCGGCGGCACCGTGCTCGAGCACCGCCGCCTGCAGGTCGCCCAGGTGGGTCGAGCCGCACCCGTCGTTGATCGAGTAGCCGTTGGGGTCGGCGTGGATCGCCACCACCTCCGCCCCGGCAGCACCGAGTACGTGCGGTGCCACGGCACACGCGGCACCGTCGGCGCAGTCGAGCACGAGCCGCAGGCCAGACAGCGGATGCCCGACCGTGCCGAGCAGGTGGCTGACGTAGCGACCGACGGCGTCCGGGTCGTCGTTGACCCGTCCGACGTCGGCGCCACTGGGACGCAGCGGGGGTGCGGGGTCGTCCAGCAACGCCTCGATGTCGTCCTCGTCGGCGTCGGCGAGCTTGTGGCCCCCGCGGGTGAGGAACTTGATGCCGTTGTCGGGCATCGGGTTGTGGCTGGCCGAGATCATCACGCCGAGGTCCGCGTCGAGCGCACCGGTCAGGTAGGCGACCGCGGGCGTCGGCAGTACGCCCAGCACCACCGCGTCCACCCCGGCCGAGGCCAATCCGGCCACCACCGCGGCCTGCAAGAACTCGCCCGAAGCGCGCGGATCGCGCCCGACGACCGCGATCGGACGCGCGCGGTCGGGGCGGTACAGCAGCCTCGCCGCGGCCACCGACAGCGCGGTGGCGAGCTCGGGCGTCAACTCGCGGTTGGCGAGTCCGCGCACCCCGTCGGTGCCAAAGAGGCGGCCCACGCGCAAACGATCAGCGCTTGGAGTACTGCGGCGCCTTGCGCGCCTTCTTCAGCCCGGCCTTCTTGCGCTCCTTGGCCCGCGCGTCCCGCGTGAGCATGCCGGCCTTCTTCAGAGTGGGCCGGTTGACCTCAGCGTCCATGTCGTTGAGCGCACGGGACAGGCCGAGGCGCAACGCACCGGCCTGACCGGTCGTACCGCCTCCGCGGATGCGGGCGACGATGTCGAAGCGGTCACCGAGATCGGTGAGGACCAACGGCTCCTTGACGACCTGCTGGTGGAGCTTGTTGGGGAAGTACTCCTCGAGCGGCTTGCCGTTGACGTCCCACCGGCCGGTGCCGGGCGTCATCCGGACCCGAGCAACGGCCTCCTTGCGCCGACCGGTGGCGCCAGCCGGGGCGACGAGCGACGGGCGGCTGCTCTCGCCGCTGGCGGTGGGGGTGCCGGCGGTGCTGGAGCTGTAGGCGACGGTGCTGGCGTCACCGCTGCCGGTGTCGCTCGCGCTGGTGGGGGCGGTCTCGGCCACGGGGTTCCTCACTGCAGATGTCACGGGCTTGGTCTCACGCGCATCTGCGCTCACTGGGCCATCTGCGCTCACTGGGCGATCTGCGCGATCTGGTACGGCTGCGGCTGCTGAGCGGCGTGCGGGTGCTGCGGGCCGGCGTACACCTTCAGCTTGTTCATCATCGCGCGACCCAGCCGGTTCTTCGGCAACATGCCCCAGACCGCCTTCTCGATCGCCTTGCGCGGCTCGGTCTCCAGCAGTCGGCCGTAGCTGATCGAGCGCAGGCCGCCGGGATACCCGGAGTGCCGGTAGGCCATCTTCGTGTCGCGCTTGGTGCCGGACAGGGACACCTTCTCGGCATTGACGATGATGACGAAGTCGCCCACGTCCATGTGCGGGGCGAACATCGGCTTGTGCTTGCCCCGCAGCAGCGTGGCGGCCGAGACGGCGAGGCGTCCCAGCACGACGTCGTTGGCGTCGATGACGTGCCACTGACGCTGGATGTCACCCGGCTTCGGGCTGTACGTACGCACGGCGAGGACCTGTCTGTCGGATGCGGTCTGGGTCTGAGCGGTCGTGCTCGCGGCCGGCGGGTGGCGGCGCGGCGCCAGCGGGCACAACGACCCCTCAGCCTACCGGTGCGTGTGCCGGAGGGTCAAAAGCGCCGCACTGCCCTCGCCTGGCGCGGCGGCAGCCCCTACGTTTGACCCGTTCCGTGACAACCGGCGACGCCGAGCCAACCACCGCGACGACCACAGCCAGGAGCCGCACGTGACCGCCGAGCAGCCAGAGCAGACCCTGACCGTACGCGACAACCGCACCGGCGGTGAGTACGAGCTGCCGATCAGCGACGGCACGGTGCGCGCCGCCGACTTCGGGCAGATCAAGGCGAGCGACGAGGAGCCCGGCCTCGCGTTGTACGACCCCGGGTTCACCAACACCGCCTCCTGTCGCAGCGCGGTCACCTACATCGACGGCGACCAGGGCATCCTCGAGTACCGCGGCTACCCGATCGAGCAGCTGGCCGAGCACTCGACGTACCTCGAGGTGGCCTACCTGCTCATCCACGGCCACCTGCCCACCCAGGAGCAGTGCGAGACGTGGGCGCACGAGATCACGTACCACACGTTCGTGCACGAGAACGTCAAGGACTTCATGGAGGGCTTCCGCTACGACGCCCACCCGATGGGCATGCTGCTGGCGTCGGTGGGTGCGCTGTCGACGTTCTACCCCGAGTCAAGCAACATCAGCGACCCGGCCAACCGGCACCTGCAGGTGGTGCGGATGATCGCCAAGATGCCGACCCTTGGCGCGTGGGCGTTCCGCCACGCCCAGGGCAAGCCGTACGTCTACCCCGATAACCAGCAGAGCTACCCGGCCAACTTCTTGGCCATGCTGTTCCAGATGAGCGAGCCGCGGTACCAACCCGACGAGCGGCTGGTCAAGGCGCTCGAGGTGCTGTTCATCCTGCACGCCGACCACGAGCAGAACTGCTCGACCAACGCGGTGCGCTCGGTCGGGTCGAGCCAGGTCGACCCGTACTCGGCCGTCGCGGCGGGGATCGCCGCGCTCTACGGTCCGCTGCACGGTGGCGCCAACGAGGCCGTGCTGAAGATGCTGCGCCGCATCGGGTCGGTCGAAAAGGTGCCCGACTTCATCGCCGGGGTGAAGGACGGCGACGAGCGGCTGATGGGTTTCGGGCACCGGGTGTACAAGAACTACGACCCGCGCGCGAAGATCATCAAGCGTGCCTGTGACGACGTGTTCGAGGTGACCGGAGTCAACCCGCTGCTCGAGATCGCGATCGAGCTGGAGCGGATCGCGCTGGAGGACGACTACTTCGTCTCCCGCAAGCTCTACCCCAACGTCGACTTCTACTCCGGACTCATCTACGAGGCGCTGGAGTTCCCGCCGGAGATGTTCACCGTCCTCTTCGCGATCCCCCGCACCGCCGGCTGGTTGGCCCAGTGGCTCGAGCTGGTCGAGGACAAGGAGCAGAAGATCGCCCGGCCCAAGCAGATCTACACCGGTGAGCGCGGGCTCGACTTCACTCCCCGCGAGCAGCGCTGGGCCTGACTCCCGAGGTTGGTACGAGGCATGTTCGCCTGGAAGAGGTAGCCGGTCCTCGGGCCAAGCTCTTCGCCGGTCAGCGGCACCAGGCGCTCCCCGGGGTCCGAGCGAGAAGTCAGCGGATCTGGCGTACGGGGTCGGCGTCGCCCCACCGCCGGTCGGCGGTCCACACGGTGGCACCGCTGCGGTGACCCAGCGCGAGGCACAGCCGGTCACCGAGCGAGAGGTGAGGAGCGGTCACCCAGAGCTGTGCAGCGGTCTCAGCGTCCGTTCGGCTCACCGGCTCGACGTCGAGCGGGTACGAGGACAGGAGCTGTCGGGCCGTGGTCCAGTCCCGGCCCGCCGCCCGCACCTTCTGCGCCACCTCCGACCAGTTGGCCGAACCGCAGAACCCACCCTCCTGCAACACCTCCTCGACCAGGTCCACCCCCGGCTCGCCCTGCAAGAAGGCGAGCAACGCCGAAGCGTCGAGGACGTTCACCCGGCGCGCAGGGCTGCCGCTGCCTGCTCGAGGTCCGCGGCGGCCTCGCGTCGGCGGTCGGCGAGCAGGTCGCCCACCAGGTCCAGCCCGGCGAGGTCGCGGCGCACGCGCTCCTTCAGCTGCTCTCGGGTGGAGAGCAGGAGCCCCTCGGAAGTCTCGGTGAGCAGCACGACCGTGCCCGGCGTCAGGCCCATCCGGTCCCGGACAGCTTGCGGGATCACGAGCCGCCCCCTGTCTCCCACCATTACGGGTCCATTCCCACTCATGCCGAAACGGTACCACCGAGGCTGGCCGCTCACCCGTCCTCGTCAGCGCGCTCGAGCGACCCGGGTCTCCTCCCACACCGGCTCGTCCGACTCGTACACCGACCCGTCGGCACCGAAGACGAGGAACCGGTCGAAGCCGCGGGCGAACCAACGGTCGTGGGTGACCGCGACGACGGTGCCCTCGAACGCTTCGAGCCCCTGCTCGAGCGCCTCGGCCGAAGCCAGGTCGAGGTTGTCGGTTGGCTCGTCGAGTAGCAGCAGCGTCGCTCCGGACAGCTCGAGCAGCAGGATCTGCAGCCGCGCCTGCTGGCCGCCGGACAGCGAGTCGAAGGTCTGCTCGCCGGCCTTGGCCAGCTCGTAACGGTCCAGCACCCGCGCGGCCTGCTCGCGGCCCATGCCGTCTCGGTGCTCGTCACCGCGGTGCAGGATCTCGAGCAGCGTACGGCCGCGCAGCCGCGGCTGTGCGTGTGTCTGCACGAACAGTCCCGGGCGCACTCGAGCGCCGAGACGCGCCCGGCCAGTGTGTGGGACCGGGTCGAGGTGCAGGTCCTCTACCGGTCGGTGCTCGACGTCGGGGTCGGAGCCGCCGGCCGCGAGCAGGCGCAGGAAGTGCGACTTGCCGGAGCCGTTCGAGCCGAGCACCGCGACCCGCTCGCCGTACCAGCCCTCGAGGTCGAACGGCTGCATGAGGCCGGTCAGCCCGAGCCGCTCGCAGATCACCGCCCGCTTGCCGGTACGCCCACCACGCAGCCGCATGCTCACCCGCTGCTCGACCGGCACCACCTCGGGCGGTCCAGCGTCCTCGAAGCGACGCAGCCGGGTCCGTGCGGCCTGGTACCGGGCGGCCATGTCGGAGTTGTAGGCCGCCTTCTGCTTGTACATCTGCACAAGTGCCTTCAGCTTGGCGTGGTCCTCGTCCCAACGCCGGCGCTGCTCCTCCAGCCGGCGGAACCGGTCGATCCGGGCCTGGTGGTAGCTGGCGAAGCCACCGGGATGGGTCCAGGCGCCGTTGCCGCCGGGGCGCATCTCCACGGTGACGACCCTCGTAGCGGTGTTGGCGAGCAGCTCGCGGTCGTGGCTGACGTACAGCACCGTCTTCGTCGAGGTGACCAGGCGCTCTTCCAGCCAGCGTTTGCCGGGCACGTCGAGGAAGTTGTCGGGCTCGTCGAGCAGCAGCACCTGGTCCGGGCCGCGCAGGAGCGCCTCGAGCACCAACCGCTTCTGCTCCCCGCCGGACAAGGTCGTGAGATCACGATGCTGAGCTCGGAGGTACGGCACGCCCAGCGCCTCGGTGCAGCAGGTGTCGCACAACACCTCGGCGTCGTAACCGCCGGCGTCGGCGTACTCGCCGAGCGCGTCGGCGTAACGCAACTGGGTCGCCTCGTCGTCGCGCTGCATCAGCTCGAGCTCGATGGCGTCGACGTCGTGAGCGGCCGCCCGTACACGCGGCGGCGCCACCGAGAGCAGCAGGTCCCGCACGGTCCAGTCGTCGTGGCCTTGCGTCACGAGCTGCCGCATGACGCCGAGCCCACCGCTGTGGGTGATCGTCCCGCCGTGCGGAGTCAGCTCACCGGCGACGATGCGCAGCAGGGTGGTCTTGCCCGCGCCGTTGGCGCCGACGAGGGCAACCTTGGCGCCGTCGCCCACCCGGAAGGACACGTCGTCGAGGAGCACGCGCCCGTCGGGCAGCTGGAAGGAGACACCGGACAGCTCGACGTGGCCCACGGCCCTACTGTGCGCCACCGGCGCCCGGAGCGGAACCGGGTTTCGGCCGGGGCTGACGCCGACCGTACGGGCCGGTACGTGGGGCCGTGGACGGGAACGGCCGGAGCCGGGGAGGGACTCGAACCCGCGCGGTCCGGGTGTTCAGGGCCGGACTCGCCTGGTCTCGTAGGCCCAGATGACGATCTGGACCCGATTCCGGGCACCGATCTTGTTCATGAGGCTGGCGAGGTGGAACTTGACGGTGCTGAGGCTGATGTGGAGTTCGTCGGCGATCTCGGCGTTGGTACTGCCCCGGGCGACGGTCACGACGACCTCTTCCTCCCGGTCGGTCAGGGCGACGACGGGTTGAGCTCGCTCGGAGAAGGGGGCCGAGTCGGCGAAGCTGGCGAGCAGGCAGGCGGTGATGCTGGGGGCGATGAGGGCGTCTCCCTCGGCGGCTGCGTGGATGGCCTGGACCAACAGGTCTGGTCCGGCGTCTTTGAGCAGGAAGCCTCTGGCACCCGCTTTGAGGGCGCCGCTGACGTACTCGTCGGTGTCGAAGGTGGTGATGACGACGACCGCCAGCGGATCATCGACGCCGGCTCCGGCGAGCAGGCGGGTTGCCTCGACGCCGTCGAGGTACGGCATCCGGATGTCGAACAGGCACACATCGGGACGTAGGCGGCGGGCGAGCGCCACGGCCCCGCGGCCATCGGCGGCCTGGGCGATCACGTCGATGCCGGGTTGGCCGTCGAGGATCGTGCTCAGTCCCGCCCGGATGATCTTCTGATCGTCGGCGATGAGGACCCGGATGCTCATGCCCGGTCGCCTTGCCTCGGGATCCTCGCTTGGACCGTCCAGCCGTGGTCGGGGCGTGGTCCTGCCTCGAGGGTTCCCCCGAGCAGCGTCACTCGTTCCGCCATGCCCACCAGGCCATAGCCTGGCGGTCGCAGGTTGGACAGGCCGCGCTCACCGTTGTCACTGACGCTCAACCGTACGGTCTCGGTGTCGCCGTCCACGACGACGTGGACCCGGGTTGCGTGCCGCGCGTGACGCTTTGCGTTGGTGATCGACTCCTGTGCCACCCGATACAAGGCTGCCTGGACCGAGGGTCGTAGACCGTCGAGATCGCCGCCATGCTCGACCTCGATCTGCACGCCCGGGACTCCTTCGGCGGTGGCCAATGCCTCGATGTCGGCGACGCCGTGCTGTGCGAGCTCCTGCGGCGTGCCGTTGCCCCGACGAAGGGATCCGACCATGGAGCGCATCTCGGCCAGGGTGCGCGACGCCTCCCCCTCGATGACGTCGAGAGCCTCGGCGGCACCGCCCAGATCGCGCGACTTTGCCAGAAACCGTCCGGCTTGCGCCTGGACAGCGATAGCGGACACGTGGTGGGCAACGGTGTCGTGCAACTCACGGGCAAGCATCTCGCGCTCGCCGAACTTGACCCGCTCGAACTGCTGGGTGCGAACGATACGCCGGTAACGGATCGAGACACCCAGCGCAGCGGCAAGCAACAACACGACGATGCCGCCGCTGGCGTCGGTGACGTCGGTGAAATCGGTTGTCACACTGACGAACCATTCCGACAGCACGATAAGGAGTCCGATCGCTGCCTGGCGGCCGGTTCCCCACCGGAACAACGAGTACACGAGAACCACGACGCATGCGCCCGCGTATAGGTAGAAGGGCTCAGCGGCAGCAAAGACCGACGCCAGGTCCACCACGAGGAACGCGCCGAACCCGAGCCCCACCATCGCGAGCGGGCGGGTTCGCCGCCACAGCATCGTGGATGCCAACGTCAGACCCAACACGATGGCGACGAGACGCCACACCACGCCGTCGCGAAACGCGACTTCGGTCGTCGCTGTTGCCGCCACACCGACAGCGAGCAGCCAGTCACGCCACACGCGAGCCGGTGGGTCCTCGGCGTCGGGCTCCATCCGGAACCAGCCGAGCGTGCTCCTCACCGGCCCCAGGGTACGGATCGGGTGACGGCAGGGGACCGACCGAAAGGCAAGCGCAGGCGCTGGCCGATCGGTCAGGGCAAAACTGGCCGAGGCCCCGGTGCGCCACGCACCCGACGCTGAACACACTGGGTCACCGCACCGTCAATCCAGAGGAGCAGGCGCGCCGTGAACATGACATCGACCAGGCAGCACCGACACACCCCAGCCAGGCAGTACGAAGACACACACGTCGACACGAAACTCGTGCTCAGCGCCCTGTGGATCGCGATGTTGTTCGTGTTCGCCTACGTCGACATCTTCGGGTTCTACCGTGCTGACCTGCTCGACGCCGCGCTCGACGGCAAGGTGGCGACCACGGCCTTCGCGGTCAACCAGATGTTCTTGACATCCACCCTGATCTACGTCCTCCCACCCATGGTGATGGTGGTCCTGTCGCTTCTTCTGCGGTCACGCGTCAACCGGATCGTCAACATCGTGCTCAGCCTCCTCTACACGGCCAGCATCATCGTGTCGTGCATCGGCGAACAGTGGATCTACTACCTCCTCGGAAGCAGCATCGAGGTGGTTCTCCTGCTCGCTATCGCCCGATCCGCCTGGAAGTGGCCGCCACGACAGATCGCACCCTGGCTGCCGCAGACGACCAGCTGAGGCAAACGGCGTGTGGTAGCCGGAGGGTCCTAGGTGCACTCATTCACGCGCATCGGTGGATTCCCCGGCCTGGTTCGTGGGCCGGACCTCCAGCACCCGGAACCCCTTCGAGCTGGCGATCCGCTGCGTCGCGTAGCCGGCCTCACCCAGCCAGCGGTGGTAGGAGTCTGCGCCGAGGTTCTTGCCGATCACCAGCAGCGCCCGCCCGTCCGGGTCCAGCCGGGGCAGCCACCGGGACAGCAGGGCGCGCACGGCGGGCTTGCCGATGCGGATCGGAGGGTTCGACCAGAGCTCGTCGAAGCGCTGGTGGCCGGGCACCTCGTCGGGAGCGGCCACCTGCACCCGATCGGCCACACCGGCACGCTCGGCGTTGGCGGCGGCCAGGATCCGGGCGCGCTCGTTGACGTCGACGGCCCACACCCGGGCGGCGGGGCGGTGCAGGGCCACGGCGGTCGCCAACAGGCCCCAGCCGCAGCCCAGGTCGAGCACGCTGGTGACGTCCACGCGTGGCTCCGCGGCGCCCGTGAGCACGGCGGTCCCCTTGTCGACCCGGCCGTGAGCGAAGACCCCCGTAGCCGTTACCAGGTGCAGATCGTGGCCCCACACCCGAGTCGAGACCTGCGCGTACGACGGGGAGACAGCCGGGTCGGTGCAGAAGTAGTGGTCGCTCACCGCATCCCCTCCTCGTCGCGCCGGCGGCGGGTCTGCTCGGCTCGGTGGGCCAACCCCGCGGCGGGTGGGTAGTCGACCCGCTCCAGGGTGAGGCCGTGCGCCGACACGACCGGCAGGCGCGAGTCGCGGACCCGTCGCGCCAGCACCCGCGCCGGGTCGTCGGGAGCCAACCGGCCCTCCCCCACGGCCAGGCAGGCCCCGACCAGCGCACGGACCATCGAGTGGCAGAACGCGTCGGCCACGACCACCGCTTCCAACAGCACGCCGGTGCGGCTCCACGCCAGCTCGCGCAGGTGCCGCACCGTCGTGGCACCGGGCCGGGCCCGGCAGTACGCCGCGAAGTCGTGCTCGCCGACGAGACCGGCGGCGGCGCCCTGCATCGCGTCCACGTCGAGGCGACGCCGCCAGGCGAGCACGTGGGACCGCAGGAGCGGGTCGAGTGCCGGTGGGTCGTCGCACACCCGGTAGACGTAGCGCCGCGACAGCGCGGAGAACCGCGCGTCGAACCCGGCCGCTGCCACCCCGACACCGGTGACGCGGACAGCGGCCGGGAGCACCCCGGCGAGCCTGCGCCGCAGCAGCGCGCATCCCGCCGCGACGTCGCCGTCCGGCAACGCGTCACCGGAGAGGTCGGCGTGCGCCACCTGCCCGCGGGCGTGTACGCCGGCGTCGGTACGCCCGGCGCAGGTCAGCGTCGGCGTCGCAGGCAGCCGCAGCACGTCGCGCAAGGCGTCCTCGACGAGCTGCTGCACCGTGGCACGGCCCGGTTGGCGGGCCCAGCCGTGCAGGCCCGTGCCGTCGTACGCGATGTCGAGCCGCAGCCGGACGGACTGCTCGATCGGGCCAGGACTCATCGCGATAATCGCGCGGGCGGGCGCCGGGCCCTGGATCAGGCGGACGTGGAGCCGTCGTCGCCGCTCTCGTCCGCGCCAGCGGACGTGGAGCCGGCCTCACCGCCCTCGTCCGCGCCGGCGGGAGTGGAGCCGTCACCAGCGACGGTCGGCACCTCTTCCTCGCGGATGTCGCCGTCGACCGGCGCCTCGGTGTCGTCGGCCGCAGCGGTGGTGTCCGCGTCCGGCGCGGGGACCGTGCCCTCGGCCTCGCCGGCGGTGTCGTCGCTCGCGGTCGGTGACGCGACGGCCGCAGGTGCCACCGCGGGAACGGACCCGGCAGCCGGCCTGGTTCGCTGCGTCACGGCAGCGAACTCGCGGCCCTCGACCAGCTCGATCACCGCCATCGGCGCGTTGTCACCCTTGCGGGGCCCAAGCTTGGTGATCCTTGTGTAGCCGCCGGGTCGGGTGGCGTAGCGGGGTCCGATCTCGGTAAACAGCTCGTGCACGACGCCCTTGTCACGGATCACCGCGAGCACCTGACGCCGAGCGTGCAGGTCACCGCGTTTGGCCTTGGTGATCAGCCGCTCGGCGAACGGCCGCAGCCGCCGCGCCTTGGCCTCAGTAGTGGTGATCCGGCCGTGCTCGAACAGGCTCGTGGCCAGGTTCGACAGGATCATCTTCTGGTGGGCGGGGCTGCCACCGAGGCGGGCACCCTTGGTGGGGGTGGGCATGTGGGTCTCCTGGGTGCGGCGGCACGCTTGCGGTGTGCCGGAGGGGTCTGGCGGCTGGTTGGCCCCAGCGCTGCACCCGGTGCTGGCCCCAGGTGCGGGACTCCGGTACGGGGCTCAGCCAGCGGGCTACGGGCTCAGTACTGCTCGTCCTCGATGTAGGTGTCGTCGTCGTCGTAGGCCGCCGCCTCGAGCGCCGCCTGCGGGTCGAAACCGGGGGCACTGTCCTTGAGACCGAGCCCCATCTCGACCAGCTTCGCCTTGACCTCGTCGATCGACTTGGCCCCGAAGTTGCGAATGTCGAGCAGGTCCTGCTCGCTGCGTGCGGTGAGCTCACCGACGGTGTGGATGCCTTCGCGCTTGAGGCAGTTGTACGACCGGACGGTGAGGTTGAGGTCCTCGACCGGCAGCGCGAGGTCGGCGGCGAGCTGCTCATCGACCGGCGACGGTCCGACGTCGATGCCCTCCGCGTCGACGTTGAGCTCACGGGCGAGGCCGAAGAGCTCGACGAGGGTCTTGCCGGCGCTGGCGAGGGCGTCGCGGGGACGCATCGAGGACTTCGTCTCGACGTCGATGACGAGCCGGTCGAAGTCGGTGCGCTGCTCGACTCGGGTGGCTTCCACCTTGTAGGTCACCTTGAGGACCGGGGAGTAGATGGAGTCGACCGGCATGCGGCCGATCTCGATCTCTCCGACCTTGTTCTGGGCGGCCGAGACGTAGCCACGGCCGCGCTCGACGACGAGCTCCATCTCCAGGCGCCCCGAGTCGTTGAGGGTCGCCACGACGAGGTCGGGATTGTGTACCTCGACGCCAGCGGGTGGAGCGATGTCGGCGGCCGTGACCTCGCCCGGTCCCTGCTTGCGCAGGTACATGCTCACCGGCTCGTCGTGCTCGCTCGAGACGACGAGGTCCTTGAGGTTGAGGATCACCTCGGTGACGTCCTCGGTGACGCCGGGGATCGTGGTGAACTCGTGCAGCACGCCCTCGACCTTGATCGAGGTGACCGAGGCCCCCGGGATCGAGGACAGCAAGGTGCGGCGCAGCGAGTTGCCGAGCGTGTAGCCGAAGCCGGGCTCGAGCGGTTCGATGACGAAGCGGGAGCGGTAGTCGTCGACGGTCTCTTCGAAGAGCGTCGGGCGCTGGGCGATGAGCACGATGGTTCCTTCCGGTGCCGTCCGCTATATGACGGCCTCGAGGTGGTCGCTCGCGGTGGTGCGTGCACGAGCGGTGTGGGCCACCCGGGAGCCATGGGGCTCCCGGGTGCTGTCACTTCTTGGAGTAGTACTCCACGATGAGCTGCTCTTGCACCGGCATGTCGATCTGCGCGCGCACCGGCAGCTGGTGGACGAGGATCCGCATCTTGTTCGGCACGGCATCCATCCAGGCCGGCACGACCCGCTCGCCGTGGGTCTCGCGCGCCACGATGAACGGCGTCGTCTCCACCGACTTGGGCCGCACCTCGACGATGTCGTGCGCGCTCACCTGGTAGGAGGGGATGTCGACCTTGCGGCCGTTGACAGTGAAGTGGCCGTGCACGACCAGCTGACGGGCGTGCCGCCGCGTACGGGCGAAACCGGCCCGGTAGACCACGTTGTCCAGCCGCGCCTCCAGCAGCTGTAACAGGTTGTCACCGGTCTTGCCGGGGCGGCGGTTGGCCTCCACGTAGTAGTTCTGGAACTGCTTCTCCATCACGCCGTAGGTGAAGCGAGCCTTCTGCTTCTCCTGCAGCTGGTTGCGGTACTCGCTCTCCTTGACCCGCCCTCGGCCGTGCATGCCGGGCGGGTACGGACGGCGCTCGAAGGCTTGGTCGCCGCCGACCAGGTCGACGCCGAGCCGGCGCGACTTCTTGGTCATCGGTCCGGTGTATCGGGCCATGGTGGTCTGTGCTCCTCGTTCTCGGGTCTGTCGCGGTCTACCGGCTCAGACGCGGCGGCGCTTGGGCGGCCGGCAGCCGTTGTGCGGTGCGGGGGTCACGTCCTGGATGGTGCCGACCTCGAGACCGACCGCGCCCAACGACCGGATCGCGGTCTCCCGCCCGGAGCCGGGGCCTTTCACGAAGACGTCGATCTTCTTCATCCCATGTTCCATCGCCCGACGCCCAGCGGCCTCCGCCGCCATCTGCGCGGCGAACGGCGTCGACTTGCGGGAGCCCTTGAAGCCGACCGTGCCGGCACTGGCCCACGCGATCACGGCCCCGCCGGGGTCGGTGAGGGTGATGATGGTGTTGTTGAACGTGCTCTTGATGTGAGCCTCGCCCACGGCGACGTTCTTCTTCTCCTTGCGGCGCACCTTCTTGGTGCCGGCAGCCTGTCGGCTCCTGGGGGGCATCTGGTTTCTCCTGGTTCGAGGGACGGGACCGCTGCGGGCCCGAGGTCTGGTATCGGGTCAGCGCGGCCGGTCGGCCAGCGTCACTTGCGGACCTTCTTCCTGCCGGCGACCGTGCGCTTGGGGCCCTTGCGAGTGCGAGCGTTGGTACGGGTGCGCTGCCCCCGCACGGGCAGGCCGCTGCGGTGCCGACGCCCCTGGTAGCTGCCGATCTCCACCTTGCGGCGGATGTCGGCGGCCACCTCGCGGCGCAGGTCCCCTTCGACCTGGTAGTTGCCCTCGATGTGGTCGCGGAGCTTCACCAGCTCCTCGTCGCCCAGCTCGTGCACGCGGGCGTCCGGGCTGACACCCGTCGCGTCGAGCGTGGACTGGGCGCGGGTACGGCCAATGCCGTAGATGGAGGTGAGTGCGACCTCGATGCGCTTGTCGCGCGGGAGGTCGACACCGACGAGGCGTGCCATGAGTGGCGGTGTCCTTTGCGGTTGGCGGAGGTGTCGTACGTGCCGCGTCCCCGACCGCGAGGGGTCTCGCGGTGAGGCGCCGGCCTCCGGGCCGGCGGTGGCGCACCCGGAGCCGGGTGCGAGCGGTCACGCTGGGGGTGCTGCGGTCGTACGGTGCTGCTGTATCGACGGTGGCGGTCAGCCCTGCCGCTGCTTGTGCCGGGGGTTCTCGCAGATGACCATGACGCGCCCGTGCCGACGGATGACCTTGCACTTGTCGCAGATCGGCTTGACGCTCGGGTTGACCTTCATCGAGCTCTCTGTTCGTCGTGAGGAGGTGGGTTGGGTACGAGTTGGGATGGGTGGGGATGGGTGGGGAAAGCGAGGCCGCGGCCGACCTCACTTGTAGCGGTAGACGATCCGGCCGCGAGTGAGGTCGTACGGCGACAGCTCCACCACGACCCGGTCCTCGGGGAGGATCCGGATGTAGTGCTGCCGCATCTTGCCGCTGATGTGGGCGAGCACCCGGTGCCCGTTGCTCAGCTCCACCCGAAACGTGGCGTTCGGGAGAGCTTCGACGACGGCGCCCTCGATCTCGATGACGCCTTCCTTCTTCGGCATGTGTCCTGCGCAATCCTTCTCGATCGACTGTGTGATGGCCCGCGCACCGGCCCCACCTGCGCCACGAGCGCGCCAGTGGCCGGGGACGGTGCTGGTGAGCGGCGGGCAGGCAACAACCCGACCCGACCGCGGGCCGACGTAGAAGTCTACGTCAGCCGGCCCACCGCAGGCCAATCCGGGCGCGGACGTGCGCACCGGGGCGGGTGCACCGGTGCGCCGTCTGCGCGGCGGCTGACAGACCGAGGTGACGGGCGACGGGGTGCTCAGGCGGGCTCGTAAGCGGGTCCGCCGTAGGGGACACCGAGCCGGGCCAGCTCGGCCCGACCGCCGTCGAGCGCGGTGAGCACCCACGCGCCTTGCGGGGTCAGCGTGAACGTGTGCTCGCTGTGCGCAGCGACGCTGCCGTCGGTCGTCACCACTGTCCACTCGTCGTCGAGCACGCGGGTGCGAGCCGGCCCGAGCGTCACCATCGGCTCCACCGCCAAGGCGAGGCCCGGCACCAGCCTCGGTCCGCGACCCGGCGGCCCATGGTTGGGCACGTTGGGCGGCTGGTGCATGACCGACCCGATCCCGTGCCCCACGTACTCCTCGAGGATGCCGAAGTCGCTGTTGGCTCGGACGTGACCCTCGACAGCGGCCGACACGTCGGTGACCCGGCCCCCCACCGCGGCTGCCGCGATGCCGTGCCACAACGCCGCCTCGGTGACGTCGACGAGCCGTTGCACCACCGGCGCGACGGCGCCGAGGGTGAAGGTGACCGCGGCGTCGCCGTGCCAGCCGTCGACGATCGCGCCGCAGTCGACCGAGACGACATCACCCTCGCGCAGCACCTGGGGACCGGGGATTCCGTGCACCACCTGCTCGTTGACCGAGGTGCAGAGGACCCCGGGGAAACCGTGGTAGCCGAGGAAGCTCGGCTTGGCACCGGCCGCCGCGATGGCCTGCGCAGCGATCTCGTCGAGGTCGCCGGTGGTCAGTCCGGGCGCGGCCCGGCGTTGCACGAGCCGCAGGGTGTGCGCGACGACCAGACCGGCCCGGCGCATGGCGGCAATCTGCTCGGGCGTCTTGATCTCGACGCCGCGGTCACGCCAACCCACGGCGTCAGCGGCTGCCCGCCGCACGGCGGGGGAGGGCGGAGACAACGCGGGCACGCACTTCGTCGACCGCGCCGACGCCGTCGACGCGCACCAGCAGGTCGCGCCCCTCGTACACCTCGATGAGCGGGGCGGTCTGCTCGTCGAAGACCTCCTGCCGGCGCCGGATGACGTCCTCGGTGTCGTCGCTGCGGTCCTCGGTCTGCGCCCGCTTGAGCAGCCGTGCGATGAGCTCCTCACGGTCGACCTCGAGCAGGATCACCGCGTCGAGGCGGCTGTCGAGGTCGGACAGCATTGTGTCGAGCTCCTCGACCTGCGCGACGGTGCGCGGATAGCCGTCGAGCAGGAAGCCGTTGCGGGCGTCGCGCTCGGCGAGCCGGGCACCCACCATGGCGTTGGTGAGGCTGTCGGGTACGTACTCCCCGGCGTCCATGTAGCGCTTGGCCTTCTCGCCGAGCGCGGTGCCCGCCTCGACGTTGTCCCGGAAGATGTCACCGGTCGAGATCGCGGGAATGTCGAGCGAATCGGAAACGACCGCCGCCTGGGTACCCTTTCCTGCCCCCGGCGGACCCATCAGGATCAGTCTCATCAGCGGAGGAACCCCTCGTAGTTGCGCTGCTGCAGCTGGCTCTCGATCTGTTTCACGGTGTCCAGCCCGACACCCACGATGATGAGGATCGTGGTGCCGCCGAAGGGGAAGTTCTGGTTGGCGTTGAGGAGCACCAGCGCGATGAGCGGGATGAGGGAGATCGTCCCCAGGTAGAGCGCGCCGGGGAACGTGATGCGCGACAGCACGTAGCCGAGGTACTCCTCGGTCGGGCGACCGGCGCGGATCCCCGGGATGAACCCGCCGTACTTCTTCATGTTGTCGGCCACCTCTTGGGGGTTGAAGGTGATCGACACGTAGAAGTAGGTGAAGAACATGATCATCGCGAAGTAGGTGATCATGTACAGCGGGTGGTCACCCCTGGTGAAGTGCTCAACGACCCAGGCCGCCCACGGTGTCGTGGTGTTGAACTGGGAGGCCAGCGCCGGCAGGTAGAGCAGGCTCGAGGCGAAGATCACCGGGATGATGCCGGCCTGGTTGACCTTGATCGGGATGTACGTCGAGGATCCGCCGAACATCCGCCGCCCGACCATGCGTCGGGCGTACTGCACCGGAATGCGTCGCTGGGCCTGCTCCATGAAGATCACCGCGGCCACCACCGCAAGGCCGACCAGGACGACCAGCGCGAACGAGAAGGCGCCGTTCTGCTGCAAGATGAGGTACATCGCGCTGGGGAAGGTCGCCACGACCTGGGTGAAGATCAGCAGCGACATGCCGTTGCCGATGCCGCGGTCGGTGATCAGCTCGCCGAACCACATGATGACCGCAGTGCCCGCGATCATCGTGATCACCAGCAGCAGGAAGCCGAAGATGCTGTCGGGCCGGTAGAGCAGCGGAAGCGAGCAGGACCCGCCGAAGAGCTGGTTGGC
>JBBSMD010000039.1:0-16114 GCA_038233355.1 Propionibacteriales bacterium
GTCCGGTGTCACGGCGCCGCTCAGCCGTCCCGGTGCGGCAGGAACTCCTGCGCCTTGGTCTTCACCCCCTCCTTCACCACGTCCCAGGCCTTGTCGTCGCCCTTCAGGATCGACTCGGCCGAGTTGACCATCTGCTCCAACGTCGCGTGCGGTGGGATCGGCGGGATGCTCGGGTCGCAGTGGATGTCGAGCACCGTCGGCCGGTCGGCGGACAACGCCCGCTCCCAAGCCGCACCCAGCTGGTCCGGCTTCTCGATCGTGTCGGAGTGCAGGCCGAGACCGCGGGCGAAGTCGGCGTACGACACGCTCGGGATGCGCTGTGACTCGGTGAACCTCGGTGCCCCCTCCATCGCCCGCATCTCCCAGGTGACCTGGTTGAGGTCGTCGTTGTGCAGCACGGCCACCACCAGTCGGGGGTCGCTCCACTCCTGCCAGTAGTGCTTGATCGTGATCAGCTCGGCGAGCCCGTTCATCTGCATGGCCCCGTCACCCTCGAATACGATCACCGGCCGGTCCGGGCGGCCGAACTTCGCCCCGATGCCGTACGGCACGCCGGGCCCCATCGTCGCGAGCGTGCCCGACAGCGAGCCTCGCACGTCGCGGGTGAACTTGAGCTGGCGGGCGTACCAGTTGGCCGCCGAGCCGGAGTCGGCCACCACGATCGCGTTGCTCGGCAACCGCTCGCTCAGCTCGAGGAACGGGCGCATCGGGTTGATCGGGTCGGCCTCGGTGAGCGCCTCGTCGCGCATGGTCTGCCACCAGTCGGCCACCCCCGACTCGATCGTGTCACGCCACGACCGGGCGCTCTTGCGCTGCAGGTGCGGGATGAGCGCCTGCAGCGTCGCCTTCGCGTCACCCACCAGGTTGAGCTCGTAGGGGTAGCGCATCCCGATGAACTTGCCGTCGATGTCGATCTGGACGGCCCGCGCCTGGTCCAGCTCGGGCAGGAACTGCGAGTACGGGAAGTTGGACCCGACGGTCAGCAAGGTGTCGCAGTCGCGCATCATCTCGTAGCTGGGACGCGTGCCGAGCAGGCCGATGGCGCCGGTGACGAACGGCAGGTCGTCGGGCAGGGAGTCCTTGCCCAGCAGGGCCTTGGCGACCCCCGCCCCCAGCAGGTTGGCGACCTCTTCCACCTCGGCGCGGGCGCCGCGGGCACCCTGCCCGATCAGCATGGCCACCTTTTCGCCGCTGTTGAGCAGCTCGGCCGCCGCACGGACGCCGGCGTCGTCCGGCTGCGGAGTGGGCCAGGAGGTGGTGCCCAGGCTGGAGGGCACCATCTTGAACTCGTGACCGGGGGGGCTGTAGTCCATCTCCTGCACGTCCGCGGGGATGATGATCGCCGTCGGGGCGTGCTCGGCCTGAGCGGTGCGGATCGCGCGGTCGATGACGTTCGGCAGCTGCTCTGGCGCGGTGACCATCTGCAGGTACTCGCTGGCGACGTCCTTGTACAGGCTCATCAGGTCGACCTCTTGCTGGTACGACCCGCCCATCGCGGTGCGGTCGGTCTGACCGACGATCGCGACCACGGGTACGTGGTCGAGCTTGGCGTCGTACAACCCGTTGAGCAGGTGGATCGCACCCGGCCCGGAGGTGGCGGTGCAAAAGCCCACCCGGCCGGTGAACTTGGCGTACCCGACGGCCTCGAACGCCGCCATCTCCTCGTGCCGGGCCTGGATGAACCGGGGGTTGTCCTCGGCCCGACCCCAGGCGGCAAGCAGGCCGTTGATGCCGTCGCCGGGGTAGCCGAAGACGTGCTCGACTCCCCACTCGCGCAGCCGCTTCAGCAAGAAGTCACCCACTGTCGTCGCCATGTCCGATCTCCTTCGTGTCTGCATGTCGGGTGCTGCCTGTGTCGATGTCGGTTGTCGTCCGTGGTCGTCCGGTGGCGTCGGATGCTCGGTGGACCGGCTCCTGCCGCCGACGTCGTCTCCATCGGTGCACGGCCGCCCGCGCTCAGCCGGAGCGGCGTCCTCGCTTTCGCCTCAGGGCGTTCGTCGTGGCGCCGGCCAGCCCGGCTGCTCCGAGTACGCCGGCACCGGCCGCCGCCAGCGTCGCCGCCCGACTCGGGCTGGCCGGACGCTGGGCCAGCACCCGCTCGGGACGCGCCGGCCGCTGAGCCAGCGCATCGGCGCCGCCGGCGAGCAGCTCGGCCAGGTGCACGGCTTCTCGACCACCGCTGTCGAGCTCGGAGATCTGGGTACGGCAGGAGAACCCGTCGGCGAGCACCACCGCGCGCTCGTCGGCAGCGCGCAGCTTCGGCAGCAGGACGCGCTCGGCGCAGGCCTCGCTGACCTCGCCGTGACCGGCGGTGAAGCCGAAGTTGCCGGCGAGCCCGCAGCAGCCGGAGTCGAGGTGCTCGGCGTCCACACCGGCCTCGTCGAGCAGCTTGGTGTCGGCCTCCCAACCCATGATGGCGTGCTGGTGGCAGTGCACCTGCGCGAGCGCCGGCAGTCGTCCGTCGGTGTCGAGCTGCGGTGGCTCCCAGCCCGGTGTGTGCTCGGTGAGCAGCTCCGCCAGCGTCACCGTGGCATCGCCCAGCCGGCGTACGTCTTGGTCGTCGGGGAAGAGTTCGCGCATGTCGCTGCGGAACACCGCAGTGCAGCTCGGTTCGAGCGCGACGACGAGCCCGCCAGCGCGGACGTGGTCGGCGAGGACGCGCACACTGCGCCGCAGCACCTTCTTGGCGGTCACCAGCTGGCCGGTGGAGATCCAGGTGAGCCCGCAGCACACCGGCTCGGTGGGCACGTGCACCCGCCACCCGGCCGACTCCAGCACCTGCACCGCGGCCTGGCCCACGTGCGGGTGCAGGGTGTTGGTGAAGGTGTCCGGCCACAGCAGCACGGTGCCCCGCTCACCCGAGCCGCGCGGGCCGCGACCGGCCCACCACTGCTGCAACGTCTGCTCGGCGAACAACGGCACCTCGCGCTGCTCGAGACCGGCCAGCCGCATCCCCAGCGGGTGCACCAGCGGAGCGTGGCTGAGGGCGTTGACGACCCGGCTGAGCCGCAGCCGGGTGACCACCGCCGCGGCCAGCGGCAGGGCGCCCATCACCAGGTCCGCACGCGGGCGCAGTCGACCCTCGTAGTGGTGCGCGAGGAACTCGGCCTTGTAGGTCGCCATGTCGACGCTGGCCGGGCAGTCGGTCTTGCAGCCCTTGCAGGCCAGGCACAGGTCGAGGGCGTCGCGTACCTCGGTGGAGCGCCAGCCGTCGGTGACCGGCCCGTCGCCGTGGCCGTGCAGCATCTCGAACAGCAGCCGGGCCCGGCCCCGGGTGGAGTGCTCCTCCTCGTGCGTGACCTGGTACGAGGGGCACATCACCTCGTGTCCGTCGTTGGTGTGCTGACGGCACCGTCCCACCCCTACACATCGGCTGGCCGCCTGCACGAACGACCCGCCGTCCTCGGGGTAGTGGAAGTGCAGGTCCTGCGGGGCGATCGGAGCCCAGTCGTTGCCGTACCGCAGGTTCTCGTCCAGCAGGTACGGAGCCACGACCTTGCCGGGGTTCATCTTCTCGTCGGGGTCGAACAGCCCCTTGAGCTCACCGAACGCCCGCATGATCTGATCGCCGAACATCTTCGGCAGCAGCTCACCGCGGGTCTGCCCGTCGCCGTGCTCGCCCGAGAGCGACCCGTCGTAGGCCACCACCAGGTCGGCGGCCCGCTCCACGAAACGCCGGTACGTCTCGACACCGTCGGCGGAGTACAGGTCGAAGGGGATGCGGGTGTGCACGCAGCCCTGCCCGAAGTGGCCGTACAGGCTCGGCCCGGTCCCGCTGGCGTAGCCGAACTCCTCGTACAGCGAGTGCAGGTCTCGCAGGTAGTCGCCGAGCCGGTCGGGGGCGACCGCGGAGTCCTCCCAGCCCGGGAAGGTGTCCGGCCGATGAGGCAGGTGCGCGGTGGCGCCGAGCCCGGACTCTCGCACCTCCCACAGCTCCTGCTCCTGGTCGGGGTCGGCGAAGACGGTGACGTCCGCCTCGTGCTGTTCGCGGCGCAGGCCTTCGAGCATGGCGTGCGCTGCCTGGTCGGCGTCGCGCTCGGTGTCGCCACCGAACTGCACGAACAAGAACCCGGTGCCCTCCGGCAGCTCGTCCAGCGCTTGCTTGTTCATCCCCTTCAGCTGCTGGTCGTGGATCAGGTAGTGGTCGACGCCCTCCAGGGCTACCGGCTCGTACGGCAGGATGGCCGGCACCGCGTCGGCGGCCACGTCGATGGAGGAGTAGCCCAGCACCACCAGGGTCCGGTGCGGCACCACCGGCACCAGCTCGAGCTCGGCGTGCAGCACGGTCACCAACGTCGACTCGCTGCCCACCAGCGCGCCGGCCACGTCGAAGTCCTTCTCGGGCAGCAGCGAGTCGAGGTTGTAGCCGGACACCCGGCGGGGGATGTCGGGGTAGCGGGCGCGGATCTGGTCGCCGTAGGTGTCGCGCAGCCGGCGCATCCCCCGGTAGAGCGCCGCCTGCCGGTCGCCCCGACGCTCGATGCGGTCGTACTCCTCGTCGCTGGTGGGTCCGCAGGTGAACCGGGTGCCGTCGTAGAGCAGCACGTCGAGGCTGGCGATGTTGTCGACGACCTTGCCGGTGCGCTGGGCAGTGGCACCGCAAGAGTTGTTGCCGATCATGCCGCCGAGCGTGCAGTTCATGTGGGTGGCCGGTTCGGGACCGTAGCGCAGCCCGTACTCCCCGAGCTGGCCGTTCAGGTCGTCGAGCACGATGCCGGGCTCCACGACGCAGCGGCGGCGCTCGGCATCGACCGACACCAGCCGGTTGCAGTACTTCGACCAGTCGATCACCACGGCGGTGTTCGTGCACTGGCCGGCGAGGCTGGTCCCCCCGCCGCGCGAGAGCAGCGGGGCGCCGTGCTCGCGCGCCACCGCCGCGGCCTCGACGCCGGCCTCGATCGTGCGGGGCACCACGACACCGATCGGCACCTGGCGGAAGTTGGAGGCGTCGGTGGAGTACGCGGCGCGGGTGCCCGCGTCGAAGCGGACCTCGCCGTCGACTCGCGCCTTCAGGTCCTCGACCATGGCGGCCACGTCGACGCCGGCGGCCGGGTCGGCCGGGGGGGCGGGGGGCACTACCGTCACGACCGGCTCCTGCTGGCTCTCGGGTGCGGGACCGTCACGACCTGGCCCGGATGGCTCGGGTGCGGGCCTGTCACGACCGGCTCCTGATGGCGCCGATGCCGGCGGCGAGGGCGCCCGCCGCGGCCGCGCTCAGCGCGGCGACGGCTCCGTGATGCTGGGATGCCCACAACTGCGGGCTGCTGTTCTTGGCGCGGTCGTCGAACGCCCCGTGCGCGCCGAAATCCTTGCCGTCGGGCCCGTCGGCCGGTTCCCACAGGTTCGCCGGCTGGTCGGCTGGCTTCGGCTCACCGGTCTGCTGGGAGGCGAAGCCGGTGCGCGCCAGGTAGCGGTCCAGCAGTCCGGGAGCCACCGCGTTGGCGATCAGCGTGCCGGTGGTGCTGGCACCGACCCAGTACTCCCGGCGTCTCGGGTGGTCGGCGGCGTACACGACCGCCTTGGCGGCAACCTCGGGCTGGTAGATCGGCGGGACCGGCTGCGCGCGCTCGGGCAACCGGGACAGCACCCACGAGAACTGGGGGGTGTTGACCGCCGGCATCTGCACCATCGTCACCCGCACGTTCGAGCCTTCGTGCAACAGCTCGCAGCGCAACGACTCGTGGAAGCCCTGGATCGCGTGCTTGGCGCCGCAGTAGGCGCTCTGCAACGGGATCCCTCGGTACGCCAGCGTCGACCCCACCTGCACGACGGTGCCCCGGTCGCGCGCCTTCATGCGTCGGAGCACCGCCATCGTGGCGTAGACGTAGCCGAGGTAGCTGACCTCGGTGACGCGGCGGAACTCGGCGGGCGAGATGTGCTCGAAGCGGGCGAACACCGAGGTGAAGGCGACGTTGACCCAGACATCGATCTCCCCGAGCTCGGCCTCGACCCGCTCGGCGGCCGCCTCGACCGCGTCGGCGTCGGCGACGTCCACCGGGACGACGAGCGGCGTGCCACCGGCTGCACGTACGTCCTCGGCGGCCGCCTGGAGGCCGACGTCACCCCGGGCGAGCAGCGCGACAGCAGCACCACGCTCCGCGAAGGCCCGAGCCGTAGCGCGGCCGATCCCTCCGCTCGCTCCGGTGACGACGACGACCTGGTTGACCCGTGCGTTCGGCATGCGTTCCATCATGGTGGGGCTGCCCACCGCGCGGCCGGCGGGGTCCCGGCAGGCCCTGAGGTGACCTGAGCTGAGCGGTGGCCCCTTCGTGATGCGCCACGTGGCCTCATCTCCTCGTGACTGGCCGTTGTGCTGCTGGGAGGCCCCGTGCGGCGGGTCGCCGTCGCCTCCGACCACACCCGACGCCCGGCCACGGCCAGGCCCGGGCACCATGGGCTCGTGCGCGACCGGGTGCTTGTCCGAGCGGCTACCACCGACGACGTTGAGGCCATTCACCGCATCTACGCACCGGTCGTACGCGAGACGGCCACGTCTTTCGAGGAGACCCCACCGGAACGCACCGAGATGACCCGTCGCATGCAGGCGCGGCCCCGGCTGCCGTGGCTGGTCGCCGAGACGGAGGCGTTGGTCGCCGGCTACGCCTACGCCTCGCCACACCGGTCCAGGCCGGCGTACCGCTGGTCGGTCGAGTGTTCGGTCTTCGTCGACGGCCCGCACCATCGCCGAGGAGTCGGTCGGGCGCTGTACGGGCGGCTGGTCGACGAGGTACGCCACCTCGGATACGTCTCGATGTATGCCGGCGTCGTGCTCCCCAACCCGGCCAGTGTCGCCCTGCACCTAGCCGTCGGGTTCGAGCCGGTCGGCGTCTACCGGCAGGCCGGGCACAAGCTCGGTGCCTGGCACGACGTGGGCTGGTGGGAGCTCCGCCTCACTGATCCACCGCTCGATCCCACCGAGCCAGCCGAGTGGCGGCCCCGGCATGAGCGGAGCGGACCGTGACGCGACAGCGCACCGCCCTGGTGACCGGCGTCAGCCGCCGCCAGGGCATCGGCTTCGCCATCGCGCGCCGACTGCTCGCCGATGGCGCGAGGGTGTTCGCCCACTCGTGGTCCGCCTACGACGCGAGTGAGCCGTGGGGCGCCGAACCGGGCGGCATCGGCGCGGTGCTCGCGGACCTCGACGGGGGCGACCGGCTCGGTCACGCCGAGGTCGACCTGGCCGACGTCACCGCCCCTCGACGGCTGGTCGCCCAGGCCAGCGACCGGTTCGGGCCGCTGGACACGTTGGTGGCCAACCACGCCCGCAGCTCGTCGTACCCGCTCGCAAAGGTCACCGCCACCGAACTCGACGCCTCTTGGGCGGTCAACGTCCGCGCGACGCTGCTGCTGGTGCAGGCGTTCGCCGCGCAGTGCCGCGACCACGGGCGGGTGGTGCTGTTCACGTCGGGTCAACACCTCGGCCCGATGCCCGGCGAGATCCCGTACGTGGCGACCAAGGGCGCCCTGCACCAGCTGACCCGGTCGCTGTCGGATGCCCTGATCGACGCCGACATCACCGTCAACTGCCTCAACCCGGGCCCGACCGACACCGGGTGGGCTGATGAGGAGACCCGCCGTGCCGGTGCCGCGGCCTTCCCCCGTGGACGCTGGGGCACACCGGACGAAGCCGCCGGCGTGGTGGCCCTGCTGCTCGGTGCGGACGCGGCCACCATCACCGGGCAGATCATCGACGCCGAGGGCGGCTTCCGCCGTTGACCACCTGACGTCGCGCGACCGTCACCGGCGAGACCCAGCAGAGCTAACAGAAACGCTGACGCACCTGACGCACCTGGCGCGCCGACCGTGTCGCAGGCATGGTGGACCCGTCCAGCAGCGGCCACCGGAGGACACGATGAGCGACCTGCCACTTCACGAGTACGGGATGCTGTCCGACTGCCGGTCCACCGCGCTGGTCAGTTCCGGCGGCTCCGTCGACTGGCTGTGCCTGCCCCGCTTCGACAGCGCACCGCTGTTCGCCCGTCTCCTCGACGACGACGCCGGGCACTTCCTGCTCGCTCCGACCGACGCGAGCTTCACCTCCCAGTGGCGCTACCTACGGCCTGGGTTGGTGCTGCAGACCACGTGGACGGGTCCGGGCGGTGAGCTGGTCGTGACCGACGCGATGGCGCTCGGGCGACGAGAACGTGGCCACGACCTCGGGCTCACCTCGCCAGGGGTGTTGCTACGTCGAGCCCGCTGCACGGCCGGCTCGGTCGCGGTGCGGGTCGAGTACGTGCCCCGCCCCGAGGCGGGGCTCACCCACCCACGGCTCGAGCAGGTGGAGGGCGGCATCGTCGGGCACGGCGGCGCCCACACGATCCGGCTGAGCACCAGCGCCGAGCTGGACCTGGACGCCGCTGCGGCGCGCGCGACGCTCGAGCTGCAGGAGGGGGAGGACCTGACGTTCGCGGTGCAGCAGTGGGACGCCTGGGGCAGCTCACCGCGCGGCTGGCCCGCCCGCAAGGTGCACCGACGCCTCGACGACACCGAGGCAGCCTGGCGCAGCTGGTCAGAGCTGCACCAGCGTTACGAGGGACCGCTGGCGGACCTGGTCAACAACAGTGGCGTGGTGCTGCAGGGTCTGACGTACGCGCGCAGCGGCGCCATAGTGGCGGCGCCCACCACCAGCCTGCCCGAGGGCGTCGACAGTGGGCGCACCTGGGACTACCGCTACACCTGGCTACGCGACGCCAGCATGACCCTGCAAGGCCTGTGGGTCGCTGCCTGCCCCGACGAGGCCGCGAGCTTCTTCGCCTTCCTGACCCGCTCCACCGCTTCGCTGCTCGAACGCGGTGCCGACCTGCAGGTCATGTTCGCCGTCGACGGCAGCCGCGACCTCACCGAGCACGAGCTGCCGCACCTGTCCGGCTGGCGTGGCAGCGGCCCGGTTCGGGTCGGCAACGGGGCCTGGAACCAGCGACAGCTCGACGTCTACGGCGCAGTCCTCGACGCAGCGTACCTCCTGCGCGAGAAGCTGGACCCCATCGCCGAAAACACGCGGGGGTTCCTGGTCGCAGCCGTGGACGCGGCGGCCGCACGATGGCGGGACGACGACCAGGGCATCTGGGAGGTACGCGGACCGACCCGGCCGTACCTGCACAGCAAGCTGATGTGCTGGGTGGCGCTCGACCGAGGCGTGAGCCTTGCCGAGCAGCTCGACGCCGGTGAGCGTGTCGAGGAGTGGACGTCGACCCGTGACGAGATCGCGACCGTGATCCTCGATGACGGCTGGAGCGAGCGGGCTGGCGCCTACACGCAGTACCTCGGCTCCGACGAGCTGGACGCCGCCGTGCTGCTGATGGCCATCGTCGGCTTCCTGCCTCCCGACGACGAGCGGCTGCTGGCGACCATCGACGCGGTGGAGTCGGGTCTGCGCGACGAGCGGGGACTGCTCTACCGCTACCGCGGAGGCGATGGGTTCGACGTACCGGAGGGCACCTTCTTGCTCTGCACGTTCTGGTTGGCGCACGCGCTGGCCGTCACCGGCCAGGTGGAGCGGTCACGTGAGGTGCTGGAACGAGCGGCCGGCTACGCGACCGGGCTCGGGCTGTTCTCCGAGCAGGTGGACGAGGCGACCGGTGAGCTGCTCGGAAACTTCCCACAGGCCTTCAGCCATCTGGGGCTGGTGACTGCGGCGCAGGCACTGGCCGACGCCGAGGCCGACGCCGAGAAGAGCTGACAGGTGCCGGGCACACCCGGCGCCCACCGCGACGACGTCACGCCCCTTCGGCATCCGCGGAGCAGCGGGCAGGCCGAGGTTGCCCGCATCCTGTGGCCGGCGTAGGACCGCTCAGATGGGGGATTCCCCCGCCGCGATGTGCTGGGCCAGGTACTGCTGGGCGCCGACGCGCTCGATGGCGCCGAGCTGGGCCCCGAACCAGTCGACGTGTCGCTCGCGGCGGGGTCTAGCCGGCGCCGCCGCCGTACCCGTGGGTGACCCGCAAGGTGAGCACCAGTCGGTGCTCGTCCACCATCGCCTGGTCGTACTCGTCCCAGTCCGGGTGCTCCTGGCCCGAGATCGCGGTGTAGAGCGCGCGCAGCGCCTGGCCGGCGTCGTCGCCGGGCCGCGTGGTCACGGGCGAGAGCTCGGCGGTGCCCTCCAGCGCCGCCCACGACGACCCGTCCGAGGTGGTCACGTGCAGCAGCACCCGGCCGTCGTTGCGTACGTTGCGGGTCTTGACCCGCCCGTCGGTCAACGACACCCGGACCCGGTCACCGTCGACGGCGTGCACGATGTTGCTGGTCTGGGGGCGCCCGTCGGGGCGCAGGGTCACCAGAATGCCCAGTCGGTGCTGCGCTGCGAAGGCGAGTGCCTGGTCGGTGTCCACGTCAGGGCTCCTGTCGGTCGTTGCGTCTGCTGTCCGATCGTCGCCCACGCCTCTCGCGGCTGTACAGCGCTCGTCCAGGTGCGAGACGGCGCTCGCCCCGAGCCAGTGCCACCTCGTCGCGCGCGGTGCAACCCGCTTCGCATGCGGTACAACGATGCAGGGGGAGGTTCATGTGCTCGCTCGCAAACTGCCCAGCTCTGCCATGAGCGACCGCGCGCTACGTCCGAGCGCCCGGGGGCGCGGTGGGCACGCCGGTAGCTGCGCGTCGAGAGCGACGCGCAGCACGTCCGCGTGCTCGTCTGGCGGCGTGGGCACGCCGGTAGCCGCTCCGGTAGCCGCGCGGTGAGGGGGCCCGCGCGCTACACCGTCATGGCGCCGTTCTACGACGTGTTCTCTGGCGAGTGGCCGGTCTACCGGTCCGGTCGCGTCGCGGCGGTCGAGGAGTTGCGGCCGCGGCGGGGCGCCACGGTGCTCGACCTGGGGTGCGGCACCGGCCTGAACTTCCCCCTGCTGCTGCCCCACGTCACCCGCAGCGCCCGACTCGTGGGTGTCGACTCGAGCGAGCACATGCTCGCGCAGGCCCGCCGCCGCGCCACTCGTCTCGGCTGGCACAACGTCGAGCTGGTCTGCGCCGATGCGACGACGGTAAGCGCGGACCGGCTGGGCGGCGGCTTCGACGCGGTCCTCGCCACGTACGCCTTGTCGCTGATGTCGCACTGGGAGGATGCCTGGCAGCGGGCCGTCGAGGTGACTCGCCAGGGCGGTCGGCTCGCGGTGGTGGACATGCGGCGTCCGGTCGGTCGGGCCGCCTGGTTGACACCGCTGGCCCGGCTCGCCTGCGCGCTGGGCGGTGCCGACATCGACGCGCACCCGTGGCGCGCAGTCGAACGGGCCTGCGCCGACGTCGTGGCGCGCAGTCTGCGCGGCGGGCACGTGCAGGTGCGGGTCGGCACGCGGACGTGACGCGCCGCGGGGTGTCACTCCGCTGAGCGCTCCAGCACCCCGCGGACGTACGCCGCCTGGCCGACGTGCTGGAGGCAGTCGCTGACCACGCTGACCAGGCGCACCGCCAGCGTGACCGGCGGGTCCCAGCCCTCGTCGACGACCCGGTCCAGCTCGTCATCGGCCACCGTACGCAGCCAGCCCGTCGAGTGGGCGTGCACCGCGTCGTAGTAGCCGGCGAGCAGCTCGGCCGGCGGATGGACCACGGCCACCTCGTCGCTGCTGTGGCCGTAACCGATGGCTGCGTCGCCGAAGGGCAGGCCGAGCCGCCCGGACCAGCCGTCGGAGGTCCAGACCTGCGCGGCCCCGGCCGCGTCAGCGAGGTGGTCGTCAGCCACGCGGGTGAGGTGCCACACCAGCCACGCGATCGTGTTGGCCTCGGTGTCCAGTCGAGCGGTCAGGTGCCGATCATCCAGGTCGTCGAGCACCGCGTGCACGGCCTCTCGCACCCGGTCGAGGGCGTCGGCGATCAGGTCGGTGGCGGGCATGGCACTCCTTGCTCGGCCGATCAAGCGGTGCGCTGGTAGCGGCGTACGGACAGCGGCACGAAGGTCGCGAGCAGGACGGCGATGAACCCCAGCGAGTAGAGCACCGGATGCTGCAGCGACCAGGTGTCGGGGGTAACCATCTGTGGAGCGGTGTTGCCGAAGAGCTGGCGCACGGCCAGCGTGACCGACGACACCGGGTTCCAGTCGGCAAAGACGCGCAGGACCGTCGGGAAGTTGTCGGTCGGGACGAACGTGTTGGCGATGAACGTCAGCGGGAAGATCACGATGAAGGAGGCGTTGTTGACCACCTCCGGCGTCTTCACGAGCAGACCGACGAGCGCCATCAACCACGACATGGCGTAGGCGAACAGCAGCAGGAGCGCATAGCCGACCAGGGCGTCGAGGAGCGAGGACCTGATGCGCCAGCCCACGACCAGGCCGGTCAAGGACATGACCGTGACCGTGATGACATTGATGCCTACGTCGGCGAGCGTCCGACCCAGCACCACCGCGGAGCGGCTCATCGGCAGCGACCGGAACCTGTCGATGATGCCCTTCTGCAGGTCTTCCGCAAGGCTCATGCCGGTGAAGGTGGACCCGAAGATCACGGTCTGGACGAAGATGCCGGCCATCAAGAACTCGGTGTAGCTGACGCCGGGCACGTCGATGGCACTGCCGAAGACGTAGGCGAACAGCAGCACGAACATGATCGGCGAAAGGGTCGCGAAGACCAGCACATCGGGGACGCGCCGGACCTTGATCAGGTTGCGCTTGGTGACGATGGCCGCATCGTTGACTGCTTCGGCCACGCTCATGACACGGGCTCCTTCTCCGGCTGGGTGGCCGGCTCATCCGCCGACCCGGGCTCCTCGGCCGCGTGGCCGGTCAGGGTGAGGAAGACGTCGTCGAGGTCGGGGCGGCGCAGGCCCACGTCGAGGAGCGTCACCTCGACGGCGGACAGGCGCCGCAGCGCCTCCATCAGCACGTCGGCCCCACCGGTGACCGGTACGGTCACTCGCCTGGCCTGCTCGTCCACGACCGGCGACTCGAGGCCGAGCGGGGCGAGCTGCTCACGTACGGTCGCCAGCTGGCTCTCGTCGGCCACGACCACTTCCAGGCGCTCGCCGCCGACCTGCGCCTTGAGCTGGTCGGCGTTGCCGCGAGCGATGACCTTGCCGTGGTCGATGACCACGATCGAGTCGGCGAGCCGGTCGGCCTCGTCGAGGTACTGCGTGGTCAACAAGATCGTGGTGCCGTCGTCGACCAGACCCTCGATGAACTCCCACATGCCGAGCCGGCTGCGCGGGTCGAGGCCCGTGGTCGGCTCGTCGAGGAACAGCACCCGTGGCCGCGCGATGAGACTGGCGGCGATGTCGAGGCGTCGACGCATGCCGCCGGAGTACGTCTTCACCGGCCGGTTGCGGGCGTCAGCGAGGTCGAAGCGCTCGAGCAGCTCGTCGGCCCGACGCCGAGCAGCCTCGCGGGGCATCCGGAACAAGCGCCCGACCATGTCGAGGTTCTCGAAGCCGGTGAGATACTCGTCGACAGCCGCGTACTGGCCGGTCAGCCCGATGGTGGCGCGAACCGCGTTGGCGTCACGGGCCACGTCGAGCCCGAAGACCTCCGCTCGGCCGGCGTCGGCCTTCAGCAACGTGGCCAGGATGCGCACGACCGTCGTCTTGCCCGCTCCGTTTGGCCCGAGCAGCCCCAGCACCGTGCCTTCTGGCACGGTGAAGTCGACACCAGCGAGCGCTTGCGTCGACCCATAGCTCTTGGCGAGCCCACTCACCACGACCGCATCGTTCATGTCTGACAACGTATCTGCGCCCCCTGACAACGGCACGCGAGTATCGCGCCGGCGGCACCGAGTCGGCGCCGCACACGTCCCCAGCCGTGACGGTCGACGTCGGCACAGCTACCGCCGTCCTTGCCGCAGGCGTCCTCGACCGGTGGGTCGAGGTCCATCGTGCTGAGCACGTCTGGCTCCTTGGCAGTGGCTGGTCGTGACCGGGCCCGGCGCCCGCGCACGAGGACAGACGACCGGTCGCCCGACAACTCATCGGCACGAGCGCGACCGAAGCATGAGATCTCCTCCGGACGGGAACCGCGTCCGGCATGGCGGACCAGCAGCACGGCTCGGACCGCTTCCCCTTCCAGCTGCTCGTCGCGGCGCTCGTGGCGCTGCCGGGGAGTTCCCTGGGCGCCGCAGCGTACCTGGGGCTGCCGAGCCTCGGGCTCCCCGCGTGGGTGCTGGTGTTGGTGTACGGCGCGGCGATCGTCGGCGCGGCGTTCATCTTGTCGTGGGCGGCCGAGGCGGTCCAGGTCGACATCAACGCCGGTCTCGCCCTCGCACTGCTGGCGCTGATGGCGGTGCTGCCCGAGTACGCGGTCGACTTCGTCTTCACGCTGAAGTGCGGTGGTGCCTACCAGCCGGACAGCTCCGAGGTCCCAGAGGTGTGCTCGCTGGCGCTGGCGAACATGACCGGCGCCAACCGGGTGCTGGTCGGTGTCGGCTGGCCGCTGGTGGTGCTCGTCGCCACTCTCGCGGTGTGGCAGGCCCGCCGCTCCGGCGCGGACGAGACCGAGTCTGCGTCGACGCACTCGGGCGCCGTACGACTCGCACCAGCCATGTCGGTGGAGGTCGCCTTCCTCGGCTTCGCCACGCTGTACTCGCTCACCCTCCCGCTCAAGGGCAGCCTGACGCTGTGGGACTCGCTGGTGTTCGTCGCGATCTTCGCGGGGTACGCCTGGCGGCTGACCAAGATGGAGACGACGGAGCCGGAGCTGCTCGGGGTCTCACGCTGGGTCGGCACGCTCGACAAGCGGGCCCGCCGCGGGTGGGTCATCGCCATGTTTGCCTTCGCCGCCGGCGTCATCCTGGTCGCTGCCGAACACTTCGCCGAGAGCCTGGTCGAGACGGGGGATCAGCTGGGGGTGTCGAAGTTCCTGCTCGTGCAGTGGGTCGCCCCCCTGGCCAGCGAGTCACCCGAGCTGATCGTGGCCTGCCTGTACGCGTGGCGGCTGAAAGCCGCCGACTCGCTCGGCACGTTGCTTTCGAGCAAGGTGAACCAGTGGACCCTGTTGGTCGGCGGGCTGCCGATCATCTTCGCGCTGTCCGCACTCACCACCGACGGGCTCCCGCTGGACACCGAGCAGCGCTTCGAGCTGCTCATCACCGGTGCCCAGTCGCTGTTCGCGATCGCGATCCTGCTCGATCTGCAGCTCACCTTCCGCGGTGCGCTGGCTCTGCTGTCGCTGTTCTCGGTGCAGTTCCTGGTGAGTGTCCTGCTGAGCCCCCAGGCGAACCGGATCACGATCATCGCCCTGTCCGTGGTGTACGTCGGGCTCGCAATCTGGCGCTTCGTACGGCATCGCCACAAGACGGCCGACCTGGTCCGCAACGGTGCGGTCACTCCCCTCGACCAGCTGGCCGACGAGCCGGCGCGCGACTGAGTGTGCATTCAACGCAAGGTGCACCCTTCTCTGCGCTACGCGGGCGGGCGCATCGTCACCTCAGCGCCGCCAGCAGATGGGCGGCGTCGAGGGTGCCCGGCTCGGCGCGGGTGCGCGCGTACCGGTTGGCCGTGCGGCGGACCAGGTCGTTGACCGGTGTCGGCACCCCGTGCAGCCGCCCGAGTAGACAGATCTCACCGTTGAGGTAGTCGGTCTCCACCGACCCCAGGCCCCGGCCCAGGCTCTGCCACGTCGAGCCGCCCCCGCGGCCTGGCATGGCGCTCGTGTCCAACCGGTCGCCTCTACGCTGCGCATCCTGCTCGACGGTGACGACCTCGATGTCCGCGGCCGCGAGTACGCGCTCACCCTCGTCGCGAGCCAGTGCGATCAGCCGGTCGCGCTCGTCGCTCTGCCGGCAGGTGGCGGCGACGGCGTTACCGAGGTTGAGCAGCAGCTTGCGGTACTTCCAGGCCATCACGTCTGGCCGAACTACCGACTCGAACCCCGCCGCCCGGACCGCCGAGGCGAACGCCTCGCACCGCGCGTCGGTACCCGACGGGAAGCAGCCCACGTCGAGCAGCCCCGGCACGGGCGCGCTGCCCTGCACGACCACGCCGGGCTCGAGGTGGCTGGCGGGGAGCATGACGCACACGGCCAGCACGTGGTCGAAGCGGCGCAACATCGCTCGCTCGTTGGCCACGCCGTTCTGCACGCTCACGACGGTGCAGCTCTGTGCGTGCGCGGCGAGGTCGTCGAGCACCGCATGGGTGTCGTGGCTCTTCACCGCCACGAGTACGGTCACACCGTTGTCGACGTCCAGGCCAGCGAGCGAGTCGGCCGCAC
>JBBSMD010000040.1:0-15924 GCA_038233355.1 Propionibacteriales bacterium
CTGCGAGACATCCGCGCCTGCCAGGAGGAGTTGCACCGCGGCGAGAGCTACGAGATCTGCCTGACCAACCAGTTTCGGTTCCCGGCCCTGTCCGACCCGTTCGCCTACTACCTGCGGCTGCGGCGCGCGAACCCGGCGCCGTACGCGGCGTACCTGGCTGTCGACGGGGTGACGGTGATGAGCTCGTCCCCGGAGCGGTTCGTGCGGATCACCACCGACCGGGTGGTGGAGAGCAAGCCGATCAAGGGAACCGCTCCTCGTGCCGCCGATCCGGATGTCGACGAGGCGCTGCGCCTACGGCTCGCCAGCTCAGCGAAGGACCGCGCCGAGAACCTGATGATCGTGGATCTGCTGCGCAACGACCTCGGTCGGGTCTGCGAGGTCGGCTCGGTGCACGTGCCGCACTTCCTGGCCACCGAGACGTACGCGACGGTGCACCAGCTGGTCTCGACTGTGCGGGGCACCCTGCGCGCGTCGGTCGGTCCGGTGGCGTGCGTACGTGCCTGCTTCCCCGGTGGGTCGATGACCGGCGCTCCGAAGCGGCGCACGATGGCGATCATCGATCGCCTCGAAGGTGCGCCTCGCGGGATCTACTCCGGCGCCTTGGGCTACTTCGGCCTGAGCGGCGGAGCGGACCTCAGCATCGTGATCCGCACGGCGGTCGACGACGGTACGCACCTGACCATCGGCGCCGGCGGGGCCATCGTGGTCGACTCCGACGCGGAGGACGAGTTCGCCGAGATGGCGCTGAAGGCGCGGGCCCTCGTGCGCGCTCGGTCCAGCGGCTAGCCGTCGATTCCGATGACGTTTTGCTCGCCCCGCGCCGAATCGATCCCTAGGCGCCCGCGTCGTTCCTCGAACCTTGCTGTCGACGCGCTGTTGTCCTGCGACCGGGCGTTGTCGATGACGTACGACGTCGTGGTCGTGGGTGGCGGGATCGTCGGCGTCTCCACGGCCTGGCACCTGCTGCGGACTCGACCCGGCGGGTCGGTGCTGATCCTCGAGAAGGAGGACAGCAACGCCCGGCATCAGACCGGCCACAACAGCGGCGTCATCCACTCGGGCATCTATTACGAGCCGGGCAGCCTGAAGGCCAAGCTGTGCCGGCGTGGCGCCACCGCCACGAAGCGGTTTGCGGCCGAGCACGGTATCCCGGTCAACGAGTGCGGCAAGCTGCTCGTGGCGACAGATGCGACCGAGATGGGGCGGATGCAGGCGCTCGTGGAACGCGCAGCGCTCAACGGCATCGACGCCGAGGCGATCGACGGTCGCGAGCTCAGGCGTCGCGAGCCACACGTCACCGGACTGGGTGCGCTGGCGGTCCCCGAGACAGCCGTGGTCGACTACGCGGCCGTGACCCGCACCTTGGCGAGCCTGGTGATCGGGATGGGAGGTGAGCAGCGGCTGGGTACCGAGGTCACCGCTGTGCACGAGAGCACCGACGGTGTCACGCTATCGACCACAGCGGGTCGGGTCGACGCAGGACGAGCCGTGTTCTGCGCCGGCCTCCAGGCCGATCGAATGGCCCGGCTCGCGGGCATCGACACCGACTTCCAGATCATGCCGTTCCGCGGCGAGTACTTCGACGTACGCCCGAGCAAGGCCGACCTCGTGTCGAGCATGATCTACCCGATCCCCGACCCTCGCCTGCCCTTCCTCGGCGTGCACCTGACGCCCACCGTCGGCGGTGGGCTCACTGTCGGTCCCAACGCCGTCCTCGGCCTGGCCCGCGAGCTGTACGCCAGAGGCTCGGTCGACTGGGGAGACGTACGCGACCTGGCGACGTTCCCGGGGACGTGGCGGGTGGCGCGCAGCAACGTCCGTACGGGGGCACGCGAGCTGAAGAACTCCCTGTGGAAGCGGGGCTATCTCGAGCAGTGTCAGAAGTACTGCCCGTCACTCGAGCTGCACGATCTCGTTCCCCGAGAGGCGGCCGGCATCCGGGCCCAGGCCGTGCTGCGGGACGGCACCTTCGTCCACGACTTCCTGCTCCGCCGCACTGATCGGACCCTGCACGTCGTCAATGCGCCGTCACCGGCCGCCACCTCGGCCCTGCCGATCGGTGCGACGCTCGCGCGCGCAGCGTACGAAGCGGCCCACGCGTGAGGTCGGAAAGAGCGAGTGCCGACCCCGCTTGCCCGCCGCCCGGCCCCAGTCCACCAGCGATCCCGACGACATCGCCCGCATCGACCCCACGCTGAGACTGATTCGCGCGTAACCCGCGGTTGGCAAGACGGACGCAGTCAGGGGTGGTCGGCGGATGCGTACGTCGGGCCTGGTCGCGCATGAGCGTGGCTCACTCGGCTGCCGAAGCGAGCCGTCGGTACGCCGGCCGGAGCCGGTCGGTCAGGGCCTCCCCGCCGAGCACCGCCGAGGGCGCCGGCAGCTGGCGCAGCAGCAGGTCCGGCTCCACCGCCATGACCGCGGGTCGAGGCGGCAGCGGCGGCGGCGGGAGCCAGAAGCGGTCCGGGTCGTCGATGGGCTCGGCGAGGCCGGCGAGTGCGACGGCCGCGCCGGTAGGAGACCGGGTCGTCTCCGGGTCCGGAGTCTCGACGGGCACGTCGGCGGCTCGCAGCTCGCGGAGCCGGTCGAGCAGCTGCTCGCGGTCGCGACCACGCCAGCGGAGCATCAGGAACGGGTCGGCGTCGAACGCCTCGGCCAGCAGGTAGAAGGTCGCCGCGAGGTGCTTGCACGGCACCTCCCGGTCGGGGCAGGTGCAGTGCTGGGCGAGCTCGCGCACGTTCTGCGGGAACAGCGGCGCCCCGGCCGCGGTGATGATCTGCTCCAGCTCCGGCGGCACCTCGCCGGCGAGCAGCTTCGCGCTGGGCAACGCCTGCTCCGACAGCGCGATCTCGGCCTTGGCCCACACCAGCTCGCTGAACCGGTCGACACCGATGGTGACGCGGTACGGCCGGACCCGCGAGCCCTGCACTCGCGCTCGGACCTCACCCGGTGTCACCTCGAGCGAGATCACCTGTCCCTTGCGCGCGTAGGTGCGCCCGCGGGTCAGCCGGTTGCCCATGGCAAACGACTCGAGCACGTCGAGGAACCGCCGCGACCACCACGTCGCGCCGATGGCGCCCCGGCTGCTGCGCGCCTTGAGGCCGTGCTCGACCGCGCGCGGCCGCGACGGCGGGTACCAGGTGCTCATTCGACGACCGCTCTCGCCTCGAGTCGGAACAGGTCCCGCAGCTGTGCGGTGGACAGCTCGGTGAGCCACTGCTCACCGCTGCCGACGATCCGGTCGGCCAGACCGCGCTTGTCGCGGATCATCGTGGCGATCTTCTCCTCGATCGTGCCGGCGCAGACGAACTTGCGTACCTGCACGGCGCGCTGCTGCCCGATCCGGTACGCCCGGTCGGTGGCCTGGTCCTCGACGGCCGGGTTCCACCAGCGGTCGACGTGGACGACGTGGTTGGCCGCAGTCAGCGTGAGCCCGGTGCCGCCGGCCTTGAGGGACAAGACGAACAGCGGCGGCGAGGTCGCACCGTCGGACTGGAAGCGTTGCACCATCACGTCGCGTTCGCGCTTGGAGGTGCCACCGTGCAGGAACAGCACCTCACGGCCGAACCTGCCGGTGAGGTGGCCGCGCAGCATCGCCCCGAACTCGGCGTACTGGGTGAACAGCAGGGCCTTCTCACCGACCGCCAGCACCTCGTCGAGGATCTCGTCGAGCCGCTCGAGCTTGCCCGAGCGGCCGACCAGGCCGCTGCCGTCGCGCAGGAACTGCGCCGGGTGGTTGCAGACCTGCTTGAGCTTGGTCATGGTCGCCAGGACCAGGCCGCGCCGCTCGATGCCATCGGTGGACGCGATGCGCTCGAGCATGTCGTCGACCACCGCCTGGTACAGCGCCGCCTGCTCGCCGGTGAGGTTGCACAGCAGGTCCATCTCGAGCTTGGCGGGCAGGTCGGCGATGATCGACGTGTCGGTCTTGAGCCGGCGCAAGATGAACGGCCCGGTGAACCGCCGCAACCGCTCGGCGGCCTCGTCGTCGCCGTGCCGCTCGATCGGCGTGGCGTACCGCTGCTTGAACGTCGCGGCCGGCCCGAGCAGGCCGGGGTTGGCGAACTCCAGGATCGACCACAGGTCGGCGAGGCGGTTCTCGACCGGGGTGCCGGTGACGGCGATGCGCGACGCGGTCGGCAACGAGCGGATCGCGGTGGCCTGCTTGGTGGCGGCGTTCTTGATCGCCTGCGCCTCGTCGACGACCACCCGACGCCAGGTGATCTTGCGAAGGGCGGCGGCGTCTCGGGCGGCCAGCGCGTACGTCGTGACGACCAGGTCGGCGGCCGCCACCGCGTCGCTGAAGTCCTTGCCGCGCGCCCGCTCCTTGCCGTGGTGCACGTGCACCCGCAGCGCCGGCGTGAACCGTGCGGCCTCCCGCTGCCAGTTGCCGACCAGGGACATCGGGCAGATCAGCAGGGTCGGACCGGCGTCGTCGTCGTGCGCCAGCAGCGCAAGCAGCTGGACGGTCTTGCCCAGGCCCATGTCGTCGGCGAGCACGCCGCCGAGCCCGACGCGGTGCAGGAAGTCGAGCCAGGCCAGGCCGCGCGACTGGTACGGCCGCAGCCGACCGACGAAGCTCTCGGCGACGTCGACCGCCGCTAGCCGGTGCTCGGACCGACCCGACAGCAGCTCCCCGAGCCAGCCGTCGGCCTCGACGCCCTCGACGGGCAGCTCGTCGGGGCCCTCGTCGATGCCGAGGCCGAGTCGTAGCAGCTCACCGACCGTGGCTGACTCGGTGCGTCCCACCAGCCGGAGCCCGGCGGCGAGCCTCCGGGCGTCGAGCTCGATCCACTGGCCGCGCAGCCGCACCATGGGTGCCTTGGCCTCGGTCAGCTCGGCCATCTCCTCGGTGGTCAGCACCTGACCGCCCACCGCGAGCTGGTAGCGAAACTCGGCGAGCGCGTCGAACCCGAGCAACGTTGCGCCGCTGTCGACCTGGCCCGGCTGCGAGGGTGTCGACGCCGCCAGCCGCAGGCCCAGCCGCGAGGACGGCTTGCTCCACCAGCCCGGCAGCTGCACGCCGAACCCCGCGGTCGCCAGCGCGGGTGCAACCGCGCTGAGGAAGCCGTGCGCTGCGTCGGTGTCGAGGGGCAGGCCGGTCGGCCGTGCCGTACGCAGCGCCTCGTCGAGCCGCGGGTAGAGGCGGCTGGCCTTGCCGAGCTCGGCCAGCATGGTCTCCTGCGGCCCGTCCACGCGGCGAGCCAGACCCGGCAGCGCGCCGCGAGCGCGCCAGACCTGCTCCGCGTCGACGACCAGGCTCGGCTCGTCAGTCGCCTGCAGGGCGAACTGCACCCCCCACACCTCCTCGTCACCGGCCGGCTCACTGGCCGGCTCGACGAGCCGGAACAAGGCCCGCACCGGTCCGGCGACCGCGTCCCGCTGCCACTCCTCGATTGCCTGGGCGAGCCCGCCGACGTCGGCCGCGTCGAAGCGCCGCTCGAACCCGGTCAGCGCGCCGAGCCAGGCCCTCCGGACAGGCTCTCGCCGCCCACCCTGGTCGAGCCGGCCGCGGCCCAGCGCGGCGCGTACGGCCGCATCGACGAGCGACTCCAGCGCGTCCGCCCACACGCTCAGGTGCCCGTCGGTGGCTGTCGTCGTCAGCGACGGCGGCATGGACAGCGCGAGCGAGCGGGCCCACGAAGCGTCCGGGCCGGTGAGCACCGGCCGCCACAGCGCCCGCGGACCGCTCGGATCGAGTCCGGGCAGCACCCGCCCGCGCGTGGCCAGGTCTCTGGCGAAGCGCGCCACCACCGCCAGGTGTGTCAGTGACGGGCCGCACACCGCATCGACGTCGGCCAGCTCGCCGAGCACGTCGAGCGCCAGGTCGGCGTCGAGCTCGAGCGCTGGCACCTGCCACGAGGCGGACTGCAGCGCACCGCCCGTGGCGTCGGGGTTGTCGCGGACGAGCTCAGGCGACGCCACGGGACCAACGCCACGAGTCGGCAGCCTCAGCGTCGCGGTCGTGGTCGTCGCCTTGACACCCGCGTCACCCGCCAGCGTGACGACGTCGTCATGCGTAGCCGCAAACGGGTGCAGCCGGACGCGTGGCGGCCGGCCGGGACGGCGTGGTGGCACCGCCGGTCGGGTCGAGTCCTCGGCCCACAGGCACAACCGGCCGGGCGCCTCGTTGCAGAGCCAGGTGGCGTGGAGGACGAACAACGAGAACTCCTCGCGTACGCGGGGCGAGCCACCAAAGGCTACCGAGGAGTGTCCCCCGCCGGATCGCGGGCCCCTCGCAGGGGCTGGAGTGGTGCACCGCTCGGGTGCACAGCGACTGCGGTCGGCTCGCGTGCGCGGCGGGGTAGCACTGGGGTGATGCACCGCTCGGGTGCGGGCGCTGCGGCGGCACCGCTTGTGTTGGGGCGCGGCAGAGGTGGGCACGATGTCGACCATGACGAACACGACCACGACAACGCCCTGGCGCCCTGCCGGACGCTACGAGGACATCCGGTACGAGACCACCGACGATGGCATCGCGAAGATCACCCTCGACCGGCCCGAGGTGCACAACGCGTTCCGGCCGCAGACCCTGATCGAGGTGGCGGACGCGCTCACGGTGGCCCGAGAAGACGAGTCGGTGGGGGTGATCATCCTGACCGGGGCGGGGGAGCGCGCGTTCTGCTCCGGCGGCGACCAGCGGGTACGTGGGGACAGCGGCTACCAGACCAGTGCCACCTCGACCGGACGCTTCCACGTCACCGACCTGCACGTAGCGATGCGACGCTGCCCCAAGCCCATCGTGGCCATGGTGGCCGGCTACGCCATTGGCGGCGGTCATGTGCTGCACGTCGTATGCGATCTGACCATCGCGGCCGACAACGCGATCTTCGGCCAGGTCGGGCCTAAGGTGGGCTCGTTCGACGGCGGCTTCGGCGCTGCCTCGCTCTCCCAGCTCGTCGGGATGAAGAAGGCGAAAGAGATCTGGTTCCTCTGTCGTCAGTACGACGCGCGTCAGGCGCTCGGCATGGGACTGGTCAACGCCGTCGTCCCCCTCGCCGATCTGGAGGCGGAGACGCTGCGCTGGTGTCGCGAGATGCTGGCGCTCTCGCCGTTCGCGCTGCGCCTGATGAAGGCCAGCTTCCACGCCGCCGAGGACGGCTACGCCGGCATCCAGCAGCTGGCCCACGACGCGAACCTGCTGTTCTACGGCTCGTCGGAGGCCCAGGAAGGGCGTGAGGCGTTCAAGGACAAGCGCCCGCCCGACTTCGGGCAGTTCCCGCGACGGGCCTGATGCCCCTCGGCGCCCACCGACTTGTCACCGCCTCAGGGTCCCCTGGCACCCCTAGACGGTGACAACTCGGGAGATGCTCGGGAGATGCGCGCGTGGTCTCGACGTCGGTCACGCGCCGCAGCCAGTGCGGCGCCTTGACGAGGGTCCGGTTTGCGGCAAGTGTGACGTTCCGCACCGAGCCAGCGGCGACTCGCCGGCTCCACCCCTCTCGCCCGGGAGCTCGCATGGCACGTCGGCACCGATCCGTCCCCACGCCCTCCCCGGTGCGGCGTCGCCGCCGGTTGTCCGGGCCAGCCGTGCTGGCCTCCCTCGCGCTCGCGGCGGTGGGCCTGCCCGTGACCTCGGGAGCCGCGGCGTCGGCCGCGACGGCTTCGGTGCCGGTGCTCACGGCTCCGGCGGCTGCGCCTACGACCGTCACCCCCGTGCGACGGGACCGCAGTGTCATCGCCAACCTGTGGGAGTGGAACTGGCCCTCGATCGCCCGCGAGTGCACGCGCGTGCTCGGCCCCAAGGGGTACGGCGGCGTCCAGGTCGCACCACCGCAGGACTCGTTGCGCCGTACCGAGACCGGCAACGGAAGCGACGTGCTGCACCCCTGGTGGGAGGTCTACCAGCCGGCGCGCTATGTCCTCACGAGTCGGATGGGTGGCCCTCGGCAGTTCCGGCACATGGTCGACACCTGCCGCGCGGCCGGGGTGAAGGTGTACGTCGACGCGGTCATCAACCACATGACCGGGCAGGGCCACCTGTCCTACGGCGGGGTCACCTACGACAAGTACCGCTACCGCGGGCTCTACCGGCCCTCGGCGTTCCACAGCTACCCGATCGAGTGCCCGGTGCCACCGGCCGAGGGCAGCGGGAGCCGGGCCGGGGACATCCTCGACTTCAACGACTACACCCAGGTCCACAACTGCGAGCTGGTGAGCCTGTCCGACCTGCGCACCGAGACCAGGTACGTCCGCGACCAGCTGGCCGACTACCTCAACAAGCTGTTGCGCATCGGCGTCTCCGGCTTTCGGGTCGACGCCGCCAAGCACATGAGCAAGCCCGACTTGCTGGGCATCCGGTCGCGGTTGCGCGACACCGTCGACGGCGACCGTCCGTACCTGGCGCTCGAGGTCGGCCCAGGCAGCCCGGGTCGGCTGTCCCCCTTGGCCTACCGGCGGGTGGGTGACCTGCTGGGCTTCGACTTCGCCACCGCGATCAAGAACGCCTTCAAGAGCTACAACAGCCCGCCCAACGACGGCAACATCGGCGACCTCAAGGTGTTCGGGGAGCGCTCCGGCCTGCTGCCGAGCCGCAGGACGCTCGTGTTCATCCAGAACCACGACACCGAGCGCGGCGCGGACACGCTCAACTACAAGGACGGCGCTACCAACCGGATCGCGCATCACTTCATGCTCGCCTACGGCTACGGCCGGCCCCAGGTGTACGCCAGCTTCGATTGGGAGGCCACCGACGCGTCCCCGCCCGCGAACGCCCGGGGCTTCATCACCGACACCGACTGTGGCGACGGCTGGATCTGTGTCGACCGCAACCGGGGCGTGGCCAACATGGTCGGATTCCACAACGAGGTCGGTCGGGCTCCGAGGGCTCACTGGTACGACGACGGTGCCAACCTGATCGCCTTCGGCCGGGGGCACCGGGGATGGATCGCCATCAACAACCACACCGGCGAGCGGACCAGGACCCTGCAGACCGGCCTGCGCGCCGGCACCTACTGCGACATCATCCACGGCAACGTCCGCGACGGTGACTGCACCGGGCCCACGGTGACCGTGCGGGCCAACGGCCGGGCGACCGTCACCGTACCGGGCAAGGACTCGGTCGCCTTCACCCGCCAGGACCGCGTCGGTCGCTAGCGACGAGGTGGCGACCACGGGGTGGTCAAGCGGCTGCCATCTCCGCTGTCGAGGAGGGCGGTTCCGGGCCTCCGCAGCCCACTGCCCGACTCGCTCCCTGCCGGATCGCCATGGAGGGGTGTGACAGGTCGCACGGCCTGCACGGCGTATGTTGGCGAGCCGGAGCCGGAGCCGGAGCCGGAGCCGGGTGGGCGGTCGGGATCGCCGAGTTCGACGCGACCGCATCGGCAGACGGCCCGGGCGGCAACCGCTCGGGGCTCGCTCGACCGCCCTCAGGCCGCCCCGGGCTCGGGCGCATCTTCGGCCGGGTACGCCTCCACGAAGTCGGCGACGGCCTGCCCGCTCGGGGCGTCGCAGTACTGCCGGTGGCCGCTGCCCTGGCTGCCCTGAGGGCTGTCGCTGGCACCGGACCAGTGGCTCAGCGCGACATGCGCTCCGTCTGGGAAGGCCTCGCCGTCGTCCGGTGTCCACGGCACGGCCAGGAACTTGCCCTTGTTGTACGACGCGACGTCGCTGGGGGAGCCCACGTCGAACTTGGCGGCGATGTCACGGACGACCTGCAGCTGCTCGTCGTCGGCTGCGACGGTCTGGTCGTACCACAAGATCGTGTAGCCGTGCTCGAGGTTGTGCACCATCGCCTCCAGCGGCGGGCGGCTGTCGTCGTCGGGGTAGAACTTCGCCGTGAACGGTGCCGGTCCGCTCCAGTGCGGGCCGTACGCGGGAGGCGCGGTGTCGTAATCGATCTGCTGACCGTCCAGGTGCTCACCGCTGCCGTCGGCCGGCGTGGTCTCGACGTCGAGGCATCCGGCGGCCGCGGCGTCGGCGCCCAGGTCGGCCAGGTCGGCACCGGCCGTGGCCTGCACCTGCTGGCGGTTAGTGACCATGGCCCAGGTCGTGAGCCCGACGATCAAGACCGCGATGACGGCGAAGACGGCGACCAACCCGAGTGTGCGCCGACGCTCGGCGCGCTCGGCCTGGCGGCGCAGCTCCGCGGCGCGTGCCCTCCGGGCGGCCTTGTCGCTGGTCTTGGCCACGCTGCTCCTCGTCTGGTCGGGTGGGCGGCACTGCCGGCGTGCTCTGGCCGGGCGAGCGCGTCCGTGTCTTGGCCGTGGTGCCGTGCACGTGTCCCAGGCTGCCCCTGCCACAGTACGGGGCGCTCGGCCCCTCAGCCGGGGGTGAGCGTGACGGCCACTGCGACGTTGAGGGTGGCCGCCGCGACGCGCACCGCGTCGACCCGCAGCAGTCGGCGGTGTGCCGACGGGTCCCACCTTCGGCTCAGTCGCCGGTGCAGCGGCACCGCGACCAGGCCGGTCAGCGCCAGCACGACCAGCAGCAGGACGGCCGAGGAGAGGGTCGCCCAGAGCGCGGCGTCGGCGGCGAACAGCAGTGCCGTCGTCACCGCAAGCGCGGCGAACAGCGGCGCGACCAGCCAGCTGATCCGGCTCTGGTGTGCCCGCTCATAGGACGCGAACGAGTCGGCGGGCACTCGTGCGAGCTGCGGGTAAACGACCAGCCGTACCGTCCACTGGAAGCCGGCATAGGCCGATGTCGTGACCAGGTGAGCCGTCACGATCCACGCCACGCACCGATTCAACCCCGTGCCCGTCCGGCATGAAACGGTGGCACCACATCGACGAGCGGAGGTCACGATGGGCAGCGATCGGGTCGCCGGCTGCACCCACGTCGGGCGGGTCCGTGCCGGCAACGAGGACGCGTACGGCACGACGGAGGACGTGTGGGTGGTGGCCGACGGTCTCGGGGGGCACCCGGGCGGTGAGGTGGCGAGCCGGATCGCCGTCGAGTCGGTGCTGACGAGCCTGCGCGACGGCACCGGCGGGGACCCTGTGGGCGCGCTCGGGGCCGCGTACGCGGCGGCAGCCGACGACATCGCGGCACGCAGCGAGACCGAGCCCTGGTTGGCCGACATGGCCACCACGCTGGTGGTCGCCGTCCGCGACGACGCGGGCGAGGTGTACGTCGCCAACCTCGGGGACAGCCGGGCGTACCTGCTGAGCGGTGACGCGCTGCACCAGCTGACCCGCGACGACAACGTCGCCGAGCTGCTGCTCGCGCGTGGTGTGCTCACCGCGGAGCAGGCGCGCGTGCACCCGGGCCAGTTCTCCCTCACCAGGGCGCTGGGTCTCGGTGACCGGGAGCCGACCGTGCACCGGCTGGACGCAGCCACGGGTCGCCTGCTGCTCTGCTCCGACGGGGTCAACGGGGAGCTGCCCGACACCGAGATCGCCCGGGCGCTCGGGCCGGGCACCCCGGCGCAGGCGTGTGACGCGCTGGTCGAGGCGGCGCTGGCAGCCGGCGGGTCCGACAACGTGACGGCGGTGGTCGTCGACCTGTGAGTGGCCTCTCTACGCTTGGGTCATGGTCGAGCGGACCCCTCCGGCGGGGCCAGCACCGGGACGGGCCGATCTGCGGCGTTGGCGCCAGCGCCTGGCCGACGAACGCGCCGAGGCCGCTCTCTACCGCACCCTCGCGGCCCGCGGGTCTGGGGAGGACCAGCAGATCCTGCAGGGCATCGCCGACGCGGAGGAGCGCCACGTCGCGCACTGGGAGCGGCTGCTCGGTCCGGCCGCAGACCGGCCGGCGCGGGCGTCGCTGCGGTTGCGCGTGCTGGCGGCGCTGGCCCGCCGCTTCGGGTCGGTCTTCGTGCTCGCGCTGGCCCAGCGAGCCGAGAGCCGCTCGCCGTACGAGACCGACACCGACGCCACCCGCGCGATGGCCGCCGACGAGCGCATGCACGAGGAGGTGCTGCGCGGCCTCGCCGCCCGCGGCCGGGAGCGCGTCTCGGGCACCTTCCGCGCCGCGGTGTTCGGCGCCAACGACGGGCTGGTGAGCAACCTGGCGCTGGTGTTGGGGGTGAGCGCCGGAGGTGCCCCGCGGCTGACCGTGCTGCTGACCGGTCTCGCCGGGCTGCTGGCCGGCGCCTTGTCGATGGGGGCCGGGGAGTACGTCTCGGTGCGCTCGCAGCGTGAGCTGCTCGCCGCCTCGACGCCGGGGGTGGCAACGCCCGGGGCCGTGCCGTACCTCGATGTCGACGCCAACGAGCTGGCCTTGGTGTACCGCGCGCGGGGCATGTCGCTGCCGGAGGCGCAGCAGCGCGCCGACGAGGTCCTCGGTGGGGAGCCGGTCGAGGCGTCCCTCGCCGCCCTTGGGCCCGGCAGCGAGCACGACGTGGTCGGCACCGGGGTGGGCGCGGCGCTGGCGAGCTTCGCGTTCTTCGCCATCGGTGCCGCCGTGCCGGTGCTCCCGTTCGGGTTCGGCCTGGGCGGTGCCGTGGCTCTGGTGATGGCGTGTGTCCTGGTCGGGCTGGCGCTGCTGCTCACCGGCGCCGTCGTGGGCATCCTCTCTGGTGGGCCACCGCTGCGCCGCGCGCTGCGCCAGTTGTCGATCGGTGCGGGGGCGGCCGCGGTCACCTACGGGCTTGGGTTGCTCTTCGGCGCCACGCTCGGCTGACCCGAGCGATCGACCCTGGTCCGATGGCCCCGCGGCAGGACATGCTGGACCGATGCACCTCGAGCGAGCAGACCGGTGGACGATCCGGTGACCACCTACTCCGACCTCCCCTCCCTGCTCGACCAGCTGACGCTGACCGAGAAGGCGTCCCTGTGCCTGGGCTCGGACTTCTGGCACACCGCGGCGGTGGACCGCCTGCAGATCCCCGCGGTCGCGCTGGCGGACGGTCCGCACGGGCTGCGCACGCAGCCCCAGGCCGGTGACCACCAGGGGCTCGGCGGCAGCCTGCCCGCGACCTGCTTCCCGACCGCCTCCGCGCTCGGGTCGTCCTGGGACGGCGACCTGCTGCGCCGCGTCGGCCGCGCCCTCGGCGTCGAGGCCCGCAGCCAAGGCGTCGCCGTGCTGCTCGGACCGGGGATCAATATCAAGCGGTCCCCGCTGTGCGGACGCAACTTCGAGTACCTGTCCGAGGACCCGCTGGTCTCCGGTGTGCTCGCCGCGGCGATGATCGACGGCGTACAGAGCCAAGGGGTCGGCGCCTCGCTGAAGCACTTCGCGGTGAACAACCAGGAGACCGACCGGCTGCGGGTCAGCGCCGACGTCGACGAGCGACCCCTGCGCGAGATCTACCTCGCCGGTTTCGAGCGTGCCGTCACCCAGGCTCGGCCGTGGACGGTGATGTGTTCCTACAACAAGGTCAACGGCACGTACGCCTCGCAGCACCCCTGGCTGCTCACCACAGTGCTGCGCGAGGAGTGGGGCTTCGACGGGCTCGTGGTCTCCGACTGGGGGGCGGTGGCCGACCGGGTGGCGGCGGTGGCGGCGGGGCTCGACCTGGAGATGCCGCCCAACCTCGGTGTGAGCGACGCCGCCGTCGTCGCCGCCGTGCGCGCCGGTGATCTCGACGAGGCGGTGCTCGACACCGCGGTGCTCCGGGTGCTGCAGCTGGTGGAGCGGGTTGGCGCCGCGAGCGGGCCGGCACCCGAACCCGACCTCGCCGCTCACCACCGGCTGGCCCGTGCCGCCGCGCGCGACTGCGCGGTGCTGCTGAAGAACGACGACGGCGTGCTGCCGTTGCGCCCGACGGCGGGGGAGACGCTCGCGGTGATCGGGGAGTTCGCCCGCACCCCGCGCTACCAGGGCGCCGGCAGCTCCCAGGTGAACCCCACGAGGGTGGAGGCGGCTCTGGACGAGCTGCGGGGGGCGGTGCCGGACGGCGTGGAGGTGGCCTTCGCCGCCGGGTTCGGCCTCGACTCCACCGCCGACGACGACCAGCTGGCCACCGAAGCCGTCGAGCTCGCCGCCCGGTCGGACCGCGTGGTCGCCTTCCTCGGGCTGCCCGCCGCCGAGGAGTCCGAGGGTTTCGACCGCACCCACATCGACCTGCCCGCGAACCAGACCGCGCTCCTGCCCCGGCTGGCCGCCGTCGGTCCCGACCTCGTCGTGGTGCTGGCCAACGGTTCGGCGGTGGAGCTGTCGAGCTGGGACCGACACGTCAAGGCCGTGCTCGAGTGCTGGCTGTCGGGGCAGGCCGCCGGCGGTGCCGCTGCGGACCTGCTGCTGGGGACGGCGAACCCCAGCGGCCGGCTGGCCGAGACGCTGCCGCTGCGACTGGCGGACTGTCCGTCGTACCTCTCCTTCCCGGGCGAGGCCGGGCACGTGCGTTACGGGGAGGGGATCTTCGTCGGGTACCGCGGGTACGACGCGCTGGACCGGCCGGTCAGCTACCCCTTCGGGCACGGCCTGTCGTACACCACGTTCGACTACGCCGCCATCACCACCAGCGTGCGCGGGCGAGTCGACGACGACCTGGTGATCGACGTCGGATGCGAGGTCGCAAACACCGGGACCCGCGCTGGCAAGGAGGTCGTGCAGCTCTACGTCAGCCGCCCCGAGTCGTCGGTGCAGCGCCCACCCCGAGAGCTGGTGGCGTTCACCAAGCTCGGCCTCGAGCCGGGACAGGTCGACACGGTCACCTTCCGGCTCGGCGCGCGCGACCTGGCCCACTGGTCGACAGCTGCCCACGACTGGGCAGTGGAGGGCGGTGCGCTGGAGCTGGCGATCGGCGCCTCGTCGCGTGACCTGCGGCTGACGGCCCGAGTCGACGTCCCGGCGCACCAACTTCCGGCGTCACACCGGTCGGTGGCACTGGACGGCAGCGCGACGCTCGACGAATGGCTCGCCGACCCCGGCGGCGGTGCGGCCCTGCGGGCCGTGCTGACCATCGACGAGGAGACACTGCGGGTGATCGGCAACTTCCCGCTCAACAGGCTGTCGGCCTTCCCCGGCCTCGGCGTCACGAGCTCGGTCCTCGCCCGGCTCCTCGACGACGCTCGCTGACAGATCAGACCGGCGCTGACGGCGCCACCGACGGCAGCACGGCCAACCTGACGGGTGGTCGCTGCAGCTCGTCCGACACGGCCCGGAGCACGTGAGGGTGCGCGCCGGCCCACTGCGCGCGGGCCGGCGCGCGGCTGTCGCCGGTAGGACGGCACTCGCCACAGGAGGGGTGCGTCACCAGGTCGCCACGACGTCGACCAGTCCACGTGCGGCGCGGCCGAGCCGTACGTCGGTCGTGAGCAGCTCGGCGTCCAGCCGCTCCGCGAGCGCGACGTAGCAGGCGTCGTAGGCCGAGCAGCGGTCTCGCAGCTCCCAGGCTCGACGACGGAGCGGGGCGTGGCCATGGCGCACGACGGGCAGCTCGCCGAGCTCGTCGACGGCACGGTCGCCGGTCTCGACCGGTATCCACTCTCGCTGCGTCCAGCGACGGACCACGGCAACGACCTCCGGGTCGATGAGCTCGGGTGCGTGCGCCTCCGTGACCGAACCCAGCGCCTGCGCCACCCCGGCGCCGCGCTGCGTACCCAGGAGAAGGTCGACAGCCGCTGAGGCATCGAGCACGACCACCGACTCAGCCGCCGAGCCGCTCGCCGGCGAGCGCGTCCGCGGACGACTCGGGCATCTCGGTGACCGGTCGACCGGCCAGCCGCTCTAGCATCTGGGCCATGGTGGGCCGCCGCGCCAGCTCGACGAGCTCGGCGCGCACCAGTTCCGACAGCGAGCGGCGCTCCTCCGCAGCCCGAATGGTGAGGCGTTGGTGGACGTCGTCGGGCACGTCGCGCACCTGGATGGTCTTGCTCACGAACCACAACCTACACCCACAGTGGGTGCATGCCTGATCGGTCGGTCGGTCTGTCTGACCCCCCGATGAAGTCGGCCAAGGCGCTCGACCTGCTCGGGCGAGGCCACGCGGCCCCGCGCGCTTCTCATGGCTGCGTGCTGCTGCTCATGGCTTCGAAGCCATGACAAGCAGCACGTCACCACGACAACGTGGTATCAGCAGGCCTCCAGGCAGCA
>JBBSMD010000041.1:0-15712 GCA_038233355.1 Propionibacteriales bacterium
TCGACGCCGATCATCTCCGCCGCGCGGATCACCAGCGTCTCCTTGGGCACGTCGATCTCGACGTCGTCGATGGTGACGCTGACGAGGTCCTCGCGGGGAGCCGCCTCGTCGGAGGAGCCCTTGGCGGCCGAGCGGGTGGTGACGGTCATGGCAGGGCTCCGGCGGTCGCGAACAGGGTCGAGGCGGCCGGGTCGAACGGGCACCCGCCGTGGGCGATGTGGTCGAGGTACTCGTCGCGGAAGTACTCGATCGAGGAGGTGATCGGCGAGGTGGCGCCGTCGCCGAGCGCACAGAACGCGCGCCCGAGGATGTTGTCGCACAGGTCGACCAACAGGTCGAGGTCGTCCTCGCTGCCCTGCCCGTCCTCCAGCCGCTGCAGCGTCTGCACCAGCCACCACGTGCCTTCTCGGCACGGGGTGCACTTGCCGCAGGACTCGTGCTTGTAGAACTCGGTCCAGCGCAGCACCGCGCGTACGACGCAGGTGGTGTCGTCGAAGACCTGCAGCGCCTTGGTGCCCAGCATCGACTTCACCTCGATCATGCCCTCATAGTCGAGCGGCACGTCGAGGTGCTCGGCGGTGAGCATCGGGACCGAGGATCCGCCGGGAGTCCAGAACTTCAGCTGGTGACCCTCGCGCATGCCGCCACCGAGGTCGAGCAGCTCGCGCAGCGTGACGCCGAGCGGCGCCTCGTACTGGCCGGGCGAGCGCACATGACCGGACAGTGAGTACAGCGTCATCCCCTTGGACTTCTCGGTGCCCATCGAGGAGAACCACTCGGCCCCCCGCTCGAGGATGCAGGGCACCGAGGCGATCGACTCGACGTTGTTGATGACGGTCGGGGCGGCGTAGAGACCCGCCACGGCGGGGAACGGGGGGCGCAGACGCGGCTGGCCGCGGCGCCCCTCGAGCGAGTCGAGCAGCGCGGTCTCCTCACCGCAGATGTAGGCGCCGGCACCGGCGTGCACGATCACGTCCAGGTCGAGACCGGAGCCGAGGATGTCCTGGCCGAGGTAGCCGGCCAGGTACGCCTCCTGCACGGCCCGCTGCAGGCGGCGGATGACGTGCAGCACCTCGCCGCGGACGTAGATGAACGCGGTCTTCGCGCGGAAGGCGTAACAGCTGATGACGACGCCCTCCACGAGGGTGTGCGGGGCGGCCAGCATGAGCGGGATGTCCTTGCAGGTGCCCGGCTCGGACTCGTCGGCGTTGACCACGAGGTAGTGCGGCTTGTCGTCACCTTGGGGGATGAAGCCCCACTTCATGCCGGTGGGGAAGCCGGCTCCGCCGCGCCCGCGCAGGCCGGACTCCTTCACCACCTCGAGGACCTCCTCGGGGGACATGGCCAGCGCCTTGCGCAGACCGTCGTAACCGCCGGCCCCCTCATAGGTGTCCAGCGTCCAGGAGCGCTCGGCATCCCAGGTCTCGCTGAGGACGGGGGTGAGCGGATCGGTCACGTCGTGCCCTCCTCGGTGGTGGCGCCGGTGCCCTCGTCGCGGGTGCCGCTGGTGTTGCCGGCGCCGGGGCCTTCCGCGTCGCTGGGGACATCGGACTCCGACCCGGCCGGGCTCTCGCCCTTCCCGGCCGCGACAGTGCCCTCGGCCTCGGCCCGGCCCACACCCTCCCTGGTGGCCGTCGGCGCGGTGCCCGACTGGGCGGTGGCGTCGTCGTGGGCGCCGGCGAGCTCGTCGGCGGTGCCCGGCTCGCCCCAGCGCGGCGCCTGCCACCCGTGCTCGCGGGCCATCCGCAGACCGACCAGTGTCGCGGGACCCGCACCGGGGCCCTCGTCGGCGCGGTCGTCGGGGAACCCGGCCAGCACCCGCTCGGCTTCCCGCCACGTGCAGACCCGCGCCCCCCGAGACGCCTGCACCGGCTGACCGGCGCACAGCGCGTCGACCAGCTCGGTCGCGGAGGTGGGCGTCTGGTTGTCGAAGAACTCCCAGTTGACCATCACCACCGGGGCGTAGTCGCACGCCGCGTTGCACTCCACGTGCTCGAGGGTGACCCGTCCGTCCTCAGTGGTCTCGTCGTTGCCGACACCGAGGTGGTCCTTCAGTCGGGATAAGATCTCGTCGCCGCCCATGACCGCGCACAGCGTGTTCGTGCACACCCCGACGTGGTAGTCGCCGACCGGTCGACGCTTGTACATCGTGTAGAAGGTCGCGACGGCCGAGACCTCGGCCGGGCTGATCGCGAGCACCTCGGCGCACGCCTCGATGCCGGCCGGGGTCACGTAGCCCTCGTACGACTGCACGAGGTGCAGCATCGGCAGCAGCGCCGAGCGGGCCTCGGGGTAGCGCCCGCCGAGCTCGCGCAGCTCGGCGCGCACCGACTCGTCGAGCGCGGGAGTGAAGGTCTCTCGGGTGGTGCTGGTGGCGATGGCGGTCTCGGTGCCCTCGTTGTCGGAGGTGGAGACCGGTTCCTCGCGGGGTGCCGACGGTGTCGGTGCGGCCCGGGGGGAGCTGGCCATCAGCGGTCCACCCCTCCCATGACCGGGTCGAGGCTGGCGATGGCGACGATCACGTCGGCGATCTGACCACCTTCGGTCATCACCGAGGCGCTCTGCAGGTTGACGAACGACGGGTCGCGAAAGTGCGCCCGGTACGGCCGGGTGCCCCCGTCGGAGACCACGTGGCAGCCGAGCTCGCCACGCGGGGACTCCACCACCGCGTACGCCTGTCCCGGCGGCACCCGGAACCCCTCGGTGACGAGCTTGAAGTGGTGGATCAGGGCCTCCATCGACTCGCCCATGATGTGGCGGATGTGGTCGAGGGAGTTGCCCATGCCGTCGGCGCCGATCGCCAGCTGCGCCGGCCACGCGATCTTGCGGTCGGCGACCATCACCGGAGCGCCCTCGAGACCGGCCAGCCGCTGCGCGCACTGCTCGACGATGCGCAGCGACTCCCACATCTCGTCGAGCCGGATCCGGAAGCGGCCGTAGGAGTCGCACGAGTCGCGGGTGATGACCTCGAAGTCGTAGTCCTCGTAGCCCCAGTAGGGCTCGGTGCGCCGCAGGTCCCACGGGTAGCCGGTGGCGCGTAGCACCGGACCGGTGGCACCGAGGGCCAGGCAGGTGGCGAGGTCTGCGTATCCGGTGTCGACGAGGCGGCCCCTGAAGACCGGGTTGGCGTTGCAGAACGCCGCGTACTCCGGCAGCCGCTTGCGCATGACCTTGACGAGGTCGTCGATCGCCTCCAGGGCGCCCGGAGGCAGCCCCTGCGCCACCCCGCCGGGACGGATGAACGCGTGGTTCATGCGCAGACCGGTGATGAGCTCGAACACGTCGAGGACGAGCTCGCGCTCCCGGAATCCGATGGTCATCACGGTCAGCGCACCGATCTCCATGCCACCCGTCGCGATCGCCACCAGGTGGGAGGAGATGCGGTTGAGCTCCATCAGCAGCACCCGCATGACCTGGGCCTTCTCCGGCACGTCCGCCTCGATGTCGAGCAGCCGCTCGACCCCCATCACGTACGCCGCCTCGTAGTGGAACGGCGAGAGGTAGTCCATCCGGGTGCAGAAGGTGACGCCCTGGGTCCAGGTGCGGTACTCCATGTTCTTCTCGATACCGGTGTGCAGGTAGCCGACGCCGCAGCGGCACTCGGTCACCGTCTCACCGTCGAGCTCGAGGATCAGCCGCAGCACCCCGTGCGTGGACGGGTGCTGGGGGCCCATGTTGACCACGACCCGCTCCTCGGAGCTCTCGGCCACCCCGGAGACGACCGAGTCCCAGTCCTGACCGGTGACGGTGTAGACCGGCCCCTCGGTGGTGTCCCGCTCGGCGGCGTAGGCGTCGTTGTCCAGGGAGTCGGTGCCGTAGTGGGTCCGCTGGCTCATCAGTTGTACGACCTTCGCTGGTCGGGCGGGGGGACGACGGCGCCCTTGTACTCCACCGGGATGCCGCCGAGCGGGTAGTCCTTGCGCTGCGGGTGGCCGGGCCAGTCGTCGGGCATCTCGATGCGGGTGAGGGCCGGGTGCCCGTCGAACAGCAGCCCGAAGAAGTCGTAGGTCTCCCGCTCCTGCCAGTCCGCGGTGGGGTAGACGCTCACCACGCTCGGGACGTGCGGGTCGTCGTCGGGTGCGGTGACCTCGACCCGGATGCGGCGGTTGTGGGTCATCGAGAGCAGGTGGTAGACCGCGTGCAGCTCAGCGCCCGCCTCACCCGGGTAGTGCACGCCGGACACGCTCGAGCAGAACTCGAAGCGCAGGCCGGCATCGTCGCGCAGCTGGCGGACCGTCTCGAGCAGGTGCTCGCGGCGGACGTGGAACGTGATCTCACCGCGGTGCACGACGACCTTCTCGACCGCACCGCCGAGCTGCTGATCGCTCAGCACCGACTCCAGGCGGTCGGCGACCTCGTCGAACCAGCCACCGTAGGGCCGTGGGCTCGCCGGCGGCAGCGCCACCGGGCGCACGAGCCCGCCGTAGCCGGAGGTGTCGCCGCTGCCGCGCGCACCGAACATGCCCTCGCGGACGTCCACGACCTCGAGGCCGCGCCCGTCGGCCCCGGGGGCCGCCGGCGACACGGTGTTCTCCAGCATCCGGCCGAGGTACCCCTCGGCCGGGCGGTTGCCGACCGGGCCGGCGCCCGGCCGCTGCGCGTCGCTGCGCTCGGCGGCCACCGGGGCGTCGTCGGGACGCTTCTCGCCGGCGTTCTCTCGCGAGCTCTCGTGGGGGCCGTTGCTCACGCCAGCAGACCCTTCTGCTGCGAGGTCGGCGCGGTGGTCAGCGCGGCCTGCTCCTCCTCGGCCAGCTGGGAGTCGCGGTGCGCGCCGAGCTTGGTGTGCTGGATCTGCTCGTGCAACTTGAGGATGGCGTCGATGAGCATCTCCGGCCGTGGCGGGCAGCCAGGCAGGTACATGTCGACCGGCACGACGTGGTCGACACCCTGCACGATCGCGTAGTTGTTGAACATGCCGCCCGAGCTGGCGCAGACCCCCATCGACAGCACCCACTTGGGGTTCGCCATCTGGTCGTACACCTGACGCAGCACCGGCGCCATCTTGTTGCTGACCCGACCGGCCACGATCATCAGGTCGGCCTGGCGCGGGGAGGCACGAAACACCTCCATGCCGAAACGCCCGAGGTCGTAGCGCGGACCGCCGGACGTCATCATCTCGATCGCGCAGCAGGCCAGCCCGAAGGTCGCCGGCCACAGCGACGCCTTGCGAAAGTAGCCGGCCACGCCCTCGACAGTGGTGAGCAGCACCCCGCTCGGCAGCTTTTCCTCGAGACCCATCAGTGCCACCCCTTTTCGTGCTGACGCGGGTGCCGCTTTTCGTGCTGACGCGGATGCCGTGCGGACACGACCATGTCGCGGCCTGTGCCGCGGTCTGTGCCGCCGCGTGTGACGCTGTCCGTGTCGCGGCCGGTGCTACTGCCCGTGTTACTGCCCGTGCTGCTGTTGGTGCTGCTGCTGCGCGTGCCACCTACCGGCATCAGTCCCACTCCAACCCACCCCGTCGCCACACGTAGGCGTAGGCGATGAACACAGTGGCGATGAACAGCACCATCTCGACGAGGCCGTACCAGCCGAGGGAGTCGAAGGCGACCGCGAACGGGTACAAGAAGATGATCTCGATGTCGAACACGATGAAGAGCATCGCGGTGATGAAGTACTTCACCGGGAAGCGGCCGCCGCCGATGGGCTGCGGCGTCGGCTCGATGCCGCACTCGTAGGAGTCGAGCCGCGCACGGTTGTAACGCTTGGGGCCGGTGAGACTGCTGATGCCCACCGAGAAGACCGCGAACGCGGCGGCGAGACCCGCGATGAACAGGATCGGGATGTACTCGTTCATGCGGTCCCTCCCGTACGAGGTGCGGCGGCGCGGCCCATCGTAGGACCGGCTCCGGTCAGCGGGTGCAGCGCCCACGCGGTGCTCATGCGACCGGCGCCAGCTTGGACAGCGCGTTGATGACCCGGTCGGTCGCGTCGCCGCCACGCGGCTCGGTGAGGTTGGCCAGCAGCTTGAGGGTGAACCGCATCAGCCGCTGCCGCTTCAGGCCGTGCCGGGTCGCGGCCCGCATGACCTCCGGGTGTCCGATGAGCCGTACGAAGACGCGCCCGAGGGTGTAGTAGCCGCCGTAGCGCGCGTCGAGTGCCGCGGGGTAGGCCGACAGGGCCCGGGCCTGCTCGGCGGCCGACCGGCCGAGGGCTTGCGCGACGACCTCGGCGGCCATCTCGCCGGACTCCATCGCGTACGCGATGCCTTCGCCGTTGAAGGGGTTGACCATGCCGCCGCTGTCGCCGACGAGCAGCAGGCCGCGGTGGTGGTGCGGCTTGCGGTTGAAGCCCATCGGGAGCGCTGCCCCGCGTACGGGTGCCGCCATGTTGGGGTCGCGCAGGCCCCACTGCTCGGGGGTGTGGTCGAGCCAGCGCCGCAGCAGGTCCTTGTAGTCGACCGTGCCCCACGCCGTGGAGGTGTTGAGGATGCCGAGCCCGACGTTGACGGTGCCGTCGCCGACACCGAAGATCCAGCCGTAGCCGGGCAGCAGGTCGCCACCGCCACGTTCGTCACCGGCCCACAGCTCCAGCCACGACTCGAGCCAGTCGTCGTCGTGGCGGGGGCTGGTGTAGTAGGTGCGTACGGCTACCCCCATCGGGCGGTCGTCTCGCTTGGCTAGCCCCATCGAGAGCGCGAGCCGCGCGGAGGTGCCGTCGGCGGCCACGACCACCGGCGCCCGGTAGGTGGTCTCGGCACCGCTACGCCGGCCGTGGTCGTCGACCGGGCGGGCCGTGACGCCCACGATCTGGCCGGTCGGGTCGGTGACCGGTCCGGTGACGGCGGTGCGCTCGAGCAGCCGGGCACCGGACTTCTGCGCGTGCCGGGCGAGGATCTCGTCGAAGTCGGTGCGCGTGCGCACCAGCCCGTACGCGGGGTAGGAGGCCAAGTCGGGCCAGGGCAGCTGGAGCTGGTGGCCGCCGCCGACGATGCGCAAGCCGCGGTTGCGTACCCAGCCGGGGGCATCCAGGTCGATCCCCATCCGTAGCAGCTGGCGCGTGGCGCGGGGCGTCAGGCCGTCGCCGCAGACCTTCTCGCGGGGGAACGCGGTCTTCTCCAGGAGCAGCACGTCGGCGCCGCCCTGCGCCAAGTGGTGCGCCGTGGCCGAACCGCCCGGACCGGCACCGACGACGATGACGTCGGCCTCGTGGTCGCTGCGCTGGGTGCTCATCTGGTCCTCGTCGCATCGGTGCTGGCGGCGCCGTCCCGCTCGTGAACGCTTTCACGAGCGGTCGCTCTCATCCTAGGCCCCCGCGCCACCCGCGGCGACCCGTGGCCGCCCGCACTGGTTCGGGGTGGCCCCGGTTCGGCGGGCTTTGGCTCGGGGTGGCCCCGGTTCCGTCCGATTGGACCGGGGCCACCCCGAACCAACCCCGGTCGGCACCAGAGCCACCCAGTGCAGAGGTCACCGGCAGCGATGCGACCACATCACCGGCCCGGGCGTACGGCGTGGTGCAGCGCGACGACGCCGCCGGTGAGGTCGCGCCAGCCGACCTCGGCCCAGCCGGCGGCCGCGATGCGGTCGGCGAGCCCGGCCTGGTCCGGCCACGCCCGGATCGACTCGGCGAGGTAGACATACGCGTCGGCGCTCGACGACACGGCCCGGGCCACGCGCGGCAGCGCCCGCATCAGGTACTCCACGTACAGCGTCCGGAACGGCCGCCAGACCGGGTGGCTGAACTCGCACACCACCAGCCGGCCACCGGGCCGGGTCACGCGCAGCATCTCGGCCAGCGCCGCGGCGGGGTCGACGACGTTGCGCAGGCCGAAGGAGGTGGTGACCGCATCGAACACCGCGTCGCGGAAGGGCAGCGAGACGGCGTCGCCGGCGACGAAGGGCAGCCCCGGTCGGGCGCGCCGGCCGACGCGCAACATGCCGAGGCTGAAGTCGCAGGGCACTACGGTGGCGCCAGCGACGGCAAGCGGCGCGCTCGAGGTGCCGGTGCCCGCCGCGAGGTCCAGCACCCGCTCCCCGGCCTGCGCCGCGACGGCACGGACGACGTGGGCACGCCAGCGCCGGTCCTGGCCGAGGGACAGTACGTCGTTGGTGACGTCGTAGCGGCGCGCCACGTCGTCGAACATGTGCGCGACCTCGTGCGGCTGCTTGGCGAGGTCGGCGCGGCTCACGGCTCCCAGCCTCGCACGGTGCCGCCGGGAGGCGGCGGCAGCCGCCGTACCCTGGTCGGTCGTGACCACCGCCGCGTACGACGCCCCCGGCCCGCAGCCGCTGGTCGTGCGGACCGTGGCGGTGCCCGACCCTGGAGACCTCGTCGACCTGCTTCCCGGCGACGCGCCGCTGGCCTGGGTGCGGCGCGGCGAAGGTCTTGTCGGCTGGGGGGTTGCGGCGCGTACGGAGGTGGGCGGTCCCGACCGCATCGAGCAGGCGGCCGGCTGGTGGGCCGCTGTCGCGCGAGCGGCGCTGGTCCGCGACGAGGTGCGCGTGCCCGGCTCGGGGCTCGTGGCCCTCGCCGCCTTCACCTTCGCCGACTCCTCGGCCGAGTCGTCGGTGCTCGTCGTGCCGCGGGTGCTCGTCGGGCACCGAGTGCACGCCGGGCGGCCGGTGTGGTGGGTGACCACCGTCTCGACCGGTGGGGTGCCGCCGAGTCCGGTGCTGCGGCCGCAGCCGGCACCGCCCGCACCGGTCGGGCTGCGCTACGCCGACGGTGCCATGTCGGGTGCGCAGTGGGAGCTGCAGGTGGACGAGGCCGTCGCCCGCATCGGGGCCACCCGGCTCGAGAAGGTGGTGCTCGCGCGTGACCTGATGGCGCTCACCGAGGAGCCGCTCGACGTGCGGTGGCCGCTGCGGCGGCTGGCCGCGACGTACCCGGGTTGCTGGACCTACCACGTGGACGGCCTGGTCGGCGCGACGCCGGAGCTGCTCGTACGGCGCGAACGTGGCCTGCTGACGTCTCGGGTGCTGGCCGGCACGATCAGGCGCACCGGTGACGACGAGCACGACCTCGCGCTGGCCGCGGCGCTGGCCCGCAGCAGCAAGGACCTGGAGGAGCACGAGTACGCCGTGCGCTCGGTGGCGCAGGCGCTCGAACCGCACTGTGCGTCGATGAACGTCGCGGAGTCGCCGTACGTGTTGCACCTGCCCAACGTGATGCACCTGGCCAGCGACGTGACCGGTGTCGTCGACACCCGCGACGCCACGGCGGTGCTGGATCTCGCCGCGGCACTGCACCCCTCGGCCGCGGTGGGTGGTACGCCCACCGGTCTGGCGCTGGACACGATCGCGGAGCTGGAGCGGATGGACCGCGGGCGTTACGCCGGTCCGGTCGGGTGGGTGGACGCCACCGGGGACGGCGAGCTCGGCATCGCCTTGCGCTGCGCGAGCGTGGCCGACTCGCGGGTGCGGCTGTTCGCCGGCTGCGGGATCGTCGCCGGCTCGGACGCCGCGGCCGAGCTGGCCGAGGCGCAGGCCAAGCTGGTGCCCGTACGCGACGCGCTGGGCTGTTGAGCGGGCGGCTCAGGCCAGCGCGGCCGCGACGGCGGCGCGCAGCCGCGCATCCCGGTCGCGGCGCCCGGAGCGGTCGACCCGCGCCTCGACCACCTCGACCCCCGGCCGCGGGTCGGCCAGCGCCGCGCCCAGCTCGGCGACGTCGCCGACGCAGCGGTGCGGTACGCCGGTGGCGGCGCACGTCGCGGCCAGGTCCGCGCCGGTCGCCGTGCCGAAGACCCGCTCGAACGCGGCGGCGTGCTCGGGGGCACCGGGCTCGAGCAGCGAGAAGATCGCCCCGCCGTCGTCGTTGACCACCACGAGGGTGAGGTCCGGACGCGGCTCTGCCGGGCCGATCAGCAGGCCGTTGCGGTCGTGCAGGAACGTGAGGTCGCCGAGCAGGGCGAGCGAGCGCGTGGAGCGCCGGCCGAGCGCCAGGCCCACCGCGGTCGACACCGCCCCGTCGATGCCGGAAAGACCACGGTTGGCGGTCACCATGCGCCGTTCCCCGACCGGGTACGGCACCGCCACGAGGTCGAGGTCGCGCACCGGCTGCGACGACCCCACGAACAGCAGCCCGCCAGCGGGCAGCGCCGAGGAAAGCTCGCGGGCCACATGCAACCCACCGAACGGCTCGGCGGAGAGCAGGTCGTGCAACGTCCGCCTGACAGCCGCGTCGGCCTGCCGCCAGGTCTGCAGCCAGGCCGGGTCGTCGCGCCCGGGCACCGTGACGGCCGGCACCACGTGGGAGGCGCCCGAGCCGGCGTCGGGCCACGCGGCGCGGTCGCTGACCACGACCACCTCGACGTCGGTGCGCGCCAGCAGCCGGCTCACCGGCCGGGACAGCGTCGGGTGCCCGTACGCCACCACCCGCTCGACCTGCGGTCCGAGGTGCTCGAGCAGGAGCCGGTACGTGGCCAGCGGGGCCGCGCCGGTGCGTGCGCCCGAGGTCGGCTCAGCGAGCAGCGGCCAGCCGGCCGCCTCGGCGAGCAGGCGGGCCGGCGGGCCGGCGTCGTCGCCGGCGACCACGACGGTGCGTGGGCCGAGGGACAGCTCGACGGGCGTACCGACCGAAGATTCGGCCAGCCGGGTCCAGGGGGCGCCGTCCGCGCGTCCGCGCAGGCCTGCCGGCAGGTCGACCGCGGCGCCGGGCAGAAGCGGCTCACGCAACGCCACGTTGACGTGCACCGGACCGGGGGCGCCCCCGGCGGCGGCGAGGGCACGGGAGACCAGCGAACGCCAAGCCGCACCGTCGGCGGGTACGACGGCGGGCGCCGGCACGTCAGCGAACCACACCGCAGCGGAGCCGAAGAGCCCGACCTGGTCGGTGGTCTGGTTGGCGCCCGTACCGCGCAGCTCGTGGGGGCGGTCCGCGGAGACCACGACCAGCGGCACCCCGGCGTGCCGGGCCTCGAGGACGGCAGGGTGCAGGTTGGCCACCGCCGTGCCCGACGTGGTCACCACCGGTACGGGCCGGTGGCCGCCCCGGGCCAGACCGAGCGCGAGGAACCCGGCGCTCCGCTCGTCGACGCGCACGTGCAGCCGCAGCTCCCCCGCGGCGTCGGCGTCGTGCAGCGCCATCGCCAGGGGGGCCGAGCGAGACCCCGGTGACAGGACGGCCTCGCGCACCCCGGCCCGGACGAGCTCGTCGACCAGCACCCGGGCCAGCACAGTAGACGGGTTCACGAGAGCGTTCGGCGCACGTCCGTGGTCCGGTCCTTTACTGAGGCTTCGGGGGAGGCTCCACTGTGTGGGCAGCCCAAAGTTACCTCAACGGCGCACCCGCTCGACCGCGGCGAGCCGCTGTGACCACCGGCTCTGCAGGTCGGCCGGCACCGGCGGGAGCGTGACGTGGTCGGGCCGGCGCACGGCCAGCATGCCCTGGACCGGCACGAAGCCGTCGGTGACGAGGTCGTGCTCGAGCAGCGCCGCGGTGGCCAGCCCGCAGGCGTACGGCAGCGTCGGCAGCGCCGCCGCGAGCGCGACCCCGGCGGCGAGCCCGACGGAGGTCTCGAGCGCGCTGGAGACCACGACCGGCAGACCGATGTCGGCGGCGATCCGCAGGCAGCGCCGCACCCCGCCGAGCGGCTGCACCTTGAGCACCGCGATGTCGGCGGCCTCGCGGTCACGGACCAGGTACGGGTCCGCCGCGCGCCGGATCGACTCGTCGGCGGCCACCGGCACGTTGACGCGGCGGCGCACCCGGGCCAGGTCGTCGACGTCGGCGCACGGCTGCTCGACGTACTCCAACCCCTCGGCGGCCCGGTCGAGGGCGTGTACGGACGCCACGGCGGTGTCGACGTCCCACGCAGCGTTGGCGTCCACCCGCACCCGACCCGATGTGCCCAGTGCCGCTCGTACGGCGGCGACCCGGGACAGGTCGTCGGCCAGCGACTGCCCCGGCTCGGCGACCTTCACCTTCGCCGTACGGCAGCCGGAGCGCGCCACCGTCGCGGCCGCCTCGTCCGCTGCCACCGCCGGCACCGTGCAGTTGACCGGCACCAAGGTGCGCAGCGGCTCCGGCCAGGGCTCGTGGGCCGCCTCGTACGCGGCGTCCAGCCAGGTGGCCGCCTCGGCTGCGCCGTAGTCGAGGAAGGGACTCCACTCGGCCCACCCGGCCGAGCCGCGTGCCAGCATCCCCTCGCGCACGGTGATGCCCCGAAAGCGGGTCCGCAGCGGAACGGCGAACGCCTGCCACGCGAGCGGGGGGCTCACGCCCGCTCCGCGAGCGTCTGCAGTGCGACCCGGTCGACCTTGCCGGTGGCCAGCTGCGGCATCGCGTCGACCCGCACGAGTGCTCGCGGCAACCACGCCCGCGGCAGCGACAGGGTCTCGCGCACCGTTGCCAGCTCGACCGCGCCAACCACGACCGCGACGACGCGCTGGCCCCACTCCGCGTCGGGCACGGCGACCGCGGCCGCGTCAAAGACCCCGGGTACGCCCCGCAGGGCGGCCGAGACGGCCGGGAGTGAGACGTTGACCCCGCCGCTGACCACGACGTCGTCGAGGCGACCGAGCACCCGCAACCGGCCGTCGTCGTCGATCAGCCCGCGGTCGTCGGTGGCGAACCATCCTTCGCGCAGCACCCGCGCGGTGAGATCGGGCCGGCCGGCGTAGCGCTCGAAGAGCACCGGTCCGGCGAGGTGCACCCGCCCGTCCACTCCCGGCCGGACGCCGACGCCGTCCAGCGGCACGCCGTCGTACACACAGCCGCCGCAGGTCTCGCTGGCGCCGTAGGTCGCCACCAGCCGCACGCCGGCCGCGGCCGCCTGCTCGGCCAGGTCGGGCCGCAGCGCCGCCCCTCCGACCAGCACCGCGGTGAAGCCACGCAGCGACGACAGCCGGCCCGCGGTTGCGAGGCGGTGCAGCTGGGTCGGTACGAGCGCGGTGTAGCAGGGGCTGGTCGCGGCGCGTGTCATCGCGGTCGCGGCGTCGGCGAGGGAGCCGTCGACCAGCACCGGGGGGTGGTCGGCGAGCACCGAGCGCGCCAGCACACCGAGGCCGGCGACGTACGTCGGCGGCAGGGCCAGCAGCCAGCGGCCCGGACCGTCCAGCCGCCGCTGGGCGGCGACGGCGGAGGCACGCACGGCGGCCGCCGGCAGCACGACGTCCTTGGGCTCACCGGTGCTGCCGGAGGTGCGTACGACCACCGGTCCGTCGGGGTCGTGCCACCAGCGACGCAGCAGGTCGTACAGCTCGAGTGGCGACCCGGTGAGCGGGCGGAGCCGGGCGCTCGAGGTCACGGCGGCCAGGCTAGGCGGGGCCTGGGAGACTTCGACCTCATGGCCTCCCTCGCGCACTGGGTCGAGGGTGCGCGCCCGCGCACCCTGCCCGCCGCGGTCGCTCCGGTGCTCGCCGGCACCGGCGCCGCCGCCGCGGTCGACGAGGCGGTGTGGTGGAAGGCGCTGTTGGCCCTGGTGGTGTCGCTGTCGCTGCAGGTCGGGGTCAACTACGCCAACGACTACTCCGACGGGGTGCGGGGCACCGACGCCACCCGGGTGGGACCGGTCCGGCTGGTGGGGTCGGGGCTGGCCGCGCCGGCGACGGTCCGGACCGCGGCGTACATCGCGCTGGGTGTCGGCGCGTTGGCCGGTCTCGTGCTGGCGGCAACCTCGGCGTGGTGGCTGCTCGCGCTGGGCGCCGTCGCGGTGCTGGCGGCGTGGGGCTACACCGGCGGTGCGCGGCCGTACGGCTACCGCGGGCTCGGCGAGGTGGCCGTGTTCGTGTTCTTCGGCCTCGTCGCGGTGCTCGGCACCACCTACACCCAGGCCAGCCGGGTGACGTGGCCGGCCGCGGTGGCCGCGATCGGGGTGGGTGCGCTGGCCACGGCCATCCTCGTGGCCAACAACCTGCGCGACGTACCCACCGACGCCTCGGCGGGCAAGCACACCCTCGCGGTGCTGCTCGGCGCGGCCCGGACGCGCTGGCTGTTCGCCGGGCTGCTGGCGCTGGCGGCAGGTTGCCTGCTGGCGCTCGTCGCGGCGACGCCATGGGTGCTGGTGGGTGGACTGTTCGTGCTGCCGGCCGCCCGGGCGCTGCGCGTCGTGCGGTCGGGTGCGAGCGGGCTGGCCCTCGTGCCGGTGTTGCGCGACACCGGGCTCGCCGAGCTGGTGTACGCGACCGGGATCGCGCTCGGTCTCGGTCTCGGCTAGTCGACGTCTTCCTTGCTGCGGCTCTCGGCGAGGGCGGTGCTCACCCGGCGGGCCCGCTCCTGCAGTTTGCGGGCCACCACCTCGCGCTGCCGGGCGAGCAGCAGCAGCGACAGCAGCGAGGAGATCACCAGCGCGAACAGCGCGCTCAGCAGCCCGGTCGACTGGCTCCAGCGCCACCCCGCCACCGGGTAGGCCACGGCCCACACCAGCGCCCAGCAGATGAGGAACAGCGCCAGCCTGGCCGCGGTGTAGGCGAGGACACTTCGCACCCGCACGAGCGTACGCGCGGCGAGCGGGTGAGTCGTGGTGGCGCCGAGTCGGCCCTGGTCGCCGGGTGGCTCCGGCGATTGGACCGGGGTGGCCCCGGCACGACTGCTCCTTGGGCCGGGGTGGCCCCGGTACGGACCTACTGGACCGGGGCCACCCCGGCCCAACCGCGAGCGGCACCACAGCCACCCAGTGACGCCTGCCGGCCGCTCAGCCGGCCAGCAGCCGCACCAGCTCGGCCGGTTCGATGTTGCCGCCCGAGACTATCGCCACGACCGGTCCCGGCCCGACCGCCGCGGCGTCACGCAGCCACCAGGCGGTGGCCACCGCGCCGCTCGGCTCCGCCACGAGCCGCGCCGACCTCGCCAGCCACCCGACGGCGGCCGCGATCTCGGCTTCGGTGACCGTGACGACGTCATCGACGTAGGCCTGCACGTGCGCCCAGTTCAGCGCACCCACCGACTGAGCGTGCAGGCCGCCGGCACTCGTACGCGTGGTCAGCTCGGCCGGCCAGCGCACCCGTTCGCCGCGGGCGAAGCCCTCGGCCAGGTCCCCGGCGAGCGCCGGCTCGACCGCGACCACCCGTGCATCTGGAGCCAGCGCCTTGACCGCGACCGCGACCCCGCTGAGCAGACCGCCACCACCGACGGGGACCAGCACCGTGCCGACGTCGGGCAGGTCGTGCACCACCTCGCGACCGACGGTGCCTTGGCCGGCGATGATCCGTGCGTCGTCGTACGGCGGCACCACCTCGGCACCGGTCTGGCCCGCGAGCTGCTCCACCCGGGCGATGCGGTCGGCCTCGTCGACGACGTCGATGTGCGCGCCGTACCGCCGGGTCGCGGCGACCTTCACCGGTGAGGCGCCCCGCGGCATCACCACGGTGCAGGCGATCCCGGATCGGGCCGCGGCGTAGGCCAGCGCCTGCCCGTGGTTGCCCGAAGAGTGGGTGAGCACGCCCCGCGCCCGCTGCCCCGGGTCGAGCAGGGCCACCGCGTTGGTGGCGCCTCGCAGCTTGAACGCCCCGGTCGGCTGGAGCGACTCGGGCTTGAGCCACAGACCGCCGGGCAGCTCCAGCAGCGGGGTACGGAGCACACGACCGGCGATCCGTCGAGCAGCCGCCTCGACGTCGTCCAGCCGCACCAGATCGCCCATCCGGCCAGCGTGCCACGGCGCCCGCCCGGCACTGACACGAAGACGAGACCCATCCGGCCACCCACTCCCGCCGGGATCGACCTACCCTGTACGCGTGGGCAAGGTGCTGCTGGTGGTCCTGACGCTGGGTCTGGTGATCTTCGCGATCATCGACATCGCGACCACCCCCCGGCGCGAGGTGCCGGTGATGCCCAA